>NZ_JBGOGX010000032.1:0-54710 GCF_054788455.1 Pseudomonas sp. ZL2 | reverse complement strand
TAGCGCCCGACGAAGGTGTCCAAAATCATTAGGCCAGTTCAGCTTGCCCCGCGATAGGGCCGGTACAGCCTAGAGAAACCAGCGATACTCCCGCGCACTCACCTCATGCATGAACGCCAGGTGGTCCTGCCGCTTGTTCTCGCAATAGACCATGACGAACTCACTGCCCAGCCGCTCATTGACCACCGGGTGATGACGCATGGCCGCCACCGCCGCGAGCATGTCCTTGGGAAAATCGATGCCGCTGCTGCGGTCGTCGTTGAGCGGTGCAATCGGCTCCTGGCCGGCCTCCAGGCCATGCTCCATACCGCTGAGGATCGCCGCCAGCACCAGATATGGGTTGGCATCGGCGCCGGCCAGGCGGTGTTCGATGCGCAGGTTGCGCGGGTCCGATTCGGGGATGCGGATGCACGCGTCGCGGTCTTCAAAGCCCCAGCTGGCGCGGCTCGCCGCGTTGACCATGGCACCATAGCGACGCATGGCATTGTGGTTGGCCGCGAAGATCGGCATGCACTGCGGCAGCAGTTCCAGGCAACCGGCCACGGCATGGCGCAGCGGGCGCTGGTCATCGGCGGCCAGCAGGTTGTTGCCCTGCTGGTCGTAGAGGCTGACATGCACGTGCATGCCGCTGCCCGGCGCGTCCAGGTAGGGTTTGCTCATGAAACTGGCGCGCATGCCGTGCTTGAGCGCCACGCCACGCGTGCTGCGGCAGAACAGTGCGGCCCAGTCGGCGGCGCGCAGGCCGTCGTCACAGTGGCCGAAGTTGATCTCGAACTGCCCGGGGCCCAGTTCTGCGGTGATCACGTTGGCGTCCACGCCTTGCTCGTTGGCGGCTTCGACCATCTCTCGCAGCACGTCGGAGTAACGCGACAGGCGTTCGATGTGCATGTTCGGCTGGTCGTCCGGATCACCGCTGAACGGGTCGCGGGGGAACTGCGGTAGGCCGTCTTTCAGCGTGCGGTCGAACAGGTAGAACTCCAGCTCGAAGGCCACCACCGGGCGAATGCCGCGACGCTCCAGGCGCTGCAGCACCCGGGCCAGCACTTCGCGGGGCTCGAACTCGATCGGTGCGGCGGTGCCGTCGGAGCTGATCAGCATTTGCCCCAGCGGCTGGTTCTCCCAGCGCACCGGCTTGAGGGTGCCGGGAATCAGCCGCCGTGGCGCATCGGGGTCACCGTCGTTGAAGCAGTAGTCGCCAATCGGGTGCAGGCCGCCCTGGACACCCAGCAAAACGCAGTTCTGCGGCAGTTTCAGGGCGCTGCCGGCAGCGACTTTTTCGAGCATGTCGATCGGGTAGCGCTTGCCATAAAAATGCCCGGGGATGTCCAGGCTGATCAGGTCGACATAACGCACCTGAGGATGCTCGGCGCGAAATGCGCGTACTTCACTAAGCAGATCAGGGCAGTCTTTTATTGTTGTCATCACGTGCGATCCTGCGCTTGGTTTCAACGGAATACCCAGAGCACCCGGGTAGTGTGTTCGGTCAGGTTGGCGTAGCGGAACTGGCTGTGCGGTGGCAGCTGGAAGCTGTCGTTGGCCTGCAGGGTGACCGGCATCTCAGCGTCATCGAGCCAGATGCTCAATTCGCCTTCGAGCACAAAACCACCTTGCTCGGAGCTGTCGTCCAGGTGCCCGTCACCGCTGCTGGCGCCCGGCGCCAGGTGGCTTTCGAGCATCGAAAAGCCACCGTTGAGCTTGGGCGAGACCAGCACGTCGGTAATCCCGGCGGCGTAGTACAGGGTGCGCCGCTCACCGGGGCGGGTGACCCAGTCCACTTCGCGCGGCTTGCTCAGGTTGTAGAAGTAGGTGGTGGGCACGCACAGGGTTTCGCTGATGGCGGTAAGGTCGGCCACGGTCGGGCGCGACAGGCCACGCTCGACCTGGGACAGGAAACCCACCGAGCGGTCGATGCGGTCGGCCAGCTCGCCGAGGGTCAGGTTGCGATGCTTGCGCAGGTCGCGGATGAGGATCGCCAGGCTTTCGATTTCTTCCTGCATGTCCATGGGTGGGCCCTCTCAAATAGTGTCGCGCAGGCGGTACCAGACCTTGGCTGCCGCTTCCAGCGGGGCAGCGAGCAGGTCGCCGCCAGGGAAGCGGCCGTTGTCGATGGCCTGGTACAGGTCCAGCAAATGGTTGTCGCCCAGAATGGCGTCGCTGACCGCCCGGGCGCCGGCCAGGGTTGGCAGTACGCCATGGCCGGAGAAGCCCTGCAGCCAGTAGCGCTGGCCCTGGCGGCCGATGTCCGGGGTGCGGCGCAGGCTGCAGTCGATATGGCCGCCCCAGGCATAGTCGATCTGCACGCCTTGCAACTGCGGGAAGGCTCGTTCCAAGACCGGGCGGGTGGCAGCGGCAACGTCCTTGGGGATACCGCCCAGGTAGGTGCAACCGCCGCCGAACAGCAGGCGCTGGTCCGGGGTCAGGCGGAAGTAGTCGGGGACGAACTGGTTGTCGATCACGCAACTGTTCTGTGGCAGCAGCGAACGGGCCAGGGCCGGGTCCAGGGGCGCGGTGGCCACCTGATAGGAACCCACCGGCAGCAGGCGTTGTGACAGCGGGCGGTCGAGCTGGTCGATGTAGGCGTTGCAGGCCAGCACCAGCACATCACTGCGGATCTCGCCCTGGTCGGTACGGGCGACAAAGCCTGCCGGGGTATCGCGGTAGCTGAGCACCCGGCTCTGCTCGAAGATCCGCCCGCCGGCCGCTTCGATGGCGCTGGCCAGGCCCTGGGCCAGCTTCAGCGGGTTGAGGTGGGCACCTTCGGCGTCATACAGCGCAGCCTGGTAGCGCGGGCTGCCGATCCACTCGGGCAGTTCGTCGCGCTCGATTACCCGTAGCGGGTCGTAGCCCCATTTCATTTCGGCCTCGTGCCGGGCCGCATGGAGCATGGCCACGCGGCGGGGCAGGACAGCGGCCCACAGGCTACCGCGCCGGTAGTCGACCTCAAAGCCGTGGCGTTCGGGCAGCTCGCGCATCTCGCTGGCGGCCCAGCGCATGCTGTCCCACAGGCGCCGTGCGCGTTCCTGGCCAAGGGATTTCTCCAGTGGCGCCATGTCGCACGACCAGCCCAGCAACGCCTGACCGCCGTTACGCCCGGACGCCGCCCAGGCCACCCGGCTGGCTTCCACCAAAATCACCCGCTTGCCGGCCAGGGCCAGGCGCAGGGCGGTGTGCAGGCCGCTGAAACCGGCGCCGATGATCAGCACCTCGGTATCCAGGCGTTCCTGCAGGGTAGGGCGCAGAGGGATAGGGGCGGGGTAGGTCTGGGCGTAATAGCTGGCGACATGCTGGGCGGATTGCTTGAACACGACGGACCTCATGAATTTTTATTGGTATATTTTCATGAAAAACTACCAGATAAATTTCAAGTGGCCAAGCAGCGTCCAGCCGTAAACCGTGCGGTGGCTCTAGACCGCTGGTTTGTGATGGTGCCGGGTGCTTTCGATTTCGTCAGCCAGGCGTGGGCTGTAGCTGCGCGTGGGGATACCGGTCAGGCGTTCGAACATCAGCGCGAACTTCATGTCCAGCGCGCGCTTGCCGGTCATGTAGGCATTGAGGGTGGTCACACTGACCCCGAGCTCCGCGGCCATGCGCCGCTGGGAGACCCGGTCGGCCTGGCGCTGCCCGGCCTTGAGTGCGGCAAATGCCTTGCGCAGGGCCAGCAGCTCTTCTTCTTCCCACACCCACAGATTACCGCTCATGATTCGATCTCAGTCACACGGATTCGGTCGAGCAATCCGTTGCTGGAATCGCTACATCCTACTGCTGTTGTCTAGTGTTCATTAACCGACCAGAGCGGTCGGTTGTTTTGCCATCATACTCTTCGCGCGTTCCAAACTAGTAGCACGCGGCCATGAATGTGCAGTTTTTCCAGCGCCGCACCCTCGATCAGCACCGGCGGGTACAGCGGGTTGTCGGAAATCATCCGCAAGGTGCCATCGATCAGGCGCTGCAGGCGTTTGACGAACAGGTCGCCGTCGAGGCTGAAGACGTAGATGGCATCGCTGCGCACCTCGTTGATGCCGCGGTCGACCAGCAACGCGTCGCCGTCGTTGAACGTGCCGGCCATGCTGTCGCCATCGCCGCTGATGATCGCCAGGTTGTGCGCGCCGGAAAAGCTGATGCCCTGGCCGCGCAGCCAGTCCAGGTGCACGGTCAGGTCACGGATCACCTCGACGTGGGCTGGCGGCGTGTTGCCGTTGCCCATGGAGCCGCGGATGTCGAAGTGGGCGATGCTGACGAACTCGCTGCTCAGCGCCGTGCCGCTGCTGGCAGGTACGCCAGCTTCGCCTTGCAGCACATCCATCCAGCCCGCGGGCAAGTGCTCGGCCTGCTCGATGCGCCGGGCGACTTCATCACCGAGGTTTTTTTCCGTGCGGGTCGAGAGAATCTGGCTCAGGTGCGCCGGGCTCATGCCCCAGCGCTCGGCACAACTGGCCTTACGCTGGGTACCGATCAACTGCAGCAGATTGCTCTTGCGAATTGCGTAGATGTCCATGGGGTGCAGAATGCCACTATTTAGCTCGATGCTAAAGAGCCCGGCACAACTTTACCCGCGTGTTTGTTGTGCCTGTACCGCGCTGACCGGTGCGCTCATCAGGCGCTGACGCAGCAGGTCATAGCCCCAGTTGTAGGCCATGGTGTAGGGCAGCATGAAGGCGAAGAAGCCGATCTCCAGCAGGAACGCCTGCACCAGCGACACATCGAGCATCAGCGCGGCAATCGGCACGCCGATCAGCACGAAACCGGTTTCAAAGCCGCCGGCGTGCAGGGCGCGGACCTTGACCGTACGCGCTACCCGGCTGACGGGCCAGAGGCGGTCGAATGCCGCGTTGTAGAGCATGTTCCAGATCATCGCCACGGTCGACAGCATCACCGCCAGCGCGCCCATTTCCAGCATCGAGCGGTCGAGCAGCCAGGCGCCGATCGGCGCGCAGATCAGCACGGCGATGACTTCAAAGCCGACGGCGTGGACGATGCGTTCAGCGAAGGATTTTTGGGTGGCTTGCAGTTTCATGACTTCACCTGAAGGTGTGTTTCGGTGAGGTCATTTTCATCGCTTTTTTGCTTATGTGGAAAATAGGTTCCATCGAAAAAAGCGATGGTGTGGTGTTGCCAGGTTAGTCCCTTTGCTCGTCTTCAAGCTGACTGCGCAGCTGGTGTAGCACCTGGTAGGTCGTCTGGATGTCTTCGACCTTCAAACCCTGCGAAAGCTCGTTGATCCAAGGCGCTTGCAGCTTCATTGCAAGATTGAATGCTTGTTTTCCAGCGTCGGTAAGCACAACCAGCTGCGCCCTGCGATGGTGAGGGTTCGGCTGAAATTCCAGCATTCCATCCTTGACGAGATCGTTGACGATCCGCTGAACGTTCTGGCGGTTCGCGCCCATATCGCGGGCAATCCATGAGACGGGCTGCGCTCGATCGGCATTGACGATCGTTCCAAGCAGCTGCCAACGGGCGCTCGTGAGACCTGTCTCGGCAACGAGGCGATCGCCTGCGGTGAGCATTCGCGCACTTGCTCGAAAGAGCTCAAGGACCAGATCGGTCATGGCGCGTCCAGCGGGGGTGTGGTTTGGCTTGTTCATGGCGCAAACTTTTCCACATTGACATGATGATGTCAATTTTGTAGGGTTGGATGCGTGGTGCCAGGTTGTCACCATGTTTACAAGTTTGGAAGTCTCCATGCTTTCTATTCACCCACTTGATCCAGTCGCACCCATCCGCAGGCAGCAGCTCCAGTGCAGCGAATCTCCGGCGGTACTGGTCAACCCGTGCCCAATTAACTGACGGTATTCGATACATGCTCAAACGACTCCACCTGACAGCCAGCATGCTGGCACTGCTGTGCATCGCTACTTTCTTTCTATCGACCCTTCTTGTCGAAATCCTGGGAACCCAGCGTTCGATAGCTCAGCTCAAGCACTTGATCGTGAGCCCCGGACTTTGGCTGCTGGTGCCGATGATGGCACTGGCCGGGGCAAGCGGCATGCTGCTGAGTCGGGCTCGACCAGGGCGCCTGGTGAGCGCGAAGAAGAAACGCATGCCATTCATCTCCGCCAATGGCCTGTTGGTGCTTGTGCCCTGCGCAATTGCACTCAACTTATGGGCGTCGGCAGGAAGCTTCGACACGCGTTTCTACGTCGTACAGGTCATCGAGCTCGTCGCCGGGGCAACCAACCTTGCATTGATGGGGCTGAACGTGCGCGATGGCTTGCGCCTAAGCGGCCGCTTGCCGCGGGCTGTGCCTCACGGCCAGTAAGCTCGGAGCTCCCACCTTTGGCGTCGTGGGGCATCATGCCGAGTTGGGAGAGCGCCGTAGACTGGATTACTCTGCGCGGTCAGTTTCCAGGTTTACAAGGACGTCCATGATTCCTGTCGATCCGCTGGCCATGGTGGTCGGCTACATGATCTTGATTTTCTCCGAGGTTTTCCTCTGGCTGCTGATCGCCTGCCTGGTGGCTTTCCTTATCATGGGGATGCGCGTGCGTCGTCTAGAGCTGTGGCAAAGCCATGGCAACGCGACGGTCGAGACCGTGTCCACCCACGACCTTGAAGGCTGGAAATGTGAGCCAGGCAAGGTCGAGTTCAACTTTCCGTTCGGTGCCCATTTCAAGTTTTCCGAGTGGAGCCTGAAAGAATGCATGCTGGCGCCAGGCACCCGCTTGGGCGGCATCGTCTGGCCGGGGCCGGTGACGGTGTTTTCCACCGAGAGAGGATGGGAGGCGAGGTCCGAAGATACACCGGTCCACCTGCTGGGGATGGAACTGCGCTGGCTGCGCATGCGCGTGACCGGGCCTGACGGTGATGTGCTGATGTGGGATGGCTACTTGAACCGTGCCGTCGACTTCGGCTCTGTTCACTATCCACAAGGCACTCAGGTGCGCAGTGATCGAGGTAATCTGCGCTTCAGCCTGCCAGCGGAGATGGAGGCCCTGGATCGGCGCACGGGCAAGGCTCATGTTCCGCTGCCAACATCGACCTGAACTGAGCAATGAGCTCCGAAGACAGCCCGGCACCTTCGAACACGGCGCAGGTGAAGCTAACGGGTGCAGGGCCTGGAGCAGTGATGATGCGGTCGGCAATCACCGCGACTGGACTGCTTCGATAAAGCGCGTGCCCGTCATAACCTGGGGCATTCTGTTGCAAGAAGTCGGCGCTGTTCGAGGTATGAGGAACCGTGTCGAGAAGCCCGGCCCTCGCAAGTGCCAGCGTTCCGCCGCAGATGCCGGCAATTGACGCTCCACTTGAGCGATTGGCATGAAGAAAGTCCCGAATATCTGGTGCTTCTGCACGTTCCCAGGCCATTCCTCCAATGACCACAACAACGTCCGGTTTCCAGTCCAGGCATTGTTGCAAACTGCTATCGACCGTTACAGCCAACCCGCCCTGCGAGTGGAACTGCCCTGGAGTAGGAGCGAAAAACCTGACGTCGATCCCGTAAAACGGGGACGCAGTTCCAGCAATGAATGCATATTCCCAGTCTGCAAAACCTGGTGTCAGTATCAAACCCACGCGTGCCATCAGCCAGAATCCTCCATGAATGTTGCTAGCGTACGGTTACAACAAGCAGACATCAAGACGGATTCGGGTTGATTGCGGTCGGCAGCTTTCGACCCAGAGCTGCCGGTGTACGACGTCCAGGTGGGAGCGGGCTTGCCCCGCGATTCTGACTCTGAAAATTGTCTGTCATGCTGCCATGACCCTATCGCGGGACAAGCCCGCTGCCACCGTTTGCAGGCCGCTTGTGGCCGTCAGCTGCCCTCCGTGAAGGGCAGCTATAGGTCGACCCCGGTCATCCAGCGCCAAGGGCCGGCAGTGCCCAGAACAGGATACCTTCCTGGATTTCACAAGCCCGGTAGGTGCTGCAGGCAAGATGAGGGCTTAGTCCACCATCACTTCGTCCAGTGCCTGCTCGAGGGTGCTGACCGTGCGCTCGATATTGTGCAGCTTTTCGAGGCCGAACAGACCGATGCGGAAGGTCTGGAAGTCGGCCGGCTCGTCGCATTGCAACGGCACTCCGGCGGCGATCTGCAGGCCGTGGTCGGCAAATTTCTTGCCGCTCTTGATGTCGGCATCATCGGTGTAGCTCACCACTACGCCAGGGGCCTGAAAGCCGGCTGCGGCCACGCTTTTGATGCCTTTGCCGGTCAACATTGCGCGCACCCGATCGCCCAGCGCCTGTTGTTCGCCGCGGACCTTGTTGAAACCGTAGGCTTGCATCTCTTTCATCACGTCGTTAAAGCGCGCGAGGGAATCGCTGGGCATGGTCGCATGGTAGGCATGCCCGCCCTGTTCGTAGGCCTGCATGATCTGAAGCCACTTTTTCAGGTCGCAGGCAAAGCTGCTGCTTTGCGTCTGCTCGATGTGCTCGAGGGCCAAGGCACTGAACATCACCAGGGCGCAGCAAGGGGAGGCGCTCCAGCCTTTCTGCGGCGCGCTGATCAGCAGATCGACTGCGCACTTGTGCATATCAACCCAAATCGTGCCTGAGGCGATGCAGTCCAGCACGAACAGGCCACCCACCGCATGCACGGCGTCGCCGACGGCCCGCAGGTAGTCGTCGGGCAGAATAATCCCTGATGAGGTTTCAACGTGAGGGGCGAAGACAATCCGCGGCCTCGAAGCCTGAATGGCGGCCAGCACTTCGTCCAGAGGGGGTGGTGCGTAGGCAGCCTGGCGGCCCGTGTCGACCGGTCGGGCTTTCAGTACCGTGGTGGCCGCCGGGATGTTGCCCATCTCAAGGATCTGGCTCCAGCGATAACTGAACCAGCCGTTGCGTATTACCAGGCATTGCTGGTCGGTGGCAAACTGTCGCGCTACCGCTTCCATGCCGAATGTGCCGCTGCCCGGCACTACCGCAACAGCCTGGGCGTTGTAGACCTGTTTCAGGGTGCTGGAAATGTTCTTCATCACGCCTTGAAATTGCTGCGACATGTGGTTGAGCGAGCGGTCGGTGTAGACCACCGAGTACTCGACCAGCCCCTCAGGATCAATACTGGGATATAGCTTTGACATGCGGTCACTCCTTTGGCAGAGATGTCAGTGGTATCGACCCTGCCCTAAGCGTTGGCAAATGACAAGATTGCTCGGGACTGATTGCGACTTCTGTCGAACGGCAGTTACCGACCCAGAGCTGCCGTTCAACAAACAATATCTTGAGCCACCCAGCAGGAGTTTAAGCCACGAATTGTCGTACACTCCCCAACGCCTCGGGGCTACCTAAACATAAGGAACAGTGGATCTCATGACAAAGCTTCTCGAGTGCTCAAGTGAGGTTTTCAGTTGCGGGACCGTATTTAGAGCTAGGGGCTCTTACCCTTATGAAGAGGTTGTAGATTTCATGGTTTTCAACACACTGGACGAGGATCGTTGCTTTGGGCTGATGGTTACCACTGGATACAAAGCCGGCCTACCGCTGGTTTGGCTGCCTGGAGAGAGCAATGCAGGGTGTCTGGGCCTCAGTAGGGAGTGGGTTCTGGCCAACTGGGGTAAGTGGATCTATCCGGACTGTGAAATCTCGCAAGTCCTTGTGATTGATGGCTATAAACCTGGCTCGCATGTGGAATTGTTTGAGTAACCCTTCGAGCCGCTGAGCGGTTGGGGTCGCACCAGTCATGCTTGACTGCAACCGAAGTACGTAACGAGATTTCTGAGCAACTGCTGCACCAGGTAGTGAGCGACATATTGGCCAAGCCTTCTGCTGATGACCGCTATGGATCGTTTATTGCCTGTCACGACTGACTGAAATCGCCCCATAGCAGCCAGATGTATTCATAGGCGAATGAAGAGTGATGCTTGTTAGCTGATCTGAAAGATTTCAGAAATTGCACTCAGGGCTTTCTTGCCGTGAGATTCATAAAGACCGCTCAGCAACCTCTGGTCACTGAGACGATGCAGTCGGAAGTGGTTGTAGAAAGCCTGACCCAACCGCTGGTTCTCGAATGCACCTCTGTCCCAAAGCTCCAGGAACTCATCGTAGGTAGCCCTCTCAATTTCCGGTCTTATTCCACTGTCCAATGCGGATCCCAGTTGACGGTTGGTGTTGTTAGGATCCTACAAAGGCAAAACGGCTTGTGCAATGCACTCGACCCGCGTGACTTCTTCTGGCCCGCTTCAGCCCTTCACAACGCTCAGAATTCAGCCAGTTGTGATCTTTGTTGGAGCGGGCTTACTCAGAAGGAGGCTGCTTGAGCAACGCACATACTCTTCGAGCTGTGTCATCTGCGCTATCGGGAACGACTATTGAAATGCCTATATAGTGCTCAAGGTGCAGCGTAAGCGTGTGGTCGCCCACCAACAGATCCCAGTAGCGCTGGTCTAGGCCATCGAGCTTCTCTTTCCAGCGACCGCCCAGCCCTTGCTCAAGAGCCCGGGCCACGTCCTCGAAAAGCTTCCAGTCGGCTTTTTCTGATACTTCAATCGTCGCCATACGTCACCTCACCACCAGCAGTCCCCGATTCTGGTGGCTCCAGCGGATGGCCGCAACGGGTCGATAGTCATCGTTAGGATTTGACTGCTTTAGGCCGTTAGCCGACCTCGGCCAACGGCCGCTCTGGGTCGAATGCGGTCATCCGTGACCGGCTGCTATCGACCCATTGCAGACGGTCAGCACAGACAACCTTTCAAGTACACCAGGCACGGCCCCAGAACAGGTTGCCACACGATCTCATGCACAGACAGATCAGGTAAGGAGTTCGCCTGTGTCGTAGTCAAACCGGTAGACCGATTGATCGAAGTCTACGGCTCTAATATGGTCGTGCAACAAGTCAAAGCCTTCAGTAAAGATGTCTGCGCCCCACGCTTGCCAGATGAGTCGGCCATCTGTAGAAAAACGAGAGATCGCTAACTCTCCGTGAGCAATCAGTGCTCCCCGCTGACTTTGCCAATAGATACCAAAGCACGTGGCGACGTCGACCTGAAGGGACCAGAGAAGACGATAGGGATGCACGATCGAAATGCAGGCAATGTGATTGCCGACGGCCAACAGCATAGTATCTTCGATAACCAAGGCCGAGTGTGCGTGGACATCGGTGGCACCACCCCCTGCACCCACTACCATGATCAATTCCCCGTTTAAGCTCACCCCATGGTTAGACCCTATCGAGTCCGTAAGTGGGATTTCAGATGCGTAACAGCGCCTGTTGTCAGTAGAGTTGAACGAATGAGTCGGCTCATTAGTAACTGTGATCAATCCGTGATCGGTATGCAGATTCATTGGTTTCCTCATCCGGAAGATCGATGATTTTGCCTGTTCAGGGTGCTTGAGGGCGATGCATTGTGAGTGACGCCACTCTTGGTCATTGTCGACGAAAGCTGCCGGTGTACGGCGTCCAGGTGGGAGCGGGCTTGCCCCGCGATTCTGACTCTGAAAATTGTCTGTCATGCTGCCATGACCCTATCGCGGGGCAAGCCCGCTCCCACCTGCCAACCTTCATCCCTGCCTGATGCAAGTCGAAGAGGGCGGCTCGATCTCTACTCACGGTTTCATCAGTCTTGCCTGCCAAACAACGGGCAATTGGTCTGCTCACTAAGCAAAAACTGGATGGGCAACCCAGACCATTGGCGCGATATAAATCAATCACCAAGGGGGGGCTACCACTTGGGGGCGGCGCCGTACCGTGCGCTTTCGACAGGTTCACGTTGCCGTTTCTACCGTCATTAAGGATTGATCATGACAGCACTACAACAGGTTTTATCGGTTCGCCCAGTAGCGCAGAAGGACTTCGCCAAGTGGTGCGAGTTCTGGGCCAAGTACCAAGAGTTCTACAAGGTCGATGTGGGCATGCAGACCACCCAGTTAACCTGGGCCCGCTTCTTCGACAGCAGCGAGCCTGTGCACTGTGCGGTCGCCTCGATTGGGGAGCAGATCTACGGTTTCGTCCACTTCGTCTTTCACCGCTCCACCTGGGGCCGCAATGACTTCTGCTACCTGGAGGACTTGTACGTTTGCCCAAGCGTACGCGGCCAGATGATCGGCAAGCAACTGATCGAATACGTGCAAGGGCAAGCCCGCGAGAAAAACTGCGACCGGCTTTACTGGCACACCCAGGAGACTAACCACACCGCGCAAAGGCTATACGACTGGATAGCCGAAAAGCCTGGTGTTATCGAGTACAGAATGCCGTTGGATGCCGTCCACGCTCACACCTGATCCATAACCTCGGTCACCCCCCGATCCTCACCCAGAAACCCGCCACTCTGGTGGTGCCACAGCTGCGCATAGATGCCGTTTTTGGCGAGCAGTTCTGCGTGGGTACCTTGTTCGATGATGCGGCCGTCATCCATGACAATAAGCCGGTCCATTGCCGCAATCGTCGACAGCCGATGGGCGATGGCAATCACGGTTTTGCCCTCCATCATCTCATCGAGGCTTTCCTGAATGGCCACTTCGACTTCGGAGTCCAGCGCGCTGGTAGCCTCGTCAAGGAGCAGGATCGGGGCGTTCTTGAGCATCACGCGGGCAATCGCGACCCGCTGGCGCTGGCCGCCGGAAAGCTTGATGCCACGCTCGCCCACCAGGGTGTCGTAGCCGCTATGGCCTTGCCGGTCGCTCAGTTGGCTGATGAACTCATCGGCCTGGGCACTGGCCGCGGCACTGCGGACCTGGGCGTCGCTCGCATCGGGTCGGCCGTAGGCGATGTTGTCGCGAATGGAGCGGTGCAACAGTGACGTATCCTGGGTGACCATGCCGATGGCGCTGCGCAGGCTGTCTTGCGTCACCTGTGCAATGTCTTGTCCGTCAATGCGAATCTGCCCGCTGTCGACATCATAGAAGCGCAGCAGCAGGTTGATGAGCGTGGATTTGCCCGCGCCGGAGCGGCCTACCAGGCCGATTTTTTCACCCGGGCGAATATTCAGGCTCAGGCCATCGAGCACCTGGCGTTCGCCATTGTAGTTGAAGCTCACATTGTCGAAGGTGACCGCGCCGCCGGAGGTCACCAGCACACCGGCATCCGGCGCATCCTTCACCTTGGGGCCGCGGGTGAGGGTGGCCATGCCATCCTGCACGGTGCCGATGCTCTCGAACAGCGAAGTCATTTGCCACATGATCCAGTGCGACATGCCATTGATACGCAACGCCATGGCGGTGATGGCCGCCACGGCACCGGCGCCGACCTCACCCTGGTGCCACAGCCACAGGGCATAACCGCCAGCTGCCATGATCAACGCCACCACCAGGGCCTGGTTGACGATCTCGAACTGGCTGACCAGGCGCATCTGGCGAAAGCCGGTTTGCTTGAAGTCCTCCATCGCTGCACGGGCGAAGTGCGCTTCACGATTGGAGTGGGAGAACAGCTTCACCGTGGTGATGTTGGTGTAGGCGTCCGAGATACGCCCGGTCATCATCGACCGCGCATTGGCCTGCTCCTGGCCGACTTTGCCCAGGCGGGGCACGAAGTACAGCATGGCCAGGCCGAACAACACGACCCAGGCAACGAAAGGCAGCATCAGTTTCAGCGCGAAACCGCCCGCCAGGGCGATGATCGCAATGAAATACACGCCTATCCCGGGGAGGATCTCGATCAGGGTGAACAGCAGGTCGCGCACGGCCAGCGCCGTCTGCATGACCTTGGTGGTGACCCGGCCGGAAAACTCATCGGAAAAGAACGAAAGGCTTTGCCGCAGCATCAAGCGGTGGAAGTCCCAGCGCAGTCGCAACGGCAGGTTTATCGCCAATATCTGGTGCTGCACCATGGTCCGCAATGCCACCAGCCCGACGCTGGCCAGCATGACGATACCCATGCCCCACAACACGCGACTTTCCTGCGCCGCCGCATCACCACCTGCCTGCCAGGTCGAGAGCAGATCCACGACCTGACCGAGGAAAGCAAACAGCCAAGCTTCGTAGATCGACACGCCAGCACTCAACAGTGCAAACGCAAGAATATAGCCGCGCGCGCCCCGTGTGCAGGCCCACAGGAAGCGAGCCAGGCCCTCGGGCGGTGGCGGTACCTCGTCAGGAGGAAAGGGGTCGAGCCTTCGTTCAAACGCACGAAGCATGGTGGTCTCCACAACGATCAAATTCTGGAGATTCTGCCACCGAACGGTGGCTTTGAGGGATTTGCCATGGGGCGTTTTCTGTCTGGCGGACTTTCAAGCAACGCGCTGGCTCACTAAATCTACCGGCTGGCTGCGCACGGTTGCGGGTCGAGCAATCCGGGCCTATGGTCCATGCGAGGCTTTACCTGCGCAGCGAGGTGACCCCATGCCGAACGACTCCCGCCCGGCCGTGCTCGAACTGATCGGCAATACGCCGCTGGTGCGTGTCAGCCGCTTCGATACCGGCCCGTGCACACTGTTCCTCAAGCTCGAATCGCAAAACCCCGGCGGTTCGATCAAGGATCGCATCGGCCTGGCGATGATTGACGCCGCCGAGCGCGATGGCCGCCTGCGCCCCGGCGGCACCATCGTCGAAGCCACCGCCGGCAACACCGGCCTGGGCCTGGCCCTGGTCGGCCGCGCCAAGGGTTACCGGGTGGTGCTGGTGGTGCCCGACAAGATGTCCACCGAGAAGGTCCTGCACCTCAAGGCCATGGGCGCCGAAGTGCACATCACCCGCTCTGACGTTGGCAAGGGCCATCCCGACTACTACCAGGATGTTGCCGCGCGGCTGGCGCAGGAGATTCCCGACGCGTTCTTCGCCGATCAGTTCAACAACCCGGCCAACCCGTTGGCCCACGAATGCAGCACCGCGCCGGAGATCTGGGCGCAGACCCAGCATGATGTCGATGCCATCGTCGTCGGCGTCGGCTCGGCCGGCACGCTGACCGGGCTGACCCGCTTCTTTCGCCGCCTGCAGCCCAACCTGGTGATGGTGCTGGCCGACCCGGTTGGCTCGGTGGTCGCCGAATACAGCCGTAGCGGCACCCTCGGCACGCCCGGCTCCTGGGCGGTGGAGGGCATCGGCGAAGACTTCATTCCGTCGATTGCCGACCTTTCCAGTGTGCGCCAGGCCTACTCCATCAGCGACGAAGAGAGCTTCGATCATGCCCGTCAACTGCTGCGCGCCGAGGGCATTCTCGGCGGCTCTTCGACCGGCACATTACTGGCGGCGGCGCTGCGCTACTGCCGCGAACAAACCGAGCCGAAGCGGGTCGTCAGCTTTGTCTGCGACACCGGCACCCGCTACCTGTCGAAGGTCTACAACGACCAGTGGATGACCGACCAGGGCCTGCTGGCGCGCAAGCGCTATGGCGACTTGCGCGACCTGATTGCGCGGCGCTTCGAGGACGGCCGGGTGATCAGCGTCGGCCCCGACGATACGCTGCTCACCGCCTTTCAGCGCATGCGCCTGGCCGATGTGTCGCAACTGCCGGTGCTGGTCAATGGCCAGAATCTGGTCGGGGTGATCGATGAGTCCGACATTCTGCTCGGCGTGCACCACGACGCTTCGCACTTTCACATGACCGTGGCCAGCGCGATGACCGACAAGCTCAAGCTGGAAACCCTGGCCCCCAGCGCCAGCCTGGCTGAACTGCAGGCCGAGCTCGACCGTGGGCTGGTGGCGATTATTGAAGACGCTGCGGGGTTTCACGGCGTGATTACCCGCGTCGATTTGCTCAATCACTTACGCAGGTCCCTACCATGAGTCAGCACGATGAAAGCGGCGCGCCACGCGCCTTCGCCACCCGGGTGATCCATGCCGGACAGGCGCCGGACCCATCCACCGGGGCACTGATGCCGCCGATCTACGCCAACTCCACCTATTTGCAGCAGAGCCCCGGGGTGCACAAGGGCCTCGACTACGGCCGCTCGCACAACCCCACGCGCTGGGCCCTGGAGCGCTGCGTGGCGGACCTTGAGGGCGGCACCCAGGCCTTCGCCTTCGCCTCCGGGCTGGCGGCGATCGCCAACGTGCTCGAGCTGCTCGACGCCGGCGCGCACATCGTCTCGGGCAATGACCTGTATGGCGGCACCTTCCGCCTGTTCGAACGGGTGCGCCGGCGCAGCGCCGGGCATTGCTTCAGCTTCGTCGACCTGGCTGACCTGGCGGCATTTGAAGCGGCGCTGCAGGCAGACACGCGGATGGTCTGGGTCGAGACCCCGAGCAACCCCTTGCTGCGCCTGACCGACCTCGCCGCCGTCGCGCGCATCTGTCGCGAGCGCGGCATCCTCTGCGTGGCCGACAACACCTTCGCCAGCCCGTGGGTCCAGCGCCCGCTGGAGCTGGGCTTCGATATCGTCCTGCACTCGACCACCAAATACCTCAACGGCCACTCCGACGTGATCGGCGGCATCGCCGTGGTCGGGCAGAACCCGGAACTGGCCGAGCGCCTGGGCTTTTTGCAGAACTCGGTGGGCGCTATCGCCGGGCCGTTCGACGCGTTCCTCACCCTGCGCGGGGTGAAGACCCTGGCCCTGCGTATGGAGCGTCACTGCAGCAATGCCCTGGAGCTGGCGCAATGGCTTGAGCGTCAGCCGCAGGTGGCGCGGGTCTACTATCCGGGCCTGGCCTCGCACCCGCAGCACGAACTGGCGCGGCGGCAGATGCGCGGCTTCGGCGGGATGATTTCCCTTGACCTGAACAGCGACCTGGCCGGCGCCAAGCGCTTCCTTGAAGCGGTGGAGATCTTCGCCCTGGCCGAGAGCCTGGGCGGGGTCGAAAGCCTGATCGAACACCCGGCGATCATGACCCACGCCAGCATCCCGGCAGAGAACCGCGCGCAACTGGGCATCGGTGATGCGTTGGTGCGTTTGTCGGTGGGTGTCGAGGATGTCGAGGACCTGCGGGGTGATCTGGCTCAGGCGTTGGAGCGGATTTGAGCGGTGGGGGGATAGCTGCTAAGCGGCCTTCAGACGGTGGGAGCGGGCTTGTCCCGCGATAGGGTCATGTCAGCATGACAGACAATTTTCAGAGTCAGAATCGCGGGGCAAGCCCGCTCCCACATTGGATCTGCATGCACCGAGCCTATGGGGCCAGTCCAGCTCCTGCTCCTGCTCGACGATCCGCCAGGCAGGCTCGCCGTTGCGGTACCAGTACGTGGTTCAACGGGCTCATTTGGGGCTCCTTGTGCAATGCTGCGCACAGGGACCGATGGCGTTGCCTTGGGCTCAACCGTGCACCAAGAAGGCCCCTGGTGGAACCCGATATCGCAGCTTCTTGCATTTGCCGGGTGCGGGCTGGTGCCCTGGCGGGCGATCCGGAAACCAGATTCGGCATTTACCCGGAGGCGGTAAATGGCCGCGGGGAACTTCAACCTCATCGTACCCAGACTCTGGCTCGACGGAAGCCGTTTGCAGTTTCCCTTCGGGCCGAGGCCTGTCAACCGTCGGTAAATCCGATACCCGGTCTGCCTTTGCACGAGCGATGTTGCCGGCGTCGTGCCCTTGAGTCTCCACTTCCTGCCTCTTCTGTACTGCGGCCAGGTCCGCTTTGGCGTTGGGTAGGGTGCCCGAAGACCGGGCCTGCTGCGCCGCCTGGATCAATTGGAAGTTGCGGTTGCGTAACTCGACGTTGCGACCAACTCGCATGTTCGAGCGCGCCGCCAAGGTTTCAGCCTGCTGGTACTGCCCTTGCTGAAGACGCAACACACCGAGGTAATGCAGCGTCGCCGGATTGTTCGGCTGGATTTGCAGGGCTCGCTCCAGCGTGGCTGCGGCTTGATCCAGCTGGCCGTTCTCATACTGCCGCGAGGCGGTTTCGATCAGGGCGGTTGATGCGCTGTTACTTTGCGCTGCCGCACTTCGCTCAGCAGCAACCGAACAAAGCGACGCGACGGCGCTGAACACCAGGATGAGACCCGGCAGAAAACTCTTGGTTGGCATCAGGGGGACGGACTCGACTGATCTCGGACGGCACTGCCGTAAAACAGACCACAGCGCTGCTCGGTACTTCCGATGCAGGGCCCCAATTGACCTGGCCAGTACCCTGAAGTTCCCGCGGCAGCGGCCAGCGGGTGGGTAACAATGCCGAGGGGCATCGCTCATTCACCACCACTGGGGCGAAGTTGTTCATTGTGGATTAGCAGTGGGGCGAGGACACTCGTTCAGCGTCCTCGCCACTAAGGCACCCTACAGCGACACCAGCACATCACACTGCGATTCGTTCAGCACATGCTTGGTGACGCTGCCGATCAACAGCTCTTCCAGCGCGCTGTCCCCCTGCTTGCCGATCACGATCAGATCGCAGTCCAGCTCCTGCTCCTTCTCGACGATCCGCCAGGCAGGGTCGCCGTGCACCACGACTTGCCGCGCATCGCTCACCCCGGCGGCTTCGCTCAAGGCCGCGAGCTGTTGCACGGCATCTTTGCGGATGACATTGCGGTAGTGAGTGAGGGTGTCCTGGTCGATGTGAGCGAAGCGCATGCTGCTTTCGAAGGGCGCTTCGTACACATGCAGCAGGATGATCTCGGCCTGCGGGGCAACCGCTTTTACCAGCTCGATGGCGCGCAGCGATGAAGGCGAGAAATCCACCGGAACCAGCACGGTACGGTAGGTGTCGCGAGGTGCCTGCTTGACCACCAGCATCGGGCAGAGCATGCGGTTGAGCATTCGTTGTACGGTCGAGCCCAGCAGCAGACGGCGCGCCACACTCTGGCCCTTCGCCCCACACACCAGCAGGTTGCTGCGTTTGTCCTGTACCACACGGGTGATTTCGCTGACCACCGAGCCGGGCGCGACCTGTACGCCAGGGGCGATGTCATAGCGCTGGAACAGCATGGCTGCCAGTGCGTGCACTTTCTCTCCGGCGGTCTCCAGCACGCGATTCAACAAGTCTTCATCAGGCACCAGCACCTGCTTCAAGCGCTCGTAGGGCGCTGGATTGGCAACGTAGAGCAGGTCCAGCGCTGCCTGTTGCGCCTTGCTCAAGAGTGCAGCGCGCTCTGCCGCGTTGCGGGCAGAAGTGGACAGGTCGGTGGCTACCAGTACGTGGTTCAACGGGCTCATGTGGGGCTCCTTATGCAATGCTGTGCACAGGGATCGATGGCGTTGGCCGGTTTCGATCCATTCCTTGCTTGCCGCCATCGTCTCGCGAACCAGGCCTGGCGGCTTGATTTGGGTCAAAGGAGTGGGGGAGGCGAGGCGGGTGCCTGAAGAGCCCCCTATGTTGATCTCAAGTACCGATAAAGCGTCTGCCGACTGATATCAAAATCACGCGCCAATTTAGATTTACTTTCTCCAGCGCGGGCGCGGTCAATTAAACTTACAACCTGATTGTCAGACAGTTTTTTCTTGCGACCTTTGTATAACCCACGGATCTTTGCGGCAGCAATGCCTGTCGCCTGTTTTTCCCTCGCTGCAGCGCGCTCGAACTCTGCCAGCGCCTCCATTACTGCAATGATGGGCTCCACAACTTCAAGACAGTCATGGCGGAAAATCAGGTTTTCGTTCAAGAACTCCAGGGTTACCTGCTTTTCAATCAGCCGGCGAATGAGGGTGCACAGCTGCTCGGTACTGGAACTGAGCGATGCCATGCTGTCCACTACCACAGTATCCCCGCACTGTATGTAGCGAATTAGCTTTTCAAGGCCTGCGCGATTCGCGGCATCGTCTGCAGTTTCATCGAAAAACACGGCGTCAAATACATCATGGCGGGTTGATTTCTCTACGCTGTCCTCGGGTTCTTGTAGAGAGAGCCGGAAATATTTGATGCGATGCAATCTCATGGTGCCTCCTTGGCAATACTTGTACACCGTCGTTCCAGACTTGTACAACCTGTAACTAAATCAATAAATTCTTACACATGCCTGTAACACTGAGTCCACCCAAAATACACAGTTGCAAAGAATTTGGCTTGTCTTATCATTTTGAAGCTTGGAATGAGTCTAACAAATTTTTCGGCAAGCAGTCGATTTCGTGTTTATTGAATAACGCGCATGCATTCATGCAGTGAATTTGAATGCCTGCTGTTTGATAGCTCAAGCAATTGATTTAACCCGCTTGATGAGGCTGGTAATTATCCGGCGCACGCAGAGGATGCAGTGATGAAGGTCATGGAAAAAACCATCGAAACGGATCACCCGAATACCGATCAGGAAAAGATTGCTACTGTCACCCGGAGCATTACCGAGCACGGAAACTACCTACGCAAGCGCTATCCGATCTTGCAGCATCAGAATGCGCTGGGTGCGAGTGTCATGGTGTTTTCCCTGGCAGGGATGGTCGTCACCGGAGGGCTCTACCTAACGGGCTATATCCCCGCATGGATGTGCATTTTGATCAATGCGCTGCTGACATCGTTCATTCATGAAATCGAACATGACTTGATTCATCGCCTTTATTTCAGAAAACAGCCGCTGGCCCATAATGCCATGATGTTTTTTTGCTGGCTGGCTCGGCCGGGAATGCCCAGCCCCTGGCTAAGGCGCAATCTGCATTTTCATCACCATAAGGAGTCCGGAACTGATACGGATGTCGAGGCATGGATCACGACCAGTGGCAACCCCTGGGGAATACTGCGGTTGTTGAAACTGATGGATGGGTTTGTATTTGGTTTTCTAAACGCGGTTTTTGCGCCGGGATGGCGGCAAAAGGTAAGATTGTTAGGCAAGATCATTCGGCTCAACACACCGTTCGGGCTTTTGTATTGGGGGTGCTGGTATGTGTTCCTCGGCTACCATCTGTATGTGGGCTTTGGGTCAATCATCGGGGCGGAGGTCCACAGTAGTGCTGCGACATTGGCGTTAATGGATGTCGTCAATAGCGCAGTGGTTATACTTATCGCTCCAAACATGATACGGCAGTTCTGCCTGTTTTTTATAAGTTCCAATATGCACTATTACGGCGATGTTGCCCCGCGTAATGCGTTGCAGCAAACCCAGGTAATGAACGCTTGGTGGTTGTGGCCGTTTCAGCTGTTTTGTTTCAACTTCGGTAGCACTCACAGTATTCACCACTTCGTTGTGAGAGACCCGTTCTATCTTCGTCAGATGACCGCACCTTATGCGCATAAAGTCATGGCGGAGGCCGGTGTCAGGTTCAATGACTTCGGTACCTACAAACGAGCGAACCGTTTTTCCATGGGGCACTCTCAAACTCGCTCGCGGGGGTGAATTCCCCGATAAACATGATCTGTTGATAGGTGGAGCCCGGTCTGCCAGGCGGCGGGATCTTTCTTGTCGCCTGGCAGGCTTGCTAACGGTCAAGTTAGGCAAGTAGCAAGGGCTGCACTGCAAATACGAGGAGTCTTAGGTATGAAAGCGCAAGGGATGTGTGCGAAGCCGTTCGAAGCGGTCAAGCAGGCCTTCGAGGACATGTTTGACGATCCGCAGGAGCGTGGCGCCGGGCTCTGCGTGCAGGTAGGCGGAGAGATGGTTGTCGACCTGTGGGCCGGTATGGCGGATCAAGAGGGCGCCAGGCCTTGGACGCGGGATACGCTGGCCAACACTTTTTGCGTTGTAAAACCCTATGTCGCGGTGGCCGTTCTGATGTTGGTCGAGGAGGGCAAGCTGGAGCTGGATGCGCCGGTGGCCCGTTACTGGCCTGAGTTCGCCCAGAACGGCAAAGCCAAGGTCACCTTGCGTCAGGTGATGAACCACACCGCGGGCCTGCCGGCGCTGCGAGCACCCGACCATAACGCCATGATGTATGACTGGGAGCATATGCTGCGGGTCCTGGAAGCCGAGCCGCTCTGGTGGGAGCCGGGAACAGACCTGGGGTACGGCACCACTACCTTTGGCTGGATTCTCGGTGAGTTGATTCGTCGGGTGGATGGACGAGACCCCTGTGCCTTTATCCACGAAAAGATTCTGGACCCCCATGACCTCGACGTTCACCTTGGTGTGGACGAAAAACACTTTCATCGTATCGCGCGTTTCGACAGTGCCACCGGGCGAGTCGGTGATCCTTACTCGCAAGCGCTGCGCACAGTGCTAAAAAGCGAGCCAGCGCATATCGCGACATTCGCCTTCACCAACCCCGGAATGGTGCCCAGACGAACCAGCGATCCTCGCTGGTGGGCCTATCGGCAACCGGCTGTGTGTGGACATGGCACGGCTCACGGCCTGGCCGGTTTCTATAGTGCATTGCTGGCGGGAAACTTTATCGGTCGCGAACTGCTCAGTGAGTTCACTCGAGAGCACAGTCATGGCATGGACCGGGTATGGATGCGGCCAATGCGTTATGGATTAGGCTGCATGCTGGAACAGCAAGTCGACCCGACGGCTTCCCACGCAATGGGCCCAGACACCTTTGGGCATATCGGCCTTGGCGGTCCGATAAGTTTCGCCGATCCCGAAAGGCACGTGAGCTTTGGTTTTGTCACCACGACCTCGGGCAGCCATACGATGATTGACCCCCGTCCTGGCCGGCTGTCATCGCTTGTCTATGCGGCGCTTTGAGCGAGTAATCCTTTATACAGGGTGGGTGCATGAGCGGGCCGCATCGGCGGCCCAGGACAATCGCAGGCGATCACTCACCGGCGCGGACGAAGGCGCCCCGCGCACAATTTGCAGCAATGGTGGGAGAGTAACGTGGTGGGTGGGTAGAGCAAGGGATATGGACTTGGAGGGTTACGATGGAGTTGGCCATCAACTTGAAGCGGGCGGTGTATCAAGCTTCCGTGGGGGCTGGCTTGTCCTGTGATTGCAATCGATCTTGTGCCGGTGCGTTGTGGGGCAAATCGTCGTTGTTGAGGAGGTGAGTACTAGGAGCTGATCTTGGGCGAAAGCGGATGCATTCGGATGGCTGCTTTCGACCCAAAGCTGCCGGTGTATGGCGTCCAGGTGGGAGCGGGCTTGCCCCGCGATTCTGACTCTGAAAATTGACTGTCATGCTGCCATGAGCCTATCGCGGGACAAGCCCGCCCCCACCGTCTGAAGGCCGCTTCTGGCCGATTGCAGCCTATTGAGACAGGCTAAACCCAATATTATGGTTTGCGGACGATCACGCCACTACGAAGCAGACATACAACGCCTGCGACTGCGAGAGTGTTGCGAGATCAAGCGCAAGGGCCCGCTATTTGATCTGCACGATGACCGGACCTTCCGTTACGATCGGCGGTTCCGCGTGAATATCTAGCGCATTTTTCTGAATCCAGTCACGTGCGACTTTCAAGCTCGCATCGCTGCCGACTTTGTCCGTGCAGACAGTCACCGACGTACCGCCATCACCCGTATTCAGAAGCGTGTAGCTGACCAGCCCTGGCACTGTCCGCAGGGTAGCTTCGACGTCGGCGTTGCGCTCTTCCAAAAGCTCGAAAAGCTGCTTCGCTCCAGCACCTAGGTAGGTTCTGATAACCGCATACATGTTCGTCTCCTTTGGGGCGCCGCCTCGATGCTAATCTCCAGGTCCACTGATGGCCGCTTTCAGCCAAGTTTCAATTCGCCCCGGTTTATTAAGCTTAGCCACACGCCAACGACAAACGAAACGCAACGACCACCGGCTGCTTCTGGCCGGTTGCTGCCGGTGTATGGCGTCCAGGTGGGAGCGGGCTTGCCCCGCGATTCTGACTCTGAAAATTGTCTGTCATGCTGCCATGACCCTATCGCGGGACAAGCCCGCTCCCACCGTCTGAAGGCCGCTTCTGGACGGTTGCTGTCCCTCACGGTAGCTATCGGCCATTCGGAGAGGGCACTGAATCAATAGAGTGGGGGGCGAGGCGGGTACCGAGGCTTACGGCACTGGATGAGCGGGCCGCATCGGCGGCCCAGGACAACCGCTGGCGATCACTCCACCGCCGATTGCCCTGCTTGCAGCGAGCGCCGCAACAACGCTGCGGTTACCGAGCGCGCTTCAACTTCATCCAGCAACGCCTCGACCAGGGCGAGGCTCATCTCCAGTGATTGCTCGGTGGCCCAGAGCAAACCGCGCACCTCGGCATCGACCAATTCACACGCGTGGGCGTTGGTCTGGTAGGCGCTTTTGAGCAGGATGGAGGTGTGGATCAGGGCGTCTTCGGACGAGACACCGGCGCGGACGGCGAACAGCGGATCGTGGCTGCCATTGCAGGAGCCGAAGGTGGTGCTGGTTTGGGTGGTGAGGGGTGGATCGGGAACGGGTTTGGTCATGGTGGTGCTCCTTCGTAGAAAGGATCCGCCACCGCCTGCCGCCAAGCAGGGAAGGGTGACGGACTACGCAAGGTTGGCGGACCGGTACGAAGGAACCCGGCACTTCCGAAGAAGTCCATGCGCAGCCCGCCATAAAGCATCATCGCGGGCACAAAAAAAGCGCCTGCGAGGGTGATTGTGGGGCGCTTTGCGCCTTCGTTTCGGACCGCCAAGCCCGAGTCGCTGAATTTGCAGCGACTGGGGGAGGGTAACGTGGCGGGTGGAGTAGGGCAAGGTCTTTGGAGCCAGGTGGGAAATGGCCTTTAACGGGCATTGCATTGAGCGTAAGTGTGGGGGCAGGTTTGTCCTGTTATTGGGAGTTGCTCCGAGGTGGGTCAAAGAACGCCTCATTGCTCCGATTTCCTACAGAAATGGCCTGGTGTGCGACATCAAATGGCTATCATCTTGTAAACTAATCTCGCAGAGTCGAACCGTCATCCAACAAGGAGTAAACCATGGCGGCATGTCCGAAATGTAATTCAACGAGTATCGATAAACTGAACTATGGGAAGCGTACAGGCGCTGCCATCGGTGGCTTGGGTGGAGCTGCTGGCGGTGCAGCAACTGCTGTGGGAGGGGCGACTGCTGGTGGACAAGCTGGAGCCGTCGTGGGGGCACTTGCAGGTCCCGTTGGTATTGCCGCAGGCGCAGCGATTGGTGCTATAGCAGGAGCAATCGCTGGAGCACTTGCGGGCGGCACGATAGGTGCGACAGCGGGGGCTATGGCGGGCCGAGCTATCGATGAAAATGTTCTTGATAATTACAAATGCTTAACCTGCGGACACAAATTCAACGAAGAATAGAGCTTTCCAAACATAGCTTTGGCTAAAAGCCTTTTTCTTCGACTGTCCGTTTCCGGTCGATAGCGGCCACTCACTGCTATCGATCCATAGCGGCCGTTCAGGCCGTCATCGTACGCGTACAGATAGTTTCAGCGATTGAGAAACCGAGAAAATGCAAAGATTTATGTCGTCCATGACGTGTAGAGGTTAGCAATACGTGGGCGGAGTCGCATATCATTTAGCGGACACATTGATATCTATTTTTAAGTTTGGACTGAGGTGATGGTTGATGTTGCAAGAGATTCTGCCGCAGGTTAATAATGCCGTCGGCGCTATAACTATGATTATAGGGGTCGGCTTTCTAGCTTTCACGCGATTTTTTAAGGTTTACTCTTTATATGGCCGTCATTGGTCACGGAGGCATCATAAGATGCTGAAAGAACTGCGTGCAGCTGAGAGCAATGAGGGGCCATTTGCTCGTTATTTGGATGATGCGATCTATCTTGAGAGCTACCGTATCGCCAGCGGAGTCCGCGCAAATAGACGGAAGGCTGACCTTCTGGTTCGAATAGCTGCCTTAGGGTATTGGAATTTTTTCCAAATTCGGCAAATCGCCAAGTTCGTAATAACCACGCCCGAAATGCCTGTGCCGACGTTTCGAATTACCGCATGGCAAGTCGCAAGTGCTCGATTCTCGCTGGCTTTCGGCATTTTCCTTATGGCGATGGGCGGTATCCTAGCGTTTAGTGTAATGCTGAAGGGAGCAGCTTTAGGTTCTGTCTACGCGATCTTCGCTGGCTTAGGAGTTGAGATTGCATTCATAATTGCTGCGGCATTAGTGATGTCTAGCTACAACACCTATAAGATCGCCCGTAAATTCGAGGAGTATGTGAAGGGTCATTCTGAAATTCTTAGTGAAAAATGTAATGAAGCAATACAGGGAAACGCCAGTGTACAAGGCAAGGTTAAGGAGAGGATGGCGGTGGAACTAGCATTATGAATGTCGCGCTCATAAAGCACGTTAATATATTTCGAGTTGTCGCGGGTACGTGAAAATCGTCATTCTCGACCGACAGATAACGCCCCATGCCAGCCCTTCGCAAATGGAAGAAACAGCCGCTCGCCTGTTGGATCTTAATGGTCAGAAGTCTTTACTGGTAATGCTGGAAGTAATAAGATATTTATCCGCGTGGAGGCTCGACAGTTATACAGAGTGCAACGAGAATGTGCGTGGTTGTGCAGTTAGGTAGATGCCAAAATTTGCAGGGGACGAGCGGCAGCTTTTGGCCGATTACTGCCTTTGGGTGACCAGTGAGTTGAGACGTGAGATGGATATCAAGGATTTTTGTATTGCTCATAGATTCGATATGAGCAAATGTACGGTAGCATCAGGTGGTGGTAGTTTCCAAATGACAGAGCTGAAAACGTCACCTGTCGATTTTTTGAGCTTGGCAGAGGATGATTTTGAAAGAGGTGGATTGTCTGCACTTATCAATGCAGCTACTAATGCGAAACGTGCAATTGTCTGTCAGCTCGATCAGTTGCTCGTTTCGTTTGGTTATTCACCATATCGATGGAATGTACCCAAAAAAATAGAGAAACTACGAGTTCTGGGATTACTGGCCCCTAGTCTTCTACGTAAAGTTGTTGATATGCGTAATTTACTTGAGCATGAGTATGAGGCTCCTGAGCTTAAGGCAGTTGAAGAGGCTCTAGATATCGCTAGCCTGTTTGTCATGTCTGCTTCCGCTTTGTTTGTTCCATTTGATGATGTATTGGAGTTCTCGCGGCTCGACATTACTGACGGGAATAGCCACGTAACACACATGACAGTCGGTTTGAATCGGGATTCTCGTGGTGTTTTCTACATTGTTTATGCTTATGAGCCTGGGGAGCGGTGGGGGCGATGCGTTGGCCAATGTGAGATTCCTTCGGGACACTTGCTTTTCGAAGCTATGGTAAAAATTTCCGCATCTCTGATGCTGCGATACAGGGTCAATCAAGCTTTGGAGGACTTCGGTTACGCTTATACTAAGCCATAAATACCTGCAGGCAGGCAGGTCGGTGCGTGCAACTTGGCTACGCTTGGAGTTTATGGGGTTTTGATTGGCCGCTTCTGGCCCATAGCTTTCCTTCACGAAGGACAATTGTGGATCGAAATCGGTCATCCATGACCGGCAGCTATCCGATCCAAATCGGTCATTCGCTAACGACTCTAATCGACCATTACTCAGACCTTTTAGTCAGCTCTGCAGCTCTATTTCGGCTTGGCACTGATCAATGTGCCAGTTTTTCCAGGCATACCTCTCATTTTTATAGGTCGTCGGGCAAACTTGTCTAGGTCGAATCAAGTGTATGTCACTTGGTTCTTGAGCGAATACGTAGCGGTCAGCATGCTCGATGATAATTTTTCTTATTAGCCTGGCCGTTCTCGTGTCAAGTGTAGTGCCTCGCGCCCAAACCTGGTTACCAATGCAGGTGTAGAGCAGGTGCCTCGGGCTCAGGGGCAGGAGTATGTCTCCGTTCTTGACTGCCCAACCGCCACCAAAGTCATAGTTACTCGAATCATGGAAGTTAAGACGTATAAGCGGATTGTCAGATGTAGGCCAAGACATGCCAGCAGGAGCATGCAGGATAGTCCACCTGTGAATAGGTATGCGGCCTAGTGTTTTTGTTAATAAATGCCTCATCTGCCAAATCCATAGTCTCCTTCCAACAATGGTTTCTGCTTTTACTTGTCCCCCTCCACTCGGTAGGGCCTCTATAGATATCTTGAAGAGTGAGAGAGCATCGCTTTCCACCGACGAAATTGGTAATGGCTTGTTTCGCCTAACGGCCTCTTCCATTTCATTGACAGAGCGCTGGATCGTCTCATCCATCAATGTCTGTAGTGTCTCGCTCTGGCGACGTATAAATTCCCTCAGGCGAGCAGGGGTACGGAGATCTAAGGCAACCGCGAAACGTACCAGCCGCCTCCAGTGCTCAGGAAACATACGATCCTCTTGGATAACTCGACGGATAGCTTCTTCAGCAGGACTTTCAAATTCGCTGTCGAGCCAGCGTTCGAATTCATCCGTCTCTTCTTGCCCCGCAAGGTAGGTGTAAAGGTGTTGATGGTAAGCAATTCCTTTCAGGGATTGCTCTTTCCATAGGGGCACATTTTCACTTGGAACCAATAGCCGGTAAGTTGAAATTTGACCTTTGTGCGCCCATTGTTTCAAGTAAAGCTTTGGTGCGTAGTGATTGTCTTTACGCAGTTCCTGCATTATTAGTTCCCTGTTGATAAGAGTTCAGCTCAACTCAAATATACATATTGGTATGAACTAGTCGATACCTGCTATTCGCTTATGTATACCTGGCATGCTGTCAAAAAATATGATTCGAGATTAGATACAGCTTACGGTTAGGAGTTGATGTTTTAGAGGAGGCGTGTAAGTGGATAACCCCATTACCCAGTTTATGGACACAGCATGACGCTGATAAGCATCCGCGCCCTTAGATCATCATCCCTATCGTCTTTCCCTCTATACTAATCCTATCCTCCATCGAAAAAACCGATACCCCTTCATGCGCTACTCCCCAGAAGCCCTCCAAGCCTTCGTAGAAGCCGCCGCCCTAGGCTCCTTCTCCGCCGCTGCCCGCAAACTGCGCAAAAGCCAATCCACCATCAGCGCCGCAATCGCCAACCTCGAAGCCGACCTCGGCGTTACCTTGTTCGACCGCCAAGCCCGTCACCCCATACTCACGGAAGCCGGCCGCAAGGTGCTCGGCCATGTACAGGAGATCCTCGCCGCCAGCGAACGCCTGGACCAGCTGAGCATCCGCCTAGCGGACAAGGTTGAGCCCCGGCTGACCATCGTGTTTTCCGACATGCACCAGCTCAACCCGGACAACCGGGTGATGCAGTTGTTCGAGCAGCGCTACCAGGACATCGAGCTGGAATGCATGATCGCCGAGGCCGGCGATGTGCTGAACCTGCTGCAGAGCGGCCGCGCGCACCTGGGCATGCTCGCCGCGCAACCCGGTTACCCGCCGGATGTGGCCGCTACGCGGCTGGCGGCGCAGGCGCAGATGGGGATTTTTGTGGCGAGCAGTCACCCGCTGGCGCAGCTTGCGCAGCCGACTCAGGCGCACTTGGCCGGGCATCGGCAGTTGTACTTGAATACCTACACCGACAGTGTGAACAAACCCCAGGGGCGGGTGTGGTCGGCGCCGGATTATCTAATGCTGCTGGAGATGACCGAGGAGGGTTTTGGCTGGGCCGAGTTGCCCCACGGTCTGGTCAGGCAGTACGGCCATGGCCAGCTCACCGAGCTGAAACTGCGCGGCTGGCCGCGGCCGATTGCGGTGGATGTGGCCTGGTCGAAACTGACCCCGCCAGGGCCGGCGGGGTTGTGGTTGCTCGATCGGTTGCTGGAAAGCAGCTAGGCGCTGCAAGGTCAGTCTTCGAAAAACAGTTTGCGCGCCAGTTGCGGGCTGATGCGATCACGGTAGATGGGGGTTACCGGTTTTCCTCGGCTTGCCTGATCCTTCTGCCCGCTCAAACCCATGAAGCGTTGCTCGGGTTTTTTGAGGTGGGCGGCCTGGTAGTTGAGCTCGGCGCTGCTGGCGGAGCTGTAGTGGAAGTGTGCATAGGCCAGTGGTTTGCCTCGGCGATTCTGTACCGCGAACTCCAGCAGATAGTCCATGCCTTTGCCGCCCGAAACATCGGTGCGCTCACCCAGGCGGGTGATGACAATCTCGTGTTGATCATGCAGAAAGTCTATCCCGGTGGCAGTAGGCGGTAAGGTTTTCAGGCGTGCGATGCGCAGACGTCGCCCCGCACGCTGCAAGCGTTGCGCACTTGAACGCAGCTGGCTGATGGTGTGCGAGGTGCTTTGATCAGGTGAGTTGGCAATCTGCTTTTCCAGGGTAGTGGCGCAGGCTCGGCGGGCTTGGGCTTTGGTTTCCAGCTGCTCTTCGACTTCAATCGGCAGCCCCTGAAGGCGCTCGCCTGCCGCGATTTCGTCCGCTTCCTGCGCCAGCAACAGGCGGGCTTGGCGCAACTGGGTCTGTAGTCGTTTAAGCGCCGCATTGGAAACTGGCGCGCCGCCGCGCAGGTGCAAGCGCAGGTCGAGTTGCCAGGTGCCCGCGCTGCCACGAGCGATGCGTGGGCCAGGTGCCGAGGTGCGTGGGTCAACAATCATCCAGACCTCATCCGCGACTTGTTCGACGCGAAACCACCCTTGGGGCAAGCGCACGCAGCGTTGCCCCTGATGAACGAACAACCCGTGTTCATCCTGATCGCTCAACGTGCCATCAAACGGGTCGATGGGGGCAATGGCCAGCGCACGTAATTGTTCGAGATTCTGCCTGGAAAGAGCAGGGGAGCTCCATCCGCTGAAATCCAGCAAGGTATCGCTTGGCAGCTGGGGTAACAGCAGGAGCGAGCGGCGCTTGCGAATGGCGTTGCCAAGTTCTCTTGCCGGCTGGACTTTGCTCGGCCCCATACGGCCTGTACGCACGCTCTCATGAATGAGCAAAAGCGCCGCCTGTATCAGCACCTGCACCAGTGCGCTCTTTTCTGCTTGAGGATCAGGGTTCAGTGCCGCCGTATGCAGTGCATAGACACTGGCATAAAACTGGGCAATCCAGGCAATGTCAGCGAGCGGGCCCTCAAGGACCGGCAGCAGTACCGACAGCACCAGTGCGATGGACTTTTCTGCGCTGAGCCAGTGTTGCTCGGCGTCAGACGTCGTTGCCCGGCGCGCTTGTTCGATGAGGGAGCGGGCATTGGCCTGATAGACCAGATCAAGTGCATTGTTGGCGATGGGGGCCAGGGCCAACAGGATCGACTCATGCCTCAAGCCAAGCTCGCCGCCAAGGTAGTTGCTGTCCAGCGCAGGGCTCCAGTTGTCACCCCGGCGCAGCGCGGTACGGATCTGCCCTTCAGGCAGGGCGCCGAGCACAGCATCGTGCAATGGCCCAGGGTGTTTCAGGCGGGATAGCAGCGCCGCGCGCGAACTGAACTCCAGCAGTTGCGGGGTGCATTGGGGTGCGTACAACACCAATAGGCTGGGTGCCGAGCCTTCCGGTTCAATAATGAACAGGCCTTGTGCAGGCACGGCCGGGCTTGCGTTGTGGCTCAGTTGCAAGGCCAGGTGACTGAACTGGATGCTGTCGCTGAGTGGGTCGTTGCCTGGGGCGAAGGCGGCGAGCACGTAGCGGCGTGCAGGTTCGCTGAGTGCGCCTTTGCCTTCCGGCCTGGGGGTGATCAGGAGAATCGGCAGCAGGATGCGCAAGCGCTCGACAAACAGTGTTTGTTGGGTGCTTGCCTGAGGCACGTCGTCCAGCAATGTGTGTTGCAGGAGTGCCGGATAGCGCTTGCCCACATCAACACGGCGGATCAACTGGCGAAAGTAGGCAGCGCTGGCCCAGGTCGGTACCGCTTTGCCCGAGTGCAAGCTGATCTGCGAGCGCTCCAGCGGCAGCGCCTGGGTGTTGAGGGCCGCTACCTGGATGAGCGAGCGCGGTTTTTGCGGATGAGATGAAGTCCCCCTGGTAAGGTAAAAAGGGTCAAAGAACGGCGGCGTGTAGTCGACGACCTGCACGATGAAATCGGTGGCGGACGGCAATGCCTGCCCGGGGTGATCGTGCTTCATCTGCGCATCGATAACCTCAGCGGTGTAACGCGCCAGGCTGGGCAGGGCGATGGCCTGGCTGGACTGCTCAAGCTTTGCCAGCGCGGCGAGTTGCCGGGCAATCATCTGCCGGTCCGCAGCGCTGGCTTGGTGCATCCAGGCCGGTAGTGGAGAGCTCGATTGAGCCGAGGCCGATGTGGACGGTGGACGAAGTCGGCAGAACAGCTCGTCGAGGTTGATCAGTTCGTCGATGTGCTGAGCCAGTGCGATCGACGTTTTGAAGTCGCCAGGCACAATGGCCGATAATCCCTGCAGTTGTTGCTCCAGCAACCCCGTTGCGAACGCCTCGAAAACATTCTGCCCAGGACGAAATCCGGGGCCGGGGTCACTGAACTGATCACTCAAATGAGCTTCAAGCGCATCGGCACTGGCATATACAACTAGCCCGCTGTTGAGGGTATACAGCACCGCGTTGGCTGAGCGGTCGGTGTGCCGTATGGCGATGCCTTGCTGCGCGCCGTCGCCCAGGCTTGGCGTGAAGAACACAATGCTGGCCTGCAGTTGCAACCATTGCTGTTGGCCGCCAGGCAATTTGCTTGCCTCTGCCTGCATGTCACCCGCCACAAACAGTGAAATCCGCTGCAGCAAATTCAGCGCTTGCTCATCCTGAGCATTCCAGAAGTCGAGCAGTTGTGACTCAAAGATACTGAGCAATCGCGGGCCACCGACCTCAAGGATTTCGCTGAGGTCCGCTTGGCTGATCAAGGTCGCCCCTGGCTCTGTGCCACTGGCGATCTGGGTCACCACGCCATCCACTGGAAGCTCAATAGCCTTATTGAGCAGGTAGCGCTGGATGATCAGATCCGCAAGCGGGGTAGAAAGCCCGGAGGGCTGTGCGAGATAGAACGGCGCCTGGTCCACCGATGTCCTCGTGGCGTCGGGGAGGAGCGCATGGACCAGGTTGTTGGCCACGTCCGCCAGCGTCGGACGCTGTTGTAGCCGTTGGCTGATGTGCAACAGGTCCCAGCTTGCGGGGTGGCTGGTAGACGCTGTCGGGGGAGGTGCTGATTGGCTCATGGTGAAACTCCTCGCTCTGGAGTTTCGCAGCCTAATCAGGGGTAGGAGCAGGGCTGGGGTAACTATCTATCGCGCTCAGCTTTTCGCACCCGCCTGTTCCAGCAGGCTCTGCATTTCCTTGTAACCCCGCTGCCGCGCATGCTGCAGCGGCGTCACGCCTTCACCATCGGCGAGGTTCACATCCGCCCCGGCCTTGATCAGCTCGCGCACGATCTCGACATGCCGCTGGCCGCCGTCGCCGAGGATGATCGCCTCAAGCAGGGCGGTCCAGTGCAGTTTGTTGACGTGATCAACCGCCACACCTGCGGCGATCAGCAGGCGCACGGTGTCGACGTGGCCGCGTTCGGCTGCCGGTATCAGCGCGGTGCCGCCGTAGCGGTTGGTGCTGGTGAGGTCGGCGCCGTGGGCCAGGGTCAGTGTGAGGATGTCGTTGTGGCCACGGGCACCGGCGTACAGGTAGGGGCTGTCTTCGATGGAGTCCTTGGCGTTGACGTCGGCACCGGCGTCGATCAGTACCTTGGCGGCTTCGACCTGGTTGTTGTGGGTGGCCAGCAGCAGCGGGGTACGGCCCATTTTGTCGCGGGCTTCACGGTTCGCGCCCTGGTCAAGCAGGCTGCGTACCTGTGCGGCCTGGCCTTGTTCGGCAGCGCTGCGCAGTTGGCTTTCGAGGGTGCCGCCGTCGGCGCTGGCGGTCAGCGAGGTGAGCATGGCAAATACCACGGCAAGGTGAGTGGACAGGCGTTCAAGGAGCATGGCAGTACCTCCTGGTGGGCGATTGCTCGCAAGGTCGGGCCATGTTAAAAGTCGGGCTCCTTATTTAGAAGTTAAATAAAAGCATGTCTGTCAGTGAAAAATCGAATAGGCCGCTGTTCGACCTCGACCTGTTGCGGGCGGTGGTGATGGTCAGCGACTGCGGCAGCTTTACCACGGCGGCGGCGCGCCTGCACTCGACCCAGTCGACGGTCAGCCAGAAGGTCCGGCGGCTGGAGGAGATGGTCGGGCACAAGCTGCTCGAACGTGGCAACCGCGACGTGTTGCCCACTGACGCCGGGCAGACGCTGCTCGGCTACGCCCGGCAGATGCTGGCCTACAACGATGAAATGCTCGAGGCGATGTCGGGCGCGACGGTGGCGGTGACGGTGCGCCTGGGCGTGCCGGAAGACTTTGCCGCCGGGCGTACCACCCATCTGCTCTCGACCTTCAATCGCAAGCACCCGCAGGTCAAGCTGGAGGTCACCAGTGGCCTGTGCCGCGACCTCAGCGCCAGTTACGACAACGGCGAGCTCGACCTGATCCTGCTCAAGCAGCGACGCAACAGCCGTGAGGCGGTGGCCTGCTGGCCGGAGAAGCTGCAATGGATCGACAGCGCGAAAAACCCCGCCTTCGACCAGGACCCGGTGCCGCTGGTGACCTTCCCGCCACGCGGCCTGTACCGCGACGACATGATCGGCGCCATCGAGCGCATGGGCCGCCGCTGGCGCATCAGTTTCACCAGCTCCAGCCTCAGCGGCCTGCAGGCGGCGGTGGCCAACGGCATGGGCATCAGCCTGCTGCCGCTGCGGGCGGTCACCGCCGAGCATTTGCAGCTGACCTCGGCCCACGGCCTGCCGTCGATCGATGCCATGGAGGTGGCGATCATTCATCGGCCGACCGCCGACGCCATGGTCAAGGAACTGGCCGCGGAGCTGGCGCGTACCCTGGCGAGCGAGTAAGGCCTGCATCGATCTGCGCCATGCTCAGGTGCGCGGTCTCGCGCAGCAGGTAAGAACACAACGCCAGCAGGGCCAGTGCGGCGGCGCCGTAGATCGCCACGCCGAGCGGGTTGTGGTCGGTGGCGATAAGGATCGCCGTGGCCACGCTGGAGGCCGTGCCACCGCCCAGTGCCGCGCCAATCTGGTAGCTGGCGGAGATCCCCGAGTAGCGCATCTCCCGTGGAAACTGCTCGCCGAGAAACGCCGGGATCGGCCCCTGGGTCGCGCCCATCAAGGCGCCGACGGCGGCATAGGCCAGCAGTGAAGTCAGCAGGTCGTGGCGGTTCACCAGCGGGAAGAAGGCGAACAGCCCCAAGGCCATGATCAGCGCGCCGAAGATCATCACGCTGCGCCGGCCATAGCGGTCGGAGAGCAAGCCGAACAGCGGCGCTGATATGACGATGGCAATCGACAGGGTCAGGTCGAACATCAGCGCATCGGTGCTGCCATAACCCACCTGGGTCGCATAGGCGAGAAAGAACGTGCTGCCGATATAGGCAATGGTGCAGTAGCCAAAGGCGATGCCGGTGCACAGCAGCAGCTCGCGCGGGCGCTGGCGCAGGGCTTCGGCCAGCGGCATCGGCCGCGGTTTTTTCGCCTGTGGCGGCTCGACCGCGACAATGCGCAGGCGCGCATACAGGCCGACGAACACCAGCGCGCCGCCGAGCCAGAAGGGGATGCGCCAGGCAAAGTCGGCGAGGTTGTCGCTCAGGGCGCTGACGATGGCAAACACCGCCGCACCAAGAATCCCGCCAACGCCGATGCCCATGCTGGTAAAGCTGCCCCACAGCCCGCGCCTTCCGGGTGGCGCTGCTTCGATGCCGAACAGCGCCGCGCCGCCCCATTCACCGCCAGCGGCAAAGCCCTGCACCAGGCGCAGCAGTACCAGCAGCAACGGCGCGTACACGCCGAGGGTGGCGTGGCCCGGCAGGCAGCCGATCAGCAGGGTGCTCAGGCCCATCAGCAGCAAGGTGGTGACCAGCACTTTCTGGCGCCCGACCTTGTCACCGAAATGGCCGAAGACAATGCCGCCGATGGGCCGGGCGAAGAAGCCCGAACCGAAGGCGGCGAAGGCCACCAGGGTGGCGGTCAGGCGGTCCATGTCCGGGAAGAACACCTGCGGGAACACCAGCGCTGCGGCGGTGCCGTAGATGACGAAATCATAGAACTCCAGGGCGGTGCCCAGCCCGGATACGCAGAAGGTCTTGGCGGCCGACCTTGGCAGCGCGCCGTTTGCAGTTTCCCCGATCATTGTTGTTCTCGTGCAGTGGCTGGCGCACGCGTGCACACAAGGGCGGCGCCAGCGGGGGTGGATGGAAGGACTAGAAGCGTTCGAAGCCCTGGCTCGCCAGCACGCTCGGGTTGCCGGCGGTGTATTCGAGCTGGCAGTTTTGCGTGTCGATGGCGATGCTCAGCAGGGTTTCCCAGCGTTGGGTGTCGGGCTGGCTCAGGTCGGGGTGGAAGCAGATCGGCGCCTGGCCGCCCGCGCCGCCGCACATTGCCTGAGCCCGAACGCGCAGGTCGGCGCTGTTCATCGCGCCAACCACCTCGTCCAGGTGCTGCAGGCGGCCTTCGGTATCGGCGCGGTCGGCGCTGCGTTCACCCAGGGCCAGCTGCGGGTCGAGGAAGTGGTTGGTGTGCAGCAGCCAGCCATCTTCGCGAGGCAGTACCAGGCCGGTGTGGGCCGGGCTCATCTCGATGCTCACCGCCCGTGGGCTGCTGTCCTCGCGGGAGAACACCGTCAGCACGGTCGAGGCGCTGACCGGCGCCGAGCGCGCCAGCTCGATGGCTTCCTGCACGCTGCTGGCGTCGTCCAGCACCCGGCGGGCGATGGCATGCACCGGTACGCCGCCGCTGTCGTTGTCGCTGTGGTGATGGAGGATGTTGAAGTGCAGGCCGACGCCGGCGCTGTTGACGCCGATCTTGCCGAGCATGCCGAACTCGCTGAACTGCTTGACGGTCATGTCGTGCTCGGTGGTCAGTTGCAGCAGCAGGCCGTGGGGCGCCAGGCTGTCGTGCCAGTCCCAGGTTTGCAGGCTGCGCGGCAGTTGCGCGCCGGCCGGGGCGAACACCGTGGTCGAGCATTCACCGTGGGTGGCGGGCATGGCCGCGAGAATCTCGGTGCGCGCGTTCAGGCTTGCCAGTTGCCACAGCGGCAGGCCGGTGCCCTGGGCGATGCCGATGACTTCGGCGGCCAGCGCCGGGCTCCAGCTTTCCAGGGCCGCCAGGCTGCGCTCGCCAATGGCCTGGACCTGCGCACTGTCGATGCCGACCCGGGGGAAGAAGCCCAGGTACAGCGCGGTGGTGTGGCGGATCTGCTCGGCAAAGCGCTCACCGATTTCGCGCCCGCGGGCCAGCGGCTGGCGTTGTTCAGTGACGTGGGTGTGGATTTTCACAACAGCGACTCCAGAGGGGGAAGGCTTCAGCGCGCGGCGGCGCGCTGGTAAACGGATTTGCCGGCGAACCAGGTCTGCAGCACCTGGGTGTCGCGCAGGTGCTCGGTATCGGCATGGAAGATGTCGCGGTCGACCAGCACCAGGTCGGCCTGCTTGCCCGGTTCCAGCGAGCCGATCTGCTGCTCCAGGCGCAGGGCGCGGGCGGCGTTGACGGTGTAGGCGCGCAGCATGCTGTCGAGGTCGATGGCCTCTTCGGCGTTGAGCACGCCTTTCGGGCCCTTGCGGCTGACCGCCTGGTAAATGGCTTGCCACGGGTTGGGGGTGGTGATCGGCCAGTCGCTGGCACCGGCGATGGTCGCGCCGTTTTTCAGCAGCGAGCGCGCCGGGTATTGGTAGTGGTAGGCCATGGCGCTGACGTAGGGCTGGAGCAGGTCGGTGGCCAGCTCATCGGCGCTGGCCCAGTACAGCTGCATCGAGGCAATCACATCCAGCGGCTTGAAGCGGGCGAACTCTTTCGGGTTGACCATCTGCAGGTGGGTGATCGAGTGCGCCACGCCGCTCTGGCGATGCTGGCGCGCCTGCTCGAAGGCATTGAGCGATTCACGCACGGCACGGTCGCCGATGGCATGCACGTGCACCAGCCAGCCACGGGCATCGGCGGCGTCGACCAGTTCACCGAAATGCGCCGGGTCGATCAGCAAATCGCCGGTCTTTTTCGAGTTCTTGTAGGGCTCAAGCAGGGCGGCGGTCTGCGCCGGAAACTCGGCCACGCCGTCGGCGAACACCTTGATCCCGGGAATGCTCAGGTTGGGCACGCCCTGGAACTGCGCGCGCACCTTGGCCAGCTCATCGAGGTCGGCGGGTTTGGCTTTCGAGTCGGCCACCAGCAGGGCGGCGACGTGCTGGTTGAGCTCGCCGTTGTGGGCCAGTTGCTTGTAGATCGGCAGCACGCCGAGCGAGGTATTGGTTAGCGTCACGCCCGGCGCATCGTTGGCGGTCGGGTCCATCCAGGCGGTAATGCCCAGGCTGTGGTAGTAGGCGATGGCTTCGCGGCCGGCGTCCAGCAGTTGCTCGGTGGGCACCGGCGGCAGGTGGTCGATCACCTGGTAGAGCACGCCTTCGGCGAGAAAACCTGCGTCTTTGCCACCGGTGGTGATCCCGGCGCGGGCGAGCATGGCGTCGTTGGCCCAGCCGGTGTGGTAGTCCCAGCCGATCAGCAGGATTGGTTGCCGGGCCCATTCACCCTTGTTGAAGCGCTGCTGGAACTGCTCGAGCTGGCCCCAGTAGGCCGAAGGCAGGCCGCCGAGGGTGAGGATGTCGCCACGTCGCGCAGTGCCGTCGCTGGCGGCGCTGCGCAGGCGCTGCTCAAGCTGGTCGAAGCTCAGTAGCTGGCCGTCGAGGTTGGCCTGGCGGCGCTGCAGGCCACCGCGCAGGGCATGGGCGTGAGAGTCGATAAAGCCGGGCAGCAGCACCTGCTGCTGCAGGTCGATCAGCTGGGTGCTGGCCTGTTTCAGGCGCAGCACCTGGGCGTCGGAGCCGACGGCGAGGATCTTGCCGTTCTCGATGGCCACGGCCTGTTGCAGCGGCTGGCCGGCAACGGCGGTGTAGACCTTGCCGCCATGCAGGATCAGTTCCGGGGCGGCGATAGTTTCTGCTGAGGAAATAACCAGGGCGCTGCAGAGCAGGGTGGGGAGCAACCGTTTCATGGGTCTGCCTTAAATTATTATTGGCGTTGCGCTAGATTATCCAGGCCCTGGCGGATTGATCATGCTCGGTTCTTACATAACTTTTGTGCCTGTCGGGAATAAATGAATGGATAAAATGACCGCGCTGACCATGTTCGTCGCGGCGGCGGACCAGGGCGGTTTCAGCCGCGCCGCCGAGCACCTGGGCAAAACCCCGTCGGCCATCACCAAGGCCATTGCCCAGCTGGAAAGCGAGCTGGGTACCCTATTGTTCGAGCGTACTACTCGACGCATGGCCCTGACCGAAGCCGGGCAGATCTACCTGGAGGGCGCGCGTCAGGCGCTGATGCAGTTGCAGCTGGCCGGCGAAGAGGTCGACCAGTTGCAGCACGCACTGCGCGGCAGCCTGCGCATCACCGCACCGCCTGCCTTCGGCCCGGCGTTCCTCAGCCAGGTGTGCTCACGCTTCATGGCCGAGTACCCGCAGGTGCGCCTGGAGGTGGACCTCAACGACAACAACGATGACCTGGTGGACGGCGGCTATGACCTAGCCCTGCGCGACGGCCCCACCGACCTGCCGGAGCTGATCGCCCAGCCATTGCTGGAAAACCGCGTGATGCTCTGCGCCAGCCCCGCGTACCTGGCGCGCAAGGGCATGGACGTGACCCTGGACAACTACGCCCAGCATGACTGGCTGATCCTCCGTCACCCGCAGCTCAGCCGCAGCTTCTGGTGGGTGGAGAGCGAAGGGCAGAGCATTCGCCTGCGCCAGCCGGTGCCGCGCCTGGCCAGCGACAACTACGACCTGCTGCTGACCTGCCTGCTCGAAGGCCAGGGCGTGCAATTCGTGCCGCATTGGAGCGCTGCGCCGTACCTTGAGCGCGGCGAACTGGTGGAGTTGATGGCCGGGCTGTGGCGAGCCCAGAGTGCGTTCGGGCCCTGGGTGCATGTGCTGTACCTGCCGCACCGGCGCAATACCCGCAAGGTGCGGGTATTTATCGACGCGCTTAAAGCGTATCTGCAGGCTGCTCGCTCTGCAGCCATCTAGCAGGCTGGTACAGGTGCACGCGATTACGGCCCTGGTGCTTGGCGGCATACAGGGCGTTGTCGGCCTTGGACAGCAAGCGCGAAAGGTCGTGTTCGCCAGGGCCGCTAGCGCCGACGATGCCGATACTGACGCTGAGGAATCCCGGTTCCAGCATCGGTAGCGCGTAGAAGCTTTCACAGATGCGTTGCGCCACCTGCTGCGCCGTCTGCGCGTCGGTATTGGCCAGCAGACAGGCGAACTCTTCGCCGCCGATACGGGCGAAGACATCCTCCTGACGGACGCTGTTGCGGGTGACCTGGGCGAAGGCGATCAGCGCCTGGTCGCCGGTCTGGTGGCCGTGGGTATCGTTGAGGCGCTTGAAGTGATCGAGGTCGCACAGCAGCAAAGCCACCGGCTCGCCACGGCGGGCGCAGTCGGCCAACAGCTTTTCGCCACGGGACATGAAGGCGCGGCGGTTGCCGACGCCGGTCAACGGGTCGGCATAGGCGGCGGCCTTGAATTTCAGCTCGGTGCGCTCGCGGACCATGGCCAGGGTCACGTAGGCGATGCCGATGGCGTAGAGCATCGACTCAAACAGCATGAACGAGAAGAAACCGGTGCCGCGGCCGTTGCTAGTGATCGCCTGGTCCAGCGACACGCCGTGGTCGGCAACGGTACGCACGCAGTAGAAACCGGTGTGCACCAGCATCAGCAGCAGCGCTGGCAGGTAGGAGACTTCAAGCTGCTGGCGGCTGCGCCACAGTTCAAAGATCGACAGGCCGCCATACGTCGCCGCCAGCATCGAATACACCGTCACCCGCAGGCCCAGGTCGTCGTAGAAACCCGGCATCAGCCCCCACAGCGACCAGAACAGTGCGCCGGCCAGGATCCCCGGCAGGTGCGGCGGGCGGCCGGTAAACACACGCATGGCGGTCCAGTTCAGCGCCGCGCCGAGCAGCAGGACAATGTTGCCCAGCACCAGGGCGATAAAGTCGGGGGTCAGGCCGCGCAGGCTGATCAGGGTCACGCCGCAGGCGGCGAGCAGGAGCATGCTGCCCAGGTAGCCGAGGGTCCGCTCGCGTACGCCGCGGCTCCAGGCATGCAGGGTCAGCAGGCCCATCAGGGCAAAGATGAAAATGGCCACCAGCAACAGGGTCGGGATGCTCAGCAGCAAGGGTATCGCTCTCCGCTCATGGCCGGGTGGCCAACCGGCCAGCGCCGGTTTTCAGCGGCATGCTAGCCGAGCAGGTGCCACTTTGCCAGCCGCTCGCTGCCTTCAGGACAGGCTTCGGTTATGCTGCTGGCCGATCCTCAATCGGCGGACCACCCATGCCCAGACTGCCTTCGCTGACCGCCTTGCGCACCTTCGAGTGCGCCGCCCGCCATGGCCATTTCGGCCGCGCCGCCGCCGAGCTGTGCGTCACCGACAGTGCCGTCAGCCATCAGATTCGCCAGCTCGAAGAGCAACTGGGCGTTGCGCTGTTCGTCCGCGAAGGCCGCCAGGTGCGCCTGACCAGCGAGGCGGGGCGCCTGCTCCAGCATTTGCAGCAGGCCTTCGAGCTGATCGGCAAGGCCTGCGACGAGCTGCGCGACCCGGCCTCCCAGGCGGTGCTGCGCCTGGCCGTGACCGCCGAGCTTGCGCAAAAGTGGCTGGTGGCGCGCCTGGCCGATTTCAGCAGCCGCTACCCGCATATCACCCTGCACCTGCACGAGCAGCCGATCGATGCCGGGGCGCCGGCCGCCGATATCGACCTGGCGATCACCTACGGCACCAGTTCGGTGGATGCCAGCACCCACTTCGTCCGGCCCTTGCCGCTGTTGCAGTTCTTTCCGGTGTGCAGCCCCGGGCTGTTCAACCTCGGCGGCCTCAAGCGCCCGCGCGACCTGGTGCGCCACTGCCTGCTGCACGACGACCAGGACGGCAAGACCTGGACCGCCTGGCTCGCCACCCACGCCGAGGATGCCCAGCCCGGGCGCCAGCTGTACTTCCCTCATGCAGCTTTGGCCCTTGAGGCGGCGGCCTTGGGCCAGGGCGTGGCCATGGGCGACAACCTGACCTGCCAGGCCGACCTGGTCAGTGGCCGCCTGGTGCGGCCTTTCAACGCCAGCGTCACCGCGCTGGGGCAATACGCGCTGGTGTGCGAACGCCTGCGCCTGGAGCGCGGCGCGGTGGCCGATTTCATAGAATGGTTCACCACTCAGATCGCCGAACCGTGAATTGAATTCATCAATCGCTTAGATTTCATCGTTGGAAGCCTTGGCCCGGGCGGCGTAGCGTGCAGCTATCCCCACCCACCGCAGAGGTTGCTCATGGCGCGTTCACTTACCACCACTCCCAAGGCCGATGGTTTTCGCCTGCCCGGCGAATTCGAGCACAAGGCCGGTTGCTGGCTGGGCTGGCCGGAGCGCCCGGACGTCTGGCGCAACGGCGCAAAGCCTGCGCAGAAAGTCTGGGTCGAGATCGTCAGCGCCATCGCCTCCAGCGAGCCGGTCACCGTCTGCGCCTCCGCCGCCCAGTACGCCAACGCCCGGCGCCTGCTGCCGCCGCAGGTACGGGTGGTGGAAATGACCTGCAACGACACCTGGTTCCGCGACAGCGGCGCGGTGTTCGTGGTCAACGATGCCCGTGGCGAAGTGCGCGGCGTCGACTTCGAGTTCAACGCCTACGGCGGGCTGGATGGCGGTCTGTACTACCCCTGGGACAAGGACGACCAGATCGCCCAGAAGATCCTCGAAATCGAGAACCTCGACCGCTACCGTGCGCCGCTGATTGCCGAACTCGGCGGAATCCAGAGCGACGGCCAGGGCAGCCTGCTGACCACCGAACAGTGCCTGCTCAACCGCAACCGCAACGCCCACCTGGGCAAGGCTGAAGTGACCCGCCGCCTGGAGGATTACCTCGGCGCCGAGCAGGTGATCTGGCTGCCGCGCGGCTGCAAGTTCGACGAAACCGACGGCCACGTCGACGACCTGGCCTGCTTCGTACGGCCCGGCGAAGTGGTGCTGCAATGGACCGACAACCGTGACGACCCGCAGTGGGAAATCTACCAGGAGGCCTACGACATCCTGCGCAGCACCCGCGACAGCCGCGGCCGCGAGCTCAAGGTGCACAAGCTGCCGCAGCCGGATGTACTGGAATGGACCGCCGAAGAAGCCGCCGGCCTCGACCAGGTCGACGGCACCCACCTGCGCCAGGCCGGGACCAGGATCTGCGCGTCGTACATCAACTACTACGCCGGCAACTCGGCGATCGTCGTGCCGCTGTTTGGCGACCGTAACGACCAGGTGGCCCAGGCGACCCTGGCCGAGCTGTTCCCTGGCCATCGCATCATCGGCATCGACAACTCGCGGGAGATTCTGCTCGGCGGTGGCAACGTTGCCTGCATCACCATGCCGCAATACGCCGGAGCAAAAATCTCATGAGCCTGCGCGCCTGTGGCCTGGCCGTAGCGCTGGCGTGCGGTATGACGCAGGCGCTGGCTGCCAGCAATGAGCAGCCGACGGTCAACCTGTACATCTGGGGCGAGTACCTGGCCCCGGATACCCTGAGCAACTTCGAAAAAAGCACCGGTATCCGCGTGGTGGCCGACCACTTCGACTCGCTGGAAACCGTGGAGACCAAACTGCTGACCGGGCGCAGCGGCTACGACCTGGTGCTGACCGCCGGCCAGCACCTGTCGCGGGCGATCAGCAGCGGCGCCCTGCAGCCGCTGGACAAAGCCCGCCTGCCGCACCTGGCCGGCATCGGCGAGGAGTTCCGCCAGCACATGGCGGTGTACGACCCGGGCAATCGCTATGCCGGCACCTATGCGTGGGGCACCACCGGCTTCGGTTACCAGCAGCAGGCTTTGGCGGCGCGCCTGCCCGAGGCGCCGACCGACAGCTGGGCGATGCTGTTTGATCCGCAGGTGGTGTCGAAGTTTGCCAGCTGCGGAGTGAGCCTGCTCAACGACCCCAACGAGGTGTTCGCCGCCGCCATGCGCTACCTGGGCCTGGACATCAACCAGCAGCGCGTCGAGGACCTGCGCCAGGCCGAGGCCCTGTTGCAGAAGGTGCGGCCGTACATCCGCTACTTCGACAACGACCGCAACATCAACGACCTGGCCAATGGAGAGACCTGCCTGGCGATGTCGTGGAACGGCAACGTCGCCATCGCCCAAAACCAGGCGCGCCAGGCCAACAAGGCCATCGACCTGACCTTCAGCATCCCCCGCGAGGGCACGCTGATCTGGCTCGATGCCCTGGTGATCCCCAAGGACGCGCCGCACCCGGAAGCTGCCCTGGCCTTGATGGACTACCTGATGCGCCCGGAGGTGATCGCGCCGATCACCGACAATATCCAGTACGCCAATGCCATCACTGCGGCCAATGCCCTGGTCGATCCGGCGATACGCAACGCTCCCGGCACCTATCCGCCCGCCGAGGTGCGGGCGCGCCTGTACAGCAAGAACGACAACAGCAAAGCCTTCAACCGCGAGCTGACCCGCGCCTTCAGCCGGCTTAAATCGGGGACCTGAAGCACGCCAAGATGCGCGGGTGCGCCACATTGTTGCGCCCGCGCGTCGCGGCGATTGTGGCACTTGCCGGCGTGCGGTATGAGTAGCCCACTCCCGCCGCCCAAGAGCGGGAGATCACAAGGAACGCCCCGAATGCCTCAGCTCAAGAACGCGATCTCCCTGGCCTTGCTGTTGCTGGCCACGCCCCTGGTCCATGCACAGACCGCCAACCCCGAAGCCGCCGTACGCTCCAACCTGCTGGTCGATGCGGTGGCCTGGCGCCAGACCGCGGCGGAATTCCGCGCGCTGTACTACCAGGGTTTCAACGTCGCCAAGGCGCGTCTGGACCAGGCCCTGGCCAACCAGAAGCCGGGCGACAAGAAGCCTGCGATCATCAGCGATATCGACGACACCATCCTCAGCAGCAACACCTACTGGGGCTTTCTGATCGGCCAGGACAAGGAGTTTTTCGATGATGCGGTGTGGGACCGCTGGGTCGCCGCCAATGGCCCGACCCTGACCCCGGGGGCGCTGGAGTTTCTTGACTACGCCAAGTCCCGTGGCGTGGAGATCTTCTACGTCTCGAGCCGCGACCAGGGCGACAAGACTTACGAGTACGCGCTCAACAACCTGCGCGCGCTCAAGGTGCCGTACGCCGACGAAGCCCACGTGACCATCCTGCGCGAAAGCTCGAACAAGGAGCCGGCCCAGCACAAGATCGCCGAGCAGTACAACGTGCTGCTGATGCTCGGTGACAACCTCAACGATTTCGAGCGCAGCTTCTATGTCGACAACGTCGACCAGCGTGCCCAGCTGGTAGACGCCAGCCGCAGCAAGTTCGGTGGCCAGTACATCATCTTCCCCAACCCCACCGACGGCCATTGGCTCAAGGCCATTTTTGGCGAGTCGGAGCCCGCCGATACTCCGGCCAACCGGGCGAAATTCCGCGAGGCAGCAGAGCAGGGCGCCTGGAAACCGGCCAGCTGATTCACCGACGCCATAAACAAAAAGTCCCGCAGGCCGTGTGGCCTGCGGGATTTTTCATGCAACCGTGAAACTTAGCGCTGTGGGTTGAGCACCAGGTTCATGTGACGGTTTACATCTTTGTACAGCAGGTAGCGGAACGGGCCCGGGCCGCCGGAGTAGCAAGCTTGCGGGCAGAAGGCGCGCAGCCACATGAAGTCGCCGGCTTCCACCTCGACCCAGTCCTGGTTCAGGCGATAAACGGCTTTACCTTCCAGCACGTACAGGCCGTGTTCCATGACGTGGGTTTCAGCGAACGGAATCACGCCGCCCGGCTGGAAGGTGACGATGTTGACGTGCATGTCGTGACGCATGTCGGCCATGTCGACGAAGCGGGTGGTGACCCAGGCGCCATCGGTGCCCGGCATCGGGATCGGCGCGATGTCTTTTTCGTTGGTGACGAACGCTTCCGGCAGGGCCAGGCCTTCAACCACCTGGTAGTGCTTGCGGATCCAGTGGAAGGTGACGTTCTTGGCGCTGTTGTTGCGCAGGCTCCACTCGGCGGCCGGTGGAATGAAGGCGTAGCCGCCTTCTTTCAGGGTGTATGGCTTGCCCTGCAGGGTGATGTCGATTTCGCCTTCGACCACGAACAGTACCGCTTCGGCGTTCTTGTCCAGTTCAGGACGCTCGCTGCCGCCTTCCGGCGCCACTTCGACGATGTACTGCGAGAAGGTCTCGGAGAAACCGGTCAGCGGGCGGGCGATGACCCACATGCGCATCTTGTCCCAGAACGGCAGGTGGCTGGTGACGATGTCACGCATCACGCCTTTGGGGATGACCGCGTAGGCCTCGGTGAACATGGCACGGTCGGTCAGCAGTTCGGTCTGCGCCGGATGGCCGCCGTGGGGAGCGTAGTAATTGGACTTCGACATGGAACACCTTCTGTCGTTGTTGTTCTGGGGTTTTGTGTTGCATCGCCCGGGTGTTGCCCTGGGCGATTATCTTTCTCTGCGGCGCAAGCCGGCAGAAATGTGTTGGGTCAGCCGCTGCGCACCTCGAAGTGCAGCGCCGGCGCGGGTGCAATCAGCTGGCCGCGGCGTACCAGGCGCCGCTCGGCCGGCGCGGCGGCGACCGCGGCGGCGCCGTTGTCGGCCTTGAGCACGATGAAGGTCGCCTCGTTGCCGACCTTCAGACCGTAGTCGCTTTTGCCCAGCACTGCTGCGCCGGCCGTGGTGGCCATGGTCAGTGCCACATTCAATTCTTCATCACTGTAGAAGCCCGAGCGGTAGCCGATCAGCATGGCGCGCTGGAGCATGTCGGCGTTGCCGTAGGGCCACCAGGCATCGCGGATATTGTCGTTGCCGGCGAACACGTTCACCCCGGCGGCGCGCAGGCGCAAAATCGGCGGGAAGCCATGATCGCCCGGGGCGTTGGTCATGATTGCCACCCCGGCGTCGGCGAGGGTGGCGGCGGTGCGCGCCACTACCTCGTCGTCGACCTGGCCCAGGGCATAGGCATGGCTGACTGCGACCCGGCCATTGAGACCGGCGGCGCGGGTGCGGGCGGCGATCCGTTGCAGCTGTTCGATGCCTTGCAGGCCGGGCTCGTGCAGGTGGATATCAATCTTTACAGCATGGCGCTCGGCAATGCCGAAGACCACATCAAGCTGACCGTCGGCGTCGCCGTCGAGGGTGGTGGGGTCGATACCGCCAATCACGTCGGCGCCTTCACGGATCGCCGCATCGAGCACATCGGCGGTGCCTGGGCAGGACATCACACCGGCTTGCGGGAACGCCACCAGCTCGATATCGACGATGCCGCGCCATTTCTCGCGCGCCTCCAGTACCGCTTGCAGGTTGCGCAGGCCGGTGGTGGCGTCGACGTCGACATGGCTGCGCATGGCCACGGTGCCGAACGACACCGCCTGGCGGATCAGTGCCTCGGCACGCTCGAGCATCGGCGGGGCAGCGGCCAGTTCACGCTTTTCGATGGCCAGGCGTTCACGCAGGCTGCTGACCGCTTGATGCGGGTGCCAGCGGTCGCCGACAAAGCTCTTGTCCAGATGGATGTGACCGTCAACCAAACCGGGCAGCACCAGGTGTCCTGCCAGGTCGATGACCTCGGCGCCTGCGCTGGCCGGACGTTCGCGGCCCAGGCTGACAATGCGCCCGTCGGCAACCGCGAGGTTGAGCGGGCTGCCATCGGCAGCAACAGCGTTGACGAATACACGATCGATCATTTCACAGCCCTTTGCCTACTACTGATTCACACCCTATAGAAAGACCGTACCTATCCACAAATTAAATATTGGAATCGGTTGCAGTGGATTTCTGAATGCGAACCCTGGCCTGGCGCTGATTCAGCCCAGCAGGTGCTTGAGCGGGTGATAGTCGGCCTTGAGCGTTTGCGTGGCCTTGAGAATCGCCTCTTCGATGCCGCGCAGGTGAGTGCACACCAGCTCGATGGCCGCGGCCTGGTCACCGGCTTCGATGAAGCCCAGCAGGCGCAGGTGCTCGTTGCCGCGGCAGGCCTCATGGCGCTCGTCATCCAGGGTCGAGGCGTACAGCGAGCCACGTTCGATCAGCTTGCGGAACCAGTCGAGCAGCACCGGGTTGTCGAGCACTTCGGCCAGGCGCAGGTGGAACTCGCCGAGCAGGTTGACGTAGCGCCCATGGTCGCCAGCGTCGGCGGCGGCTTCTTCTTCGGCAACATGCTGGTGCAGCGGTGCGAGGATGTCGGGGTCGGCGCGTCGGCACAGCTCGGTGACGATGCCGATTTCGATCAGCCGACGGGTTTCGAACACCGAGCGGATGTCATCGTCGCTGGGCAGTGATACCCAGGCGCCCTTGTTCAGTTCGGTGGACACCAGGCCGTCGGCTTCCAGTTGCTTGAGCGCTGCGCGCACCGAGGTGCGGCTGACCTTGAACAGCTCGGCCAACGACGACTCGCCCAGCTTCATGCCGGGGCGCAGGGTGCGTTTTCTGATGGCCTCGTGAACCCCTTGGTAGACGCGCTCTACCGTCGATGCGGGGTGTTTTTCCGTCATTACCAGCTCCGATATGCCTTGACCTTATAAGCATGCCGTAAATGTGGGCTGCTGTGCACCACTGTGTGGCAGATGAACCTGTGGGAGCTGCTTGCACCCAATCCTGTGGGAGCCGGCCTTGCCGGCGATTGGTTCAGGCAAAACCTGATGTGCTGAATGTACTGGCTTCATCGCGGGTCAAGCCCGCTCCTACAGTGTTGAGTGGGTACATATATTGCTGGTTGTGTGTACTTGAGTAGCGTTCAAGTGGATACATGTTTCCTTCCTCGTTACCTGATTTCTCAATTTTCTCCCTCTGGCGTTTGACCGTTTGGTCAGCTTAATCAGCCTTTCAGTAACCCCGCAAAAAAATTTACCGGATAAAAATCAAATGGATAAATGCCTGCAACGCGGCCGGCAGGTTGGCCGCTACCTGCCATCTGGCACACATATTGTTCGTCGAAAATCGTTAGACAAAAATTGTATGCAATATTTGTATTCATCGGCGCAGGGCAGCGCCAACACTGCGGTCCCACTCTTCAAATCCAACAATAATTCGCTGCAGCACCTGCATTCAGGCGCTGCAGAAGGAGCCCGGGGAACATGCAATTGGATACTTCCAACCCGCTGCAAACCTCCTACCTGCCACCGCAGGCCGCGCCGGTCGAGCCGGGGGCCCTGAGCCCCCGGCTGCACAACGCCGACCTTGCGCCGACCAAGGCTGAAGGCCGGCGCTGGGGCGGTTACAGCATTTTTGCCTTGTGGACCAACGATGTGCACAACATCGCCAACTATTCCTTCGCCATGGGCCTGTTCGCCCTCGGCCTGTCCGGCTGGCAGATGCTCGCGGCACTGAGCATCGGTGCCGTGCTGGTGTACTTCTTCATGAACCTCTCGGGTTACATGGGGCAGAAAACCGGGGTGCCGTTCCCGGTGATCAGCCGCATGAGTTTCGGCATCTACGGTGCGCAGTTGCCGGCGATCATCCGCGCAGTGATCGCCATCGCCTGGTTCGGCATCCAGACCTACCTGGCCTCGGTGGTGTTGCGGGTGCTGCTGGTGGCGGTGTCGCCCGACCTGGCACGCTTCGACCATGACGCGATCCTCGGCCTGTCCAGCCTCGGCTGGGCGAGTTTTATCGCCATCTGGCTGGTGCAGCTGGTGATCCTCACCTTCGGCATGGAGATGGTGCGCAAGTACGAATCTTTCGCCGGGCCGGTGATTCTTTCCACCGTGCTGATCCTGGCGGTGTGGATGTACCTGCGGGTCGACGGCCAGCTGGCCTGGTCGGTCGGCGAGCCGCTGACCGGGTGGGCGATGTGGACCCAGGTGTTTGCCGGTGGCGCGCTGTGGCTGGCGATCTACGGCACGCTGATCCTCAACTTCTGCGACTTCGCCCGTTCGGCACCGTGCCGCAAGACCATCCGCATCGGTAACTTCTGGGGCCTGCCGGTGAATATCCTGGTGTTTGCGGTGATCAGCTTCGTGCTGGCCGGGGCGCAGTTCAGCATCGATGGCCGGGTGATCGACAGCCCGACCCAGATCGTTGCCGCGATCCCCGACAAGACCTTCCTGGTGCTCGGTTGCCTGGCCTTTCTGATCGTCACCGTGGCGGTGAACATCATGGCCAATTTCGTTGCGCCTGCGTTCGTGTTGTCGAGCCTGGCGCCGAGCCGCCTGAACTTTCGCCGCGCAGGATTGATCAGCGCCACCCTGGCGGTGCTGATCCTGCCCTGGAACCTCTACAACAGCCCGTTGGTGATCGTTTATTTCCTCTCCGGCCTGGGCGCGCTGCTGGGGCCGCTGTACGGGATCATCATGGTCGACTACTGGTTGATCCGCAAAGCCCAGGTGCATGTGCCCGACCTCTACAGCGAAGCGGCCTGCGGCACCTACCACTACACCCGCGGGGTCAACTACAAGGCGGTGGCCGCCCTGGTGCCCTCGGCCATTGCCGCCGTGGTGCTGTCGCTGGTGCCGGCCTTCAGCGCCCTGACGCCGTTCTCCTGGTTCTTCGGCGCCGCCATTGCCGGCGGCGTGTACTACCTGATCTCCGATCGCAACAAACACTACGTGGACTGTTCCGGCGAGCACTTTGCCGTCGACAGCGCCCAGCACTGAGTTCTGCACAAGGAATACCGCAATGAGAATTTTGGTCGTAAACGTCAACACCACGGTGTCGATCACCGACGCCATCGCCCGCCAGGCGCGCAGCGTGGCTTCGCCAGGCACCGAGATCGTCGGCCTGACCCCGCGCTTTGGCGCAGAATCGGTGGAGGGTAATTTCGAGAGTTACCTGGCGGCAGTGGCGGTGATGGAGCGGGTGCTCAGTTATGACCAGCCGTTCGATGCGGTGATCCAGGCCGGGTACGGCGAGCACGGGCGCGAAGGCTTGCAGGAGTTGCTCAATGTGCCGGTGGTGGACATCACCGAGGCGGCGGCCAGCCTCGCCATGTTGCTGGGCCATCGCTATTCGGTGGTGACCACCCTGGATCGCACCGTGCCGCTGATCGAAGACCGCCTGAAGCTGGCCGGGCTGGACAGCCGTTGCGCTTCGGTGCGTGCCAGTGGCCTGGCGGTGCTGGAGCTGGAAGAAGACCCGGAGCGGGCCATCGAGTCAGTGGTGCGTGAAGCCGAGGAGGCCGTGCAGTTCGACAAGGCCGAGGTCATTTGCCTGGGCTGTGGCGGCATGGTCGGGCTGGAGGAACGGATCCAGGCGCGCACCGGGGTGCCGGTGGTGGACGGGGTGACGGCGGCGGTGGCGTTGGCGGAGTCGTTGGTGCGCTTGAAGTTGAGTACGTCGAAGGTGCGCACTTATGCGCCGCCGCGGCAGAAGCAGATTCTGGGGTGGCCTCGGGCGTTGTTGGGGTGAATTGACTTTGCCGTCCGCGGCGGCCTTATCGCCGGCAAGGCCGGCTCCCACAGAGGCTGGCGTCATGGGGACTCTGTGGGAGCTGGCCTTGCCAGCGATCGACCGCGCAGCGGTCGGCTTTTTCATTCAGCGGTGTTTGTGCTTACGCTTGTGCTTGTGTTTATGCCCACCGGAATCGTGACGGTTATCGTCGGCGATGTTGTTGCCCAGGGCACCACCGGCCGCGCCACCCAGGCCGGCGCCGATGGTCGAGCCGGTACGACCGCCGAGCTGGTTGCCGATCACCGAGCCACCCGCCGACCCCAGGCCGCCGCCAATCGCGGCCTCGGTACGGTTGCCCTTGCGCGCACCGACGGCGCTGCCAGCTGCGCCGCCAACACCCGCGCCAATGGCTGCACCGGTGCTGCCGCCGATCTGCTGACCGACCACGTTACCCAACGCCCCGCCGAGGCCACCGCCAATGGCGGCAGTACCATCCCCGGCAGCCATGGCGCCCTGGGAGAGCAGGATACCCAGCGTCAATGCAGGTAATGAGATACGCATGTTGTTAGCCTCAAGAAATACGGGGGTTAGGGGAGCAGCAGGGTAAATCAATCGTCATCATCATCGTCGTCACGGTCGCGACGGCGGTCGTGGTCGTAGTTGCGGTAGCGGTCGTCATCGCGGTAGCGCTTGTACTTGCGATGGTCGTGATCGTCGCGGTCATCCCAGTCGCGGGAGTAACGATGGTCACGGTCGCCACGGCGGTAATCGTCGCGGTCGTAATCGTGGTAGTAGCAGCCAGAGGCGGCCAGTACGCTGGCGATCACGGCGATTTGCGTCAGCTGTTTCAGCACTGAGGGTCCTTGATCCGCAGAGCGGTAGGGAAGGTATTAGCTCAGACTGTGTTTCCGGGATTTTGTTTCCGTTGGCGTTGTAATTTGCGGCAACAAAAAAGGCCCACCGGAGTGGGCCAAACGTTCTGAAGGGAGGACGCTCAGGATAAAACCTGGCCGGTTAAGCCGTCGTTAAGGGCGGGCAGGGTCTATAATTTTTTCGATTTACCCGTCTTGCCTACCACATCCCGCCCCGGGTCGGTGCCGCCATGCCTGCAGAGAATGAGCCGCTCCCTGCGTCGCAGATCCTCTTCGACGATGCTGATTGCGGTTTATTGCTGACCGCCGAAAACGGTCAGATCGAGCGGGTCAACCTGACCTTCTGCCGCTGGATCGGCTATCACCGCGACGAACTGCTGGGCCGCCCCATTCAAAGCCTGATGAGCCTGGATGCGCGCACCTTTCACCAGGCCTACTGGCTGCCGTTGCTGCAAATCCAGGGCTCGGTGGTCGATGTCAAATTCGACCTGATGCACCATGATGGCTACACCTTGCCGATGATGCTCAGCGCCATCAGTTGCGAGCACGACAGTGGCGTCTTTCATGAACTGGCGCTGTTCAGGGCCGAAGGCCGCCCGCGCTACGAGCGGGCGCTGCTCAACGCGCGCATGCTTGCCGAACAGCACCTGGCCAAACACCTGAAAACCCGGCGTGCCCTGGACATCGCCCAGGGCAAGTTGCGCGTCATTCATGCCGCGACCGAGAACCGCGCGTTGTTTGCCGAGCAAATGGTCGGCATCGTCAGCCACGACCTGCGCAACCCCCTGGCGGCGATCAAGATGGCGGCAGACCTGCTCGGGCGTGGCCTGCTGGATGCCAAGCAGACCCAGGTGCTGGGCCATATCACCCATTCGGCGGACCGGGCGCAACGGTTGGTGGCTGATTTGCTCGATTTCACCCTGGTGCAGGTCGGGCGCGGTATCGCCGTGAGCGTGCAGCCCGTGCGCCTGCACGCGCTGATCGGCCAGTGCCTGGAAGAACTACGCCTGGTGTTTCCCGGCCATCGGCTGATTCATCAGGCGCTGGGTGACGGCGAGTTCATCGCCGACAGTGATCGGCTCTACCAGTTGGTCGGCAACCTGGTGGCCAACGCCATGGCCTACGGCGCGCCGGGCAGCGAGGTCAGTGTCAGTTCGAGCTTCGAGGACGACCGGGTGTTGCTGTCGGTGCACAACCACGGCACGCCGATTCCGCCGGAGCTGCTGGATAACCTGTTCGAGCCGATGATCCGCGGCAGCCATGACAATGCCGAGCTGCGCAGCGTCGGATTGGGGTTGTTCATCGTGCGCGAGATCGTCCGTGCCCATGGTGGCGAGGTGGTGGTCAGTTCATCCGCGCAGGCGGGCACCACCTTTACCGTGACGTTTCCGCGAAGTTGACAGGCGCCCGCATCTGGGCCAAGTTGGCCGCCTTCAAGCCTGACCTCGGTCGGGTTTTTGTTTTTTCTGGCAGGGATGTCGATCGTGAAGTTTCTCAAGAAAGCCGTGTGGTTTGCCCTGTGCATCACCTCTGGCATTGTCATGGGCACCGGGCTGTTCCAGTTCGTCGGGCCTGGCGGCAACACCGATCTGGGCGCGATGCTGGTGATGATCGCGTTTTTCATGGGCTATTTTCTGCGCCCGCAACGAGCGGCGCGGGTGGTGCGCTGAAGCATGGACTGGAAAACCCTGGAAAACAGCCTGGTCGACTCGGCACGGGCCACCCTTGAGGCGCTGCTCGACGACGGTGTCGAGCCGCTGTATGGCGCGGCCTTTCATGCCAGCTACCGTGAAGAGGAACGGGTCATCGACCTGCCGTCGTTTGCGGCCAACAGCCTGGCGGCGCTGGATGAGGATCATCCCCGGCGCAAGCAGGAAGGCTTCTGGGGCGTGCAGTGGAACCCGGCGGACTGGCGTTGGGACTGGTTGCTGGACGATTACGCCAACGCTGCCCTCAGTGCCCTGGAGGCGCCGCTGCAAGCTTATGCCAATCGTGCCGGGCCGGATGCCTGGGCGGCGACCGAGCAGCGCTTTCTGAGGACGGTGGCGCGCGCCGCCAAGGCCCTGAACCGCATTTACGCTAAAGATCCACGGGTGGCCAAGGACTTCATTGTGTTTTTCCATGATGAATACGGCGGACCGGAGCTGGCGGCCAAAAGCCTGTCGCCACGTCAGTTCCTGCACCATTTTCCCGAGCAGGATGCCACCGAACAGGAGCGTCGGCGCGTTGCCGCGCTGGCAGACGACCAGCAGGTGAACTACTACCTGAGCTGCCTCTCGCGTCCTCAGCCTATCGATGGTGAGGAGGCCAGCCGCTGGCTGATTGGCCGTGGCCGCAGCGCAACGGCTGCGTTGGTGCACCTGCTGCAAAAGGGCCCGGAGCGCTGGCGGGCGGCGATGATCCTGGGCCTTGCCGGGGTGGCCGAGGCGGCGGCAATCGAAGCGTTGCGTCTGCAAGTGGTCAACGGCACAGAGCCGAGCACGCGCAGGTGGAGTGCCAACGCGTTGGGTTATCTGGGCGATTTTGACTGGTTGCTGGCGCAGGCGGCAGATACCCGGCTGACGGGCTTTTCGGTGGTTGGCTGCTGCGCCAGTCTCAGGGCGTTTCGCGATCAGGGTGCGCAGCCAGGGGTACTGGATTACCGTCCGCTTGAAACCCTGTTGCAGCGTTATCCGCAGTGCGCAGCGGACGCCGAGGAGACGATCAAACCGGGCTCCAGTTTTTGCACCCTCAGCAACGGCGATATCGAGGAAGCGGTGCGCGGCCTGGCGTCTGAGCATGTCGCCATTCGCCGCCATGCCGCCTGCGTGCTCGACAACCGTCGGCTGGGCAAGCGCAAACTGGCCCCGGCCCTGGCCGCGCTACGCGAATGCCTCAATGATGCTGACCCGAAGGTGGCCTACCTGGCTGGCTTGACCCTGGAGTCGCTGCAACGCTGAGACGGGCAACCTGCCTTTGTCTTGGCAGCCACTGGTCCAGCGGACACAGCTCCACTGTGGGAGCGGGCTTGACCCGCGATGAGGCCAGTGCAGCCGGCACATAAGGTGGTGTCTGGGTTGCGACCGCTTCGCGCTCGATCGCTGGCAAGTCCAGCTCCCACAGGTTCGGTGCATGCAGATCTATTGTGGGAGCTGGCTTGAACTGGTCAACAGATTTTGGACACCGGTTTAGGTTCATG
>NZ_JBGOGX010000031.1:0-55820 GCF_054788455.1 Pseudomonas sp. ZL2 | reverse complement strand
TCTCACTTCTGATTCTATTCCTACCTCAAGACACAAGCCGGCCTTGCCGGCGATGGGCTGCGCCAGTAGCCCCAAAGGGTCAGCCCTGCCAGTTGCCGCCTTCGACAATCACGCTCTCAGGCGGGGTGTCATCGCTCAGTTCCTTGCGCACATACTGGTCATACAGTTTGAGCAGGTACTTTTGCTCACCCAGGCGCGCCAGCTCGGCGTTGACCCAATCACGCAACTCGATGTTGCCCTTCTTCACTGCCGGCGCAATCGGCGCTTCCTCGCCGAGTTTTTCTTCCAGCACGCGGTAGCCCGGGTTCTGCTTCGACCAACTGAACAGGATCAGGTTGTCCTGGGCATAAGCATCACCACGACCGCTGGCGAGGGCCTGCAGCGACTCGGTGTTCTTCTCGAACTTGAGCAGTTTCCAGTCCGGATGGTTCTCGGTCAGCCAGATATCGGCAGTGGTGCCGGTGGTGACGATGATGGTCTTGTCGGCCAGGTCGTCGAGCTTCTTCACGCTGCTGCCTTCCGGCACCAGGGCCTGCACGGCAACGCGCAGGTTGGGGTTGGTGAATTCCACCGCTTCCTTGCGCTCCGGCGTTACGGTCATGTTGGCCAGGATCAGGTCGACCTTGTCGCTCTGCAAGAACGGAATACGGCTGGCCGGCTCAACGGCAACGAACTCGACCTTGTTCTCGTCACCGAGCAGGTCCTTGGCAAACTGACGGCCGATGTCGGTATCAAAACCGACATAGCGCCCGGCCTCATCGACAAAGCCGAACGGTGGCTTGTCGGTGAATACGCCGACGATCAGCTTGTCGCGGGCCTTGATGGTTTCCAGGTAGCTGGTGGCCGGGGCAGCGCCACCGGCGGCCGGTTTGCCCGGTTCTTCAGCCTTGTTGCAACCGGCCAGCAAGGCCAGGCCGAGTAACGACAACAGCAGTTTCGAAGTCTTGGCAGTTTTCATGACAGTTCCTTTGCGGGAGTTTTGGGCAGGCTTTCAACAAAGGAGAATTTCTCCAGAAACTGCTGCGCGCGTGCGGTCTGCGGGTTCGTAAAGAAGCTCTCGGGGTCGCGTTGTTCAAGGATCCTGCCGGCCTCCATGAACACGATGCGGTCGGCCACCGCGCGGGCGAAGGCCATTTCATGGGTGACGATGAGCAGGGTCATGCCGTCGCGGGCCAGGCCCTGGATCACCTGCAGCACTTCCTTGACCATTTCCGGGTCTAGCGCGGCAGTGACTTCGTCGAACAGCATCACTTGCGGGTTCATGCACAGCGAGCGGACGATGGCGATGCGTTGCTGCTGGCCACCGGAAAGCTGACGCGGGAAGGCGTCGCGCTTGTCCAGCAGGCCAACCCTGGCCAGCAAGGCTTCAGCTTGGGCCTGGGCCTCGCGGCGCTCGCGCTTTTGCACCTTGAGCGGGCCGAGCAGCAGGTTGTCGATCACGCTCATATGGCCGAACAGGTGATAACTCTGGAACACCATGCCGACCTGCTGGCGCACCTGGCGCCAGTCAGTGCCAGGCGCCAGCAGCTCTTCACCGGCCAGGCGCAGGCTGCCGCTGTGGGCGGTTTCCAGGCCGTTGAGGCAACGCAGCAAGGTGCTCTTGCCGCAGCCGCTGGGGCCGAGAATCACCACCACTTCACCACTGCGTACCTGCAGGTCGACGTGGTCGAGCACCTGCTGCTCGCCGAAGAATTTGTTGAAGCCCTTGAACTCGATCAGTGCGCTCATGCGTGCGTCCAGCGGCGCTCCAGCGCGCGCGAGGCGGCTGACAGCGGGTAGCAGATAAAGAAGAAAAACAGGAACAGCGCGCCGTAGATCAGCACCGACTCGTAGGTGCGCTCGATGATCTGCTGGCCGACCTTGATAACATCGACCACGCCGATCAGCACCGCCAGCGAGCTGGTCTTGATGATTCGCGTATAGATGTTGATGGTCGGCGGGGTCAGGCGCTTGAGCGCCTGGGGCAGCAGGACGTAGCCGTACAACTGCCCACCTGACAAGCCGATCGACAGCCCGGCTTCGCGCTGCCCGCGTGGCAACGACTGCAGCGCGCCACGCACCACCTCGCCCACTTCGCTGGCGCCCCACAACGACAGCACCAGCACCGCACACCAGAAGCTCGGGATGCTCACGGCAAAGAAAATTGGCAGGCCGAAGAACAGCAGGTACAGCCAGACCAGCACCGGGATCGCCCGGAACAGCTCCAGGTAAATGCGCAGCAGCACGTTCACACTGCGCTTGCCCAAGGTCGCCAACACGCCGTAGAACACGCCGCCGAGGGTGGCGAAGAGGATGCTCAGCGCCGAAATCGCCAGGGTTTGCGCTGCGCCCTTGCCCAGTTGCGGCAAGGACACCAGCAACAACTCAAGACCCGAACTGGCCATGTTGCAGCCTCCGTTCCAGGCGGCTGAGCAGCAGCGACAGTGGCAGAAACAGCAGCACGCAAATCAGCGTCAACACCGCGAGCATCTCGTAGGTCTTGTAATACAGGGCGATGTAGCTCTTGGTGGTATAGAGAATCTCTGGCACCGCCACCGCCGACACCACGGTGGTTTCCTTGAGCAAAAAGATGAAATTGGCGAACAGCGCCGGCAGGCTGAGGATCCCCGCCTGAGGCAGGATCACATGGCGCAGCAACTGGCCTTCCGACAGGCCGATCGAGCGCCCCGACTCCAGTTGCGCCACAGGCACTGCCTCGACGCCGGCGCGCAGCACCTCGGTCAGGTAGGCGCCGCCGAGGAAGGTCATGGTGATGATCGCCGCAGCAAAACCGGAAATCTTCAGGCCCAGTTCCGGCAAGGCGAAGTAGACGAAGAACAGCTGGATCAGCAGCGGCGTGTTACGCGCCAGCTCCACGTAGAGCTTTACCAGGCGCTGCAGGTACGGCGTGCGGTAAACCAGGATCGCGGCGTTGACCAGCGCCACCAGCAGCGAAGTACCGATGGCGATCAGGCCGACTTGCAGTGTGACCCCCACCGCCTTGAGAAAGGCTGGCAATGTGCTAAGGATAAAGGCGAAGTCGAAGCTCATGGAGTGAGCCTCGGCAGACGATGACGATGCGACATGGACAGGATCTCGGACCGGCCCGAGGGTAACGGGCGGCTCTACACAGGGGTTGTCAGTGCGGGTGAGCACAATAGGTAGACTCTAAAGGTATAAAAATATTTATTTAAATACCTTTATTGCATATTGATATCACTCAAACAGCTAACCTGCGAAATCCTTGGCGGTGGCGGGATCTTTCTGCTGCAAATGCTATCCAAGCGCTGTCGACCCATCACACCAACAAGGAAGACAAAGGATGAATAGCGCCCCCACTCTCGATGCAAAAGAACTGATCAAGTGGCTGACGGCATTGCGCCGGGCGGTCAATGCGGGGAATTGAATGCACTGTGGGAGCAAGGTTGACCCGCGATGCGATTTGACTGGTAGATCGCATCGCGGGGCAAGCCCGCTCCCACAGGATGTGTGTGTAGCCTCTTAGAACGCCGGCAGTACCGCGCCGCTGTACTTCTTCTCGATGAAGGTTTTCACTTCTGGGCTGGTCAGTGCCTTGGCCAGCTTCTGGATGGCGTCGCTGTCCTTGTTGTCCGGACGGGCCACCAGGAAGTTCACGTACGGCGAATCAGCGCCTTCGATCACCAGGGCATCCTTGGCCGGGTTCAGGCCGGCTTCCAGGGCGTAGTTGGTGTTGATCATGTCCAGGTCGACCTGATCCAGCACACGCGGCAGCATGGCCGATTCAAGCTCGCGGAACTTCAGCTTCTTCGGGTTCTCGGCGATGTCTTTCGGCGTCGCCAGGGCGTTCTTCGGATCCTTCAGGGTGATCAGGCCAGCCTTCTGCAACAGCAGCAGGGCACGACCGCTGTTGCTGCCTTCGTTAGGGATGGCAACGGTAGCGCCGTCCTTCAGTTCGCTCAGCTTGGTGACCTTCTTCGAGTAGCCGCCGAACGGTTCGACGTGTACGCCAATCACGGTTTCCAGGTGGGTGCCTTTGCCTTCGTTGAAGTTCTTCAGGTACGGCAGGGTCTGGAAGTAGTTGGCGTCCAGGCGCTTCTGGTCGACCTGCACGTTAGGCTGCACGTAGTCGGTGAATACCTTGATCTCCAGGTCCACACCTTCCTTGGCCAGGGTTGGCTTGATCAGCTCGAGAATTTCCGCGTGCGGAACCGGGGTAGCGGCAACTACCAGCTTCTCACCCGCCTGGGCAAAACCTGCAACCGACAGAGCGGCCGCCAGAGCAGTCAACAACAGAGCCTTTTTCATGCGCAGTCCTTATTCGAATACACGGCCATCGGGCGACGGCGAAGGTGAGGGTTGCCAGCACTTTGCTAGCTGGCTTGAAGCGGACAATACCGAGATTTTTTATGCCGGAACAATATCTTTTATTTAGCTACTTATTCCATTTTTAACGGACGCTTCCATGCACCCCATGCATGGGGTCAGGCGACTGGTTGCGCCAGGCGCAACAGCGTCTTCTCCAGCAGTTGTTGCAGCGCACTGCGCTCACCCGGCTCGCCAAGGCTGAGCAACTGCTCCAACTGGCTGGTCAGAGCGCTCAACGGTGTCGGCAGGTTCAGATGCTGCGGGAGGATTTCTTCACCGCTGCTGACCAGCAGCGCGAAGTGAATGACGTTCTCAAGCTCCCGGGTATTGCCCGGCCAGCTGTGCAGTTCCAACAACCGCTGCGCCGCTTCGCTGATCAAGGGCACCGCCAGGTTCAGCCGCGGGCTGTAGATACCGACAAAATACTCGGCCAGCGGCAGGATATCGCCGACCCGCTCGCGCAAGGCCGGCAGCTCCAACCGGCCTTCGCGCAGGTAGTGGTAAAGGCGGTCGTGGAACTTGCCAGCGCGCACCGCCTCAGCCAAGTCAATGCTCGACGCGGCGACCAGGCGCACATCCACCGGGTTCGGTTGCTGGGCACCGACGCGGGTGACTTCGCGGTTCTCCAGTGCCGACAGCAGCTTGATCTGGATCGGCAGCGGCAAGTCGGCGATTTCGTCCAGGTACAGGGTGCCGCCATTGGCCGAGCCAAACCAGCCTGCCCGGCTGCTGGCCGCGCCGCTGTGGGCACCGGCGCTGTAACCGAACAGTTCGGCGTCGGCATAGGTCGGGCTGATCGCTGCGCAATTGACCGAAACAAATAACCCGCCGCGATCGCTGGCGCGGTGAATCTGCCTGGCCAGCAGCTCCTTGCCGGTCCCGGTCTCGCCGCGGATCAGCACCGGCAGGGCCAGGGGTGCGAGCAGCTCGAGCTCCTCGCGCAGTTGCCGCGAACGCGGGTCGACGAACACCAGCGCTTTGGCGCGGATGCTCAACGGGCTCTTGTCCAGCTCGGGAAACGTCAGCAAAGGCTGGCCGAAGGTGTCGTGATTACTCATGGCAAACTCCCGCCCTTGGCGCTATCCGGCCGGGCGTTCGAATCAAGGCAAATGGTCAGCGCCTGAAGCTCAGGCGCGGCGTAGGGCGTGCTGTTCCAGACGGTTCTGCAGGCGGTACAGGTAGGCGAAACCCTGCTCCCAGCGGCGGTGCCCGGACTTGACGTTGATATGCCCGGCACCGGCGAGAAAGCCCGTCTCGGCGCCCCAGGCACGGGCCAGCTGCATGGCCCGCGGGGCGCTCACGGCCGGATCGTTGTCAGAGCTGACCACCTGGCTGGGGAACGGCAGCAGCAGTTGGGGAATCGGTGCAAAGTTACGCAGCGCCGGTGCGCAGGTCGGGCGTTCGACGTCCGCCGGGGCCACCAGCAAGGCACCCCGTACGCGGCGCAACAGGGTCGCGCTGGCTTGTGCCGCCCAATGGGCAACGGTGATGCAACCCAGGCTGTGAGCGATAAGGATCACCGGCGATTCCTCGGCAGCCACCGCTTGCTCGAGTACGGCCACCCAGTCCTGGCGTTGCGGGGTCAACCAGTCGGCCTGTTCGACCCGGGCGCTGTTGGGCAGCACCTGCTGCCAGTGAGTTTGCCAATGATCGTCTGGCGAACCTTGCCAGCCCGGCACAATCAGGTAACGGATCGACTCGTTGCGCATGGGGACGCCTCCTGCTGCGTTTGCGTGCATGAGGCCAAGTATAGGGGGGTGGTTATATTCGTAAAGGAATAAGAAGCTATTTATTAATAACCAAATTACAAAAAGGACTGGGCTAATCGCGGGGCAAGCCCGCTCCTACAGGGTCCATAAAAAAAGGGACCACCCCCTGCCGAAGGACCGGTCCCTGAAGCATTGCCTGAGAGATGTTGCTCAGCGGGCGGTGATCACCGACAGCTTGGTGATACCCGCACGTTCGATCGAGGCCATGGCCCGTGCCACTTCCCCATAATTCACGCCATCGTCGGCTTGCAGCTGCACGCGCAGCTCCGGGTCCTTGGCCTTGGCCGCCTGCAGGTTGGTTTCCAGCAGATCGGGCTGGATCTCGTCCTTGTTGATGAACAGCTTGCCGCCACCGTCGATACTGACCACCAGCGGGTCCTTCTGCTCCACCGGGGCCACGGCCTCGGTCTTGGGCAGGTTGATCGGAATGGCGTTGGTCAGCAGTGGCGCGGTGACGATGAACACCACCAGCAGCACCAGCATCACGTCCACCAGCGGCGTTACGTTGATCTCGCTGAGTACTTCGTCACTGTCCTGGGTCGAGAAGGCCATATCAGGATGCCTCCTTCACTTTCTGGGTGTTCTGGCCGGCTACGGCCTTGTAGGCAGCAGGGTGCACCAGCACCCGGAACGCGCTCTTCTGCGCCAGGCTGTAGAAGTCGTGGGCAAAGTCATCAAGGTCGGCGGCGGTCAGCTTCAGGCGGCGCAGGAAGTAGTTGTAGACCAGTACCGCCGGCACCGCGACGGCGATACCCACACCGGTGGCGACCAGCGCCGCACCGATCGGCCCGGCCACGGTTTCCAGGCTCGCCGAGCCTGCGGCGCTGATGCCCTTGAGTGCTTCCATGATCCCCCACACAGTGCCGAACAGGCCGATGAAGGGCGAGGTGCTGCCGATACTGGCGACTACCGCCAGACCGGTTTCCAGCGAACGGCGCTCACGGACGATCTGCTGGCGCAGGGCGCGTTCGAGGCGGTCCTGATGGTTGATCGCCTGGCTCAGGTCACTGGCCTGCTGGCCGGGTTCACCGACAGCAATGGCGGCATAACCGGCCTGGGCGACACGGGCTGCGGCACCGGGTTGTGCATGGCTGAGTTCGGCAGCTGAATCCAGGCTTGAAGCCGCCCAGAACTGTTTGTGGAAGCGTTTGTCCTGGTTCTTCAGGCGCACGAACTGCACGCCCTTGACCAGGGCCAGGCCCCAGGTGACGACAGAGAAGCCCACCAGCAGCCAGATCACCGCGCTTTCGATGGATTCGAGGGGGGATGCCAATACAGTCATGATCAATACTCTCTTCTGTTAGCGCGAATTAGCGGATCTTGAAGTCGATGGGTACGCTGACCCAGCCGTCCTGGGCTACGTCGCCCTGCTTGGCCGGGACGAAGCTCCAGCGCTTGACCGCCGCCAGGGCGGCGTCGTCGAGTTGCTGGCGGCCACTGCTTTTCTGAATCTGGATATCTCCCGGCTTGCCGCTGGCCAGCACCTGTACCCGCAACAACACCGTGCCTTCCCAACCGCGACGCTGGGCCAGCGACGGGTACTCCGGCGCCGGGTTCTTCAGGTACCCGGCGTTGGCCGAAGCCGGCGTCACCGGGGCTGGCGCCGCGGGTGCGGGAGGCGCTGGCGGTGCTGCCGGTTGTGGCGGTGCAGGCGGTTGCTCGACAGCCTTGGGCGCAGGTTTGGGTACCGGTTTGGGCACAGGTTTAGGCTTGGGCTTGGGTACCGGTTTCGGTGCAGGCTTGGCGGCCAGTTCATCGACGACCGGTGGCGGCGGCTCGACCACTGCCGGCGGTGGCGGCGGTGGCGGCTCGACAGCCGGGGGCGCCGGTTGCGAAAACTCGATGGTCATCGGCGGAATTTCCGGCGGTACCACCGGCAACACCGGGGTCGGCGCCTGGCTGACCCAGTACGCCACCGCTCCGTGCAAGGCCAGGGCAAACACCCCGAGCAGAATTTTCTCCCGACGGCTCAGCGCGCTTTTCGGAGTGCTTTGCAGGCGCAACTGCGCCAGCGGCAACCGCAGCGGGCGACCGAGGTCGACCAGCTCGCCGCTCGGCGTCTGGCGCCAAAGCACATCGTGAGCACTGGCGGCGGTCTGGACATTACCCATTGATCAACTCCTGGGACGTGAGTGCGTTTCGTCGAAGGCAGGTCAGTTGCCTTCGCTGGGGTGGATCATCAACTTCTGTTACTTATGTCTTAAAGTAATTTTTAAAGTTATGAATAGAACAAAAACACATATACAAATTCACCGAACCGCTCTAAGCCGCGCCATTCAAGGGCTGGCGCTAAGCACCTGAAACGCCATGCCTCTACGGCATGAAAAATATTCGGCAAAGGCATAGCAAAACGCCGTTTCAGAAGTCGTAGCGGCCAGTTACACCCAAGGTTCGCGGGGTGCCCAGCAGGCCTTCATAGCCGCCGTTGGCCGCGCTCCAGAGGGTGGTGTAGTAAGTCTTGTCGAAGGCGTTCTTCAGCCACAGCGAGACGTCCCACTGGCCCTGGCCTAGGTCGCCACGCAGGCCGGTGGACAGGTTGACCACGGCATAGCTGGGGATCTGCGCGAAGTCCGAATCCTCGACCGTACCCACCGCCTTGGAACGGAACGCGTAGCTGGCGGTGACGTAAGGCTGCAGGCCGTTGTCCAGGTCCCACTGGTATTGGCCATTGGCGTTGGCGATCCATTTCGACGCGCCGACCACTTGATGGCCGCTCAAGTCGCAGGCCGCGGGTGCACCCGGTTGCAAGGCGACTTCCGGCGCGCACGGGGCGTCTTTGTAGGACAGGTACCGAACGTCGTTGTAGGAGCCATTGAGGTTCAGGGTCAGACCGCGCACCGGGATCAGGGTGCTTTCCAGCTCCACCCCGCGTGAGCGCACGGAGCCGGCGTTGGTCAGGTATTGCACGCGGTTGGCGTCGTCGTAGGCGTTGGTCTGGTAGCCGTGCACCTCAGTCCAGAACAGGTTGGCGTTGAGCTGCAGACGGCGGTCCCAAAGGGTGCTCTTCAAGCCCAGCTCGGCGTTATTGGCGCGCTCGGTGCCGATCAGCAGCGAGTCGGCACCCGCCACCGGCGCCGTGCCCACCGCCAGGTTGACGCCACCGGACTTCTCGCCGTGGGACAAAGTGGCATAGCCGAGCAGGTCATCGGTGAAGCGATAACTCAGGTTGAGCAAGCCCGAAGGGCTGGTGCTGTACTGGTTGAGGTCGCCGGAATCATAGGCGCCAACCCGGCCCTGGCGCGCGGTTGCCGCAGCGCCTGCAACCGCTGCACCACCCACCGGCGCGGCGCGATCGACCCAGGCGCTTTTCTCTTCATAGGTGCCGCGCACCCCGGCGGTGAAGTCCAGACGCTCGGTGAGGTGCCAGGTGCCCTGGGCGAACAGGGCGAAGCTGTCGGTCTCGATATGGCCCTTGCCGACACTGCTGACGTTGGCCAATGCGCCGGCCGGCGTGCCGTTCCAGATATCGGCCTGCGGTCCGTAATGAACGAAGGATTTGTTATCCAGATCCGAGCCGAAGTAGTAGGCACCGATTACATAGTCAAAGAAGCCGCCAGTGGGCGAGGCCAGGCGAAATTCCTGCGAGTACTGCTTATCGCGCACCGAGACCCCGGCGTTGTAGGCCGCCGGTACGTTAAGGCCATCGTCGTTGCGTGGGGTGAAGTCCCACCAGCGGTAGGAGCTTACCGAGGTCAGGGTGAAGTCGTTGGCCAGGGTCCAGTTGGCTTCCAGCGAAGTACCGCCCTGGAACACCGTGACCTGCTGATCGTCATCGAGATTGACCTTGCGCTTGCTGCCATCGACCAGCGTCGCCCCGGCCGCCTGGGCCCGCGCTTCATAGCGGTTGACGCCATTGATGGTCGGCCCGGTGCTGTACAGCAGGCGGGTGCCGGCGCTGGAATCCTCTTCGTTGTAGTCGCCGATCCAGCGCAGGTTGAACTGCTCGTTGGGCTTGTACAAAAGTTGGCCGCGAAAGCCCTGGCGCGAACCGCCGTTGAGGGTGTGGCCGTCGAACTCGTTCTTGATGTCGCCGTCGTTGCGCGTGCGGTAGGCCGAAATGCGCCCGGCCAGGGTCTCGCTCAAGGGCCCGGACAGGGTGCCCTTGGTCTGGAAGTAGCCATCCTCGCCCACCGAGGTTTCGATGCTGCGCTCGGGGGTGAAGCTTGGCGCGCGAGTGCTGATGTTGATCACCCCGGCGGTGGTGTTCTTGCCGAACAGCGTGCCTTGCGGGCCGCGCAGCACTTCCAGTTGCTCGATGTCCATGAGGTCGAACACCGCCATGCCCGGGCGGCCGAGGTAGACGTTGTCCAGGTACAGGCCAACGCTGCCTTCCAGGCCATCACTGGCCGGGTTGTTGCCAAGACCGCGAATCGACACGCTGGACTGGCGCGCATGCATGTAAGCGACGTTGACGCTGGGCACCAGTTGCTGCAGGTCCTGGATGCGATAGACCCGCTGGCTTTCCAGGGCCTGGCCGTCGAGCACGCTGATCGGCGTCGGCACGCTCTGCGCGCTCTCTTCGCGGCGCCGGGCGGTGACAGTGACGGTCTTGAGCTGACTGTCGCTGGCCTTGACCTCAGGCTTTACCGATTCTGCGGCCTGGGCCGGCAACCAGTGGGCGCTACCAGCCAGCAGCAAGGCCAGGGGCAGGCGCTGGAGCCGCCGTGAAGACAAGGGTGCAGCGCGAAGGGTCGGGCTCATGGGCGGCTCCTGGCAAAGGAATTTATATTCCTTTCAGTTATTTATTTATGATTCGACATACATTTACTGCATAAGAGATTGCCTTTATAAGGAGTGCACCAGAGGCAGAGCAAATGCATTTGCCCGATACTTTTTATGTGAAAAATGCATATAGACCTGCGCCAACTCCGCCACCTGATCGCCCTCGCCGAGCACCGCAGCTTCGTCGCCGCGGCGACCGCGGTGAACCTCTCGCAATCGGCCTTCAGCCGTAGCATCCAGGCCCTGGAGCACAGTGCCGGCTGCCAGTTGGTGGACCGCTCGCACAAGGAATTGCCGCCGACCAAGCAAGGCCTGGTGGTGCTCGAACACGCGCGGCGGCTGATCAGCGGCGCGCGCCAGCTGAGCAACGAGATCAGCCAGTTCAATGGCCTGGAGGCAGGCGAGCTGCGTTTCGGCTGCGGTCCCGCGCCCGCAGCGGGCTTGGTACCACGGGCGATTGGCGGGTTCATCGGCCGCTACCCCAAGGCACGAGTGCAGTTTCAGGTCGATGACTGGCAAAGCCTGAACAAGCGCCTGCTGGCCGAGGAGTTCGAGTTCTTCGTCGCCGACACCCGTAACTTCGAAGCCGATCCGCAGTACCAGACCCTGCGCCTGCGCCCACGGCGCTGGCACTTCTGCTGCCGTGCCGGGCATCCGCTGGCGACCCTGCCCAGCGTCAGCGCCGAGCAGTTGTTGCAGTACCCCTTGGCCGTCACCTTGCGCCCGCCAAACCTGCGCAAGGTGATCGCCGACCTGAGCGGCCGCCCGGATTTCGTCGCCAATGTCGAATGCGAAAACAGCTACAGCCTGCTCGGTGTAGTGCTCAACTCCGATGCCATCGGCATCTGCGGCTCGTACAGCGATGCCCTGCACAATGCCGCCGGCAAGTTGCTGCGGCTGAGCATCGACGGGCTGGCTGACGACTGCGAAGAGCTCTACACCCGCTATGGCATCGTCAGCCAGGCGCGCCTGCGCCTGTCGCCGCTGGCCGAGGCGATGATCGAGCAGATCATCCTCACCGACCAGGCCGACCGTGCCCTGGATGCCTGCAACTTGGAGCAGCTGGCGATCTGAGCCATTGCGCGGCATGCATCGCCAGCATTCGCCAAATGCGCTTGTGATGCGCGCCCCGGGCGGCGAAAACAGTCACCTGAAATTCGCTCAGGTGACTGCCATGCCCCACCCCACTGCCGTGCGCAACGTGCTGTACATCATGTGCGACCAACTGCGTCGCGATTACCTCTCGTGCTACGGCCACCGCCACCTGCACACGCCGAACATCGACCGCCTGGCCGCCGCCGGAGTGCGCTTCAGCCGCGCCTATACCCAAGGCACCATCTGCGGCCCGTCGAGGATGTCGGCCTACACCGGACGTTACGTCAGCAGCCATCAGGTGGCCTGGAACGGCGTGCCGCTGCCGCTGGATGAACTGACCCTCGGTGACTACCTGCGGCCCGCCGGAGTTCGCACCGCGCTGGTGGGCAAGACCCACGCCACGCCGAACCAGGAAGCCTTGCAACAACTGGCCATCGACCCGCTCGGGAGCATGGCCGAACAACTCAACGAGGTGGGTTTCGAGCCCGTTGCCCGTCACGACGGGATCTTCCCCGACGATCCGCTGTTCGCCGACAAACGCGAAAGCGCGCCCTACACCCGCTACCTGCGCGACCACGGCTTTGCCGGCGACAACCCCTGGCACAGCTGGGCCAATGCCGCCGAAGGCGACGACGGTGAAATCCTCAGCGGCTGGCACATGCGCAACGCCGACCTGCCCACGCGCCTGCCCGAGCAGCATTCGGAGACGGTCTACACCACCGACCGCGCCATCGACTTCATCCAGGCCCAGGGCGAGCAGCCCTGGTGCCTGCACCTGTCGTACATCAAGCCGCACTGGCCCTACATCGCCCCCGCGCCGTACCACGCGTTGTACCGCGCCAGCCAGGTGCAGGCAGCCATACCCGTTCAGCAAGACAACAATCACCCGGTGTATGCCGCGTTCCGCCAGCACCAGGAAAGCCTCAACTTCTCTCGCGAAGAAGTACGCCTGAAAGTGATCCCCACCTACATGGGCCTGATCAAACAGATCGACGACCAGCTCGGGCGCCTGCTCGATGTGTTGCAAAGCAATGGGCGCTGGGATGACACGCTGATCGTGTTCACCAGCGATCACGGCGATTTCCTCGGCGACCACGGCCTGGGCGAAAAGGAGTTTCTCCTCGAGCCGGCGGTGGGTGTGCCACTGATCGTGCGTGATCCGCGCGCGGCGGCCGATGTCAGCCGGGGCACGGTGGATGAGCGCTTGGTGGAAACCATCGATGCGCTGCCGACCTTTCTCGACGCGCTAGGGCTGCCGAGTGCCGAGCATCGGCTGGAGGGGCGCTCGTTGATCCCTTTGTTGCATGGCACGGCCAGCGACTGGCGTCACTACGCCATCGCCGAGTACGACTATGCCTTCCAGGCCCCGGCCCGTGAGCGCCTGGGCCAGCCAATCGACCGTTGCCGGATGACCATGGTGCGCAGCGAGCGCTGGAAGTACCTGGCCTATGACGGCTTTCGCGCGCAGCTGTTCGACCTGCTCAATGACCCGCAGGAGTTGCACGACCTGGGCGCGGATCCGGCCTATGCGGATGTGCGCGAGACGCACCAGGGCTACTTGTTCGAATGGCTGAGGGGCTTGAAGCGGCGGACCACCATCAGCCATGCCGAAATCGAGCGGCGTGGGCAGTGGTTTCGTTATGGCGAGCCGCGGGAGGATAGCGTGGTGAAGATTGGGGTGTGGTGAGGTTCAGGGGCCGCTACGCGCCCCATCGCCGGCAAGGCCGGCTCCCACGGTGGTCGGTGTGATGCTGACTTGTGTGGGAGCTGGCCTTGCCGGCGATGGGCTGCAAAGCAGCCCCGGCTCATGATCAGATATTGGCCACTTTCTGCCAGACCTTGGGCTTGAAGAACAAGGTCTCGCCCCGTGCCAGCCCGCTCAGGCTGTCATGGTCCTTGACCACCTCGGCCTCGATCAGCTCGCTCTGCCCTTCGACCTTCAAGGTCACCCGGGTAGTTGCCCCCAGCGGGCGGATATCGCGCACTTCGGCCGGGTGGTGGCCCTCGATCTCGTGACGCGACAGCGACACTTCATGAGGGCGGAACAGCACATGGTGGCCTTCACTCAGGTGCAGGCGGTTGGAGTCGCCGAGGAAGTGATAAACAAAATCACTGGCCGGGTTCTCATAGACCTCGCCCGGCGAGCCGATCTGCTCGATCACGCCCTTGTTCATCACCACGATACGGTCGGCGACTTCCATGGCTTCTTCCTGGTCATGGGTGACGAACACCGAGGTCAGGTTGATGTCCTCGTGCAGGCGTGCCAACCAGCGGCGCAGCTCTTTGCGCACCTTGGCGTCCAGCGCACCGAACGGCTCGTCGAGCAGCAGCACCTTGGGCTCCACCGCCAGGGCGCGGGCCAGGGCAATACGCTGGCGCTGGCCGCCCGACAACTGTTCCGGGTAACGGTCGCTGAGCCAGTCGAGCTGGACCATGTTCAGCAGCTCGTGGACCTTTTCGGCAATCTTGCTCTCGCTCGGGCGCTCGCCCTTGGGCTTCATGCGCAAGCCGAAGGCAACGTTGTCGAACACGCTCATGTGGCGGAACAGCGCATAGTGCTGGAACACGAAACCGACGTTGCGATCACGCACATCGTGGCCGGAGACGTCTTCGCCGTGGAAGACGATGCTGCCCTGGTCGGGGGTTTCCAGCCCGGCGATGATCCGCAGCAGGGTGGTCTTGCCGCAGCCGGACGGGCCGAGCAGGGCCACCAGCTCGCCGCTGTGGATATCCAGGCTGATGCTGTCCAGAGCCTGGAAAGCGTTGAAGCGCTTGCTGACGTTACGAACTTCGATCGACATGAATTATTCCTCCGCCGCGTTATGGCGCAGACGGTTAATACGGGACTCGCTCCACTGCTTGAGCAGCAGGATGAAGAGCGCCAGGATCAGCAACAGGCTGGCGACGCTGAAGGCCGCAACGTGGTTGTATTCGTTGTAGAGGATCTCGACGTGCAGCGGCAAGGTGTTGGTCACCCCGCGAATATGCCCGGACACCACTGACACCGCACCGAACTCACCCATCGCCCGCGCGGTACACAGCACCACGCCGTAGATCAGGCCCCATTTGATGTTGGGCAGGGTCACGTGCCAGAACATCTGCCAGCCGTTGGCACCGAGCAGGCGCGCAGCCTCCTCTTCCTGGGTGCCCTGCTCCTGCATCAGCGGGATCAGTTCACGGGCCACGAACGGCACGGTGACGAAGATGGTCGCCAGGACGATGCCCGGCAAGGCGAAGACAATCTGGATGTCGTGATCCTGCAGCCACGGCCCGAACAGGCCCTGGGCGCCGAACATCAGCACGTAGACCAGACCTGCGATCACCGGCGACACCGAGAACGGCAGGTCGATGAGCGTGACCAGGATGCTCTTGCCACGGAAGTTGTACTTGCTCACGCACCAGGCGGCGCTGACGCCGAACACCAGGTTCAGCGGCACCGAGATGGCCACGGCGATCAGGGTCAGCTTCAGCGCCGACAAGGCGTCGGGCTCGAAGATCGCCTCGAAGAACGTCCCCAGGCCCATTTTCAGGCCCTGGGACACCACGATCACCAGCGGCAGCAGCAGGAACAGGGCGAAAATCAACCAGCCAAGGCTGATCAGGATACGCCGTGAAGTGGCGCTGCCACGGCGGGCGGCATTGGCCGAAGCGGCCGCGCCAATAGAATTCGCAGACATGGACGTAGCCTCCTTCAAGGGGTTTCGATGCGCCGCTGCAGCAAGTTGATCAGCAGCAACAGGATGAAGGAAACCACCAGCATCAACACGCCGATAGCGGTGGCGCCGGTGTAGTCGTACTGGTCGAGCTTGACCATGATCAGCAGCGGCAGGATCTCGGTCTTCATCGGCATGTTGCCGGCGATGAAGATCACCGAGCCGTACTCGCCAACGCCACGGGCAAAGGCCAGGGCAAAACCCGTCAGCCAGGCCGGCAACAGCGCTGGCGCCAGTACGTAGCGAAACACCTGCAGCGGCTTGGCGCCCAGGCAGGCGGCAGCTTCTTCGACTTCACGGGGAATGTCGGCCAGCACCGGCTGCACCGTACGCACCACGAACGGCAAGGTCACGAAGGTCAGCGCCAGGGTGATACCCAGCGGGGTGTAGGCGATCTTGAAGCCCAGGTCGGTGGCAAACTGGCCGACCAGGCCGGCCGGTGCGTACAGCGCGGTCAGCGCGATACCGGCAACGGCCGTGGGCAGGGCGAACGGCAGGTCGATCATCGCATCGATGATCTTGCGTCCGGGGAAGGTATAGCGCACCAGCACCCAGGCCAGCAGGGTGCCGATGATGCCGTTGATGATGGCCGCGTAGAGGGCAGTGCCGAAGCTCAGCTTGAGCGCCGCGAGCACCCGCGGTGCACTGACGATGGCCCAGAACTGCTCCCAGGTGAGCTGGGCGGCATGTATGAACATGGCGGCCAGCGGTATCAGCACAATCAGGCTGAGGTACACCAAGGTGTAGCCCAGCGTCAGCCCGAAGCCGGGTATGACGGGGGAAATACGACGTGACATAAAGGTCCCTGGTTGAACGCACGAAGCCCGGGACGAATCCCGGGCCCATGCTGGCTACTGAACGGCGATTATCCTGACGGGCATTGCATCACTGCGCCGTGTAGATCTGGTCGAACACGCCACCATCGTTGAAGAACTTGGGTTGGGCAGTCTTCCAGCCACCGAAGTCTTTGTCGATAGTCACCAGGTCCAGTTTCGGGAACTGCTTGGCGTATTCGGCAGCGACTTTCGGATCACGCGGGCGGTAGAAGTTCTCGGCGGCAATTTTCTGCCCGGCCGGGCTGTACAGGTGCTTGAGGTATTCCTCGGCGATCTGTTCGTTGCCCTTCTTCTGCGCATTCTTGTCGACCACCGCCACGGGCGGCTCGGCGAGGATCGACAGCGACGGCACGACGATGTCGAACTTGTCGGCGCCACCGTCTTCCTTGAGGGCCAGGAAGGCTTCGTTTTCCCAGGCCAGCAACACGTCACCCTGACCGTTGTTGACGAAGGTGATGGTCGAGCCACGGGCGCCGGTGTCCAGTACCGGTACGTGCTTGAACAGCTCCTTGACGTATTCCTGGGCCTTGGCCTCGCTGCCGCCGGCTTTCAGGCCGTAGGCCCAGGCGGCGAGGAAGTTCCAGCGGGCGCCGCCGGAGGTTTTCGGGTTCGGGGTGATGACCGAGACGTCTTTCTTGATCAGGTCGCCCCAGTCCTTGATACCTTTCGGGTTGCCCTTGCGCACCAGGAACACGATGGTCGAGGTGTAGGGGGTGCTGGCGTCCGGCAGGCGGGTCTGCCAGTTGTCCGGCAGGGTCTTGCCGAGCTTGGCCACTTCGTCGATGTCGCCCGCCAGGGCCAGGGTCACCACGTCGGCGCGCAGGCCGTCGATCACCGCGCGGGCCTGCTTGCCCGAACCACCGTGGGACTGCTGGATCTTCACCTTGTCGTCCGGGTGAGCCTGCTGCCAGTGCTTGACGAACTCGGCGTTGTACTGCTGATACAACTCGCGGGTCGGATCATAGGACACGTTCAGCAGTTCGTAGTCCTTGGCGATTGCGGAACCGGCAAAAACGGCGCTGGCGAGGGCGGCCAGGGCATAACGGCGGATGGACATGGTGAAGCTCCCGATTGGCGTATTTTTCTAATTAGGTGGCGCGATAATCAGCTGGGCTTGTTGCCGGGGTTCTGCAGGCGGAACTTTTCCTTGCGTTCGATCTGCACGACCTGGGCGTTGTGCACGGTGATTTCCACCGCGCCAAACCGCAGGTCGCGCAGGGCGCTCTGGATTTCGCGCAGAATGGTGGCTTCGTCCTGACCGTCAACGCTACGCAGAGATGCGCTCATGCTCGTGCTCCTGTGATATGGGTGCCGTGCAGTGCGTGAAGGGGAGCGACTGCGCCTGGCTTGAGGGCAATCTTAGGGGGGCGCGAATATTCTTAAAAATACTATTTAAGAATTTTTATATAACTGAAATAGAGTTTCGCGGGGCAAGTCGGATCGCCGCCCCGCGATAGGGCCCTCAGGCCCAGCGCAATTGCTGCGCCGGCACCGGCCGCCCGAACCAGTAGCCCTGGCCCAGCTGACACTGTTGCTCCAGCAGAAAGCGCGCCTGCTCGGCTTGCTCGATGCCCTCGGCATGCACCAGCATGCCCATGCTCCGGGCCAGGGCGATGATCACCCGCACGATCGCCACATCGTCTTCATCACAGGGCAAGCCGGCGACAAAACCCTGGTCGATCTTGAGCTTTTGCACCGGCAGGCGCTTGAGCCGCAGCAACGACGAATAGCCGGTGCCAAAGTCATCGATGGCCAGTCGCAAGCCCAGCTCACGCAGGCGATGCAGTTGTTCAAGGGCCACCTCAGGGTCTTCCATCACCGCGCTTTCGGTAACTTCCAGCTCCAGTACGGCCGGGTCCAGCGCCGTGTCGTGGAGCACCTGGGCGACCTGCTGGTAAAGGTCACGATGGCCAAACAGCCGGCTGGAAATGTTCACCGCAACAAACTCCAGCGCCCGCCCCTCGGCCTGCCATTGCACCATCTGCAGGCAGGCCTGACGCAGCACCCAGGTGTCGATATCGGCGATCAGCCCGGTGCGCTCGGCAATCGGGATGAACTCCCCGGGCGGCACCAGCCCGCGCTGCGGATGCTGCCAGCGCACCAGCGCCTCGACGCCGATCATCTTGCCGCTGAACAGGTCATGCACGGGCTGGTAATACACCCTGAGTTCTTCCTGCTCCAATGCCCGACGCAGCTCGCCGGCGGTCTCGACCCGCTGCTGGGCATGGGCGGTCAGCTCTTCGGTGTACAGCGCATAGCCCGCGCGGCCGTTGCTCTTGGCCTTGAACAGCGCAGAATCGGCATTGCGCAACAATTGCTCGGCGCTCAGGGCGTCGCTGGGGAACAGGCTGATGCCGATGCTGACGCTGATGAACAGGCGCTGGCCGTCGACCTCGAACGGCGCTTTCATGCCGTCGATGATGCTCTGCGCCAAAGCGGCGGCCTGGCCCACCTGCGGGCAGTTCTCGGCCAGTACGGCAAATTCGTCACCACCCAGGCGGGCCAGGGTCACGCCGTTGCCCAGCAGCGCCTTCAGGCGCTCACCGACAGCCTTGAGCAACTGGTCGCCGATGTTGTGGCCGAGGCTGTCGTTAATGCTCTGGAAGTGGTCCAGGTCGAGCAACAGCAAGGCGCAGCCGCGCTTGTTGGCCTGGGCCGCCGCCAGTGCCTGCTCGGTGCGGTCGTTGAACAGCAGGCGGTTGGGCAGGTCGGTGAGCGGGTCGTGATGAGCGAGATACGCCAGCTCACGCTCAGAATGCTTGATCGCGCTGATGTCGCTGAACACCGCGACGTAATGACTCAACTCGCCGCTGTCATCGCGGATGGCGCAAATCGTCTGCCACTGCGGATACACCTCGCCGCTTTTGCGCCGGTTCCAGATCTCGCCGCTCCACTCGCCCTTCTCCGCCAGGGTGGCGTAAATCTGCTGGTAGAACGGCGCACCGTGACGGCCGGATTTGAACTTGCTCGGGCGCTGGCCGAGCACTTCGTCCTTGTCGTAGCCGGTGATCTGCATGAACGCCCGGTTCACGTGCACGATCAGGCCATCGCGGTCGGTCACCAATACCCCTTCCAGGGTGCTGTCGAACACCGCGGCAGCCATGCGCAGGCGCTCGCGGTCCTCGCGGCGCAAGCGCACACCGACGCCGATGAAATTGAGCAGGCGGGCGCGCGAGACAAAAATCAGCAAGGCGCTACACAACACCCAGAAATGCGCGCTGATCAGCTGCCAGCGGGCGATATGCTCCGGCGCATCGAAAAGACTGTTCAATAACTGATCAGACAGCGCCAGCCACAGTACCGATAGCACGAGGTAGAGCGCCGCCATGCGCATGGCGTCTCGAATGGAAGCAGACATAAGGTCCCGGGCAAACCCACAAATATTTGTGGGGATTATAGGGTAGAAACATCCGGTGACCTCCTATCTAAAAGGCCGACTGGTTTTATTTGCTGGCGCAGGGATAATGTTTCCCGCTGTTCCCTATGTTTTTGAGGGCCATTTCGCCTATGTGGTACGAAGGTTTGCTCAACTTGTCAGTGTGGCAATTGCTGGCAGTTACCCTGGTAATGACGCATGTGACCATCGTCAGTGTCACCGTTTACCTGCACCGTTATTCCGCCCACCGCTCGCTGGAACTCAACGCCGGGCTCAAGCACTTTTTCCGTTTCTGGCTGTGGCTGACCACGGCGCAGAACACCCGCGAGTGGACCGCTATCCACCGCAAGCACCACGCCAAATGCGAAACCGTCGACGACCCGCACAGCCCGGTGATCAAGGGCCTGTCCACAGTACTGCGCAAGGGCGCCGAGCTGTACCGCGAAGAGGCACAGAACCCGGAAACCCTGCGTATCTACGGCAAGAACTGCCCGGAAGACTGGATCGAACGCAACCTCTACAGCCGCTACAAGCTCGGCGGCATCGCCCTGATGGCGGTGATCGACCTGCTGCTGTTCGGCACCGCGGGCATCACCATCTGGGCGGTGCAGATGATGTGGATTCCGTTCTGGGCTGCCGGCGTGGTCAATGGCCTGGGCCACGCAGTCGGCTATCGCAACTTCGAATGCCGCGACGCCGCCACCAATCTGGTGCCCTGGGGCATCATCATTGGCGGTGAAGAGCTGCACAACAACCACCACACCTACCCCAATTCGGCCAAGCTCTCGGTCAAGCGCTGGGAGTTCGACATGGGCTGGGCCTGGATCAAGCTGTTCTGCTGGCTGCGCCTGGCCAAGGTGCAGCGCGTCGCGCCTATCGCCCACCGGGTCGAAGGCAAGGGCCAGCTGGACATGGACACCGCCATGGCGATCCTCAACAACCGCTTCCAGATCATGGCCCAGTACCGCAAGCTGGTGATCGCGCCGCTGGTCAAGCAGGAACTGGCGCGGGTCGACGATTCGGTGCGCCACCAGTTCCGCCGTGCCAAGCGCTTGCTGTCGCGGGAAACCAGCCTGCTGGAAGACCGTCACCACCTGCGCATCCAGACCATGCTCGAGCACAGCCAGGCACTCAAGACCATCTACGAGAAACGCCTGGCCCTGCAACAGATCTGGGCACGCACCAGCGCCAACGGCCACGACATGCTCGCCGCCATGAAGGACTGGGTCCACGAAGCCGAGGCCAGCGGCATCCAGTCACTGCGCGACTTTGCCGCCCAGCTCAAGACCTACTCGCTGCGCCCTGCCCTGGCCTGATGCCGTTGATCGGCGCGCCCGCTTAGCGGCGCGCCGACCGGAACTTACCCGCCTAATCTCACTCTGACAGGCATATCGCCCGCGTGGCGGGCCGGGTCGTGGCCGCACGCCCCAGTCGTGAGAATTTCCGCGCAAATGGTCAAGAACAAACCAACTACCCTGGCCTGCAACCCGCCACCTGAAGCCGCCCAAACCCTTCTGGCGCTGATGCATGCCCAAGGCGAAGTCGCACGCCTGAGCGAGCGCGAGCAGTTGTTCAGTTCATTGCTCGACAGCGTCAACGCGGTGCTTTGGGCATTCGACTGGGAAAGCCGCCAGGTGCTCTACGTCAGCCCCGCCTACGAACGCATTTTTGGCCGCCCCGCCGGGCTGCTATTGGCCGACTTCAATGAGTGGCGCGACAGCATTTACCCCGACGACCTCGACTACGCCGAACGCAGCCTGGCTGAAGTGCTGGTCAAAGGCGCGGTGGAAGACCGCGAGTACCGCATCATCGCCGCCGACGGCCAGGTGCGCTGGATCAGCGACAAGTGCTTCATCAACCAGCAGTCCGATCCGGACCAGCGGGTAATCATTGTCGGCATGGCCGAGGACATCACCGAAAAGAAGCAGCTCGAAGGCGAACTGCAGCGCTTGGCCACCACCGACGTGCTGACCCAGAGCAGCAACCGTCGGCACTTTTTCGAGTGTGCCCAGCACGCCTTCGAAACCGCGCGGCTGCAGCAGACGCCATTAGCGTTCCTGCTGCTCGACATCGATGACTTCAAGCAGATCAACGACACCTACGGGCATCAGGAAGGTGACTATGTGCTGCAGCGCATTGCTGATACCGGCAAGGCAGTTTTGCGCCGCGGTGATCAGTTCGGGCGTATTGGTGGTGAAGAGTTTGCGGCAGTGTTCCCGGGTTGCACGCCGGAGATTGCCCAGCAGATTGCCGAACGCCTGCAGCGCGAGATTCAGCGCTTGAGCTTCAGCCATGAAGACAAGGTCTTCGGGGTCACGGTGAGTCAGGGGCTGACCGGGATCACCGAGGACGATGAATCGCTGGACAGCCTGTTTGCCCGGGCGGATGCGGCGATGTACCAGGCCAAGCGCCAGGGCAAGAATCAGATTGTAAGAGGCTGAAAAGCATCGCTGGCAAGCCAGCTCCCACAAGGGCCGAGGCATGCAAACCCTGTGGGAGCTGGCCTTGCCAGCGATTGGGCCGCACAGCGGCCTCAGAATTTCAAACCTTGCGCAACCTGCCCAGCTCCGCCAGCCCCACCTTGAGCAACCGCGCGGTCTTGCTCTCGGCCAAGCCTTCCAGCCCCTGATCTGCCGGCAAGCGTGCCAGCTGCCCGGCCAGGTTCATCACCAGCGCATCGCGCGAATACACGCCACCGCCCAACTGGTAGATCGCCGCAATCAGCTCACGCAGCTCCAGCGGCAAACGCCAGCGGGTACGCAAGGCTGAACCAAACGCCGCAGCAAACTCGTTGAGCGACAGCTCCACCGAATCCTCATCCAGCTCACCCCCGGCCTGCTGCCATTCCTGCAAGCAACGCACCAGCGCCAGATCGCCCAGGCAATGTAGCAAGCCGGCGCAATAGCAGCGTTCCTGGTCGAGCTCGAGCATGCGCGCCAGGGTGCGCGCGTATTCGGCGGTGTGCAGCGACAAGTTCCAGAAATGCTCGGCATGGCGCGACAGGATTGGATCGCTGAGCTTGGCGCTACGCTTGAGCGCGAGCCCGAGGATCAGGTTCATGCTCTGGGTTGTACCCAGCTTGTTCAGCGCCTGCATCAGACTCTGCACCGCGCCATCACGATGCAGTGCAGCGCTGTTGGCAGCGGCGATGAGCACGGCTGTGACCTGTGGATCGTTGCGGATCTCGGCTTCCAGCACCTTGAGGTCCAGCCCCTGGGGTTGCAGGCTGCGCTTGATCGCCAGCTTCACGTCGGCAAACAGCGGGCCGCCATCGGAGGTGGCGCGGCGCCCCTCGAGGAAGCGCGGCAAGGTTGAGCCTGGCTGCAACGGCGGCACCGGGCAAGCCACCTCCTCCCCGGCGCTGAGTAACAGGTCTTCCAGGCGCTGACGCAGGGAGTCCATGTTCAACGGCTTGCTCAGGTAGGCGGTCGGCGCGAACGGCAGCGCCTCGCGCACACTGGCGGCGTCACTGCGGTTGCTCATGAGAATGAACGGCAGCGCCGGCTGACGGCCCTTGGCCCGCACGTTGCGCAGCAAGTCGAGGCCATCGCCGCCGGGCAGCTCACGCGCGGCGATGATCAGGTCGGGCTTGCTGGCCAGCGCCGCCAGGGCTTGCGAGCCGTCGGCACACACCCGCAAACGCGCATCGCAGCGCACGCTGAGGAGCATCTGGCTCAGCATGTCCCGTACCCAGGGGTCGCCTTCGGCAATCAGCACGCACGGTGCCTGGGCGGGCTCTACAACGCTCATACACAACTCTCCCGATATTCCGCTACACGCAATCCAGTGCACCTTCCTGGGTGTCTACTTACAGGCAACCTTAGCCCCCTGGCCTTCCTTTGGGCGAAAAAAAACCCGCCGATGCGGGTTTTCTTCTAATGCGTCACAGTTTACGCGAGTTCTGCGAAGCACTCTTCGATGATTGCCAGACCTTGGTCCAGTTGCTCATCAGGCGAGGTCAGCGGAACCAGGATACGCAGGACGTTGCCGTAAGTGCCGCACGACAGCAGGATCAGGCCCTTGTCACGCGCCTTGGCCACAACCGAGGCTACAGCGGCAGCGTTCGGGGTGTGGGAACCGGCTTTGTCGAACACTTCGATAGCGATCATCGAACCCAGGGCACGCACGTCACCGATGATCGGGTGCTTGTCCTGGATCTTGCGCAGGCCGGCGACCAGACGCTCGCCAACGGCCTTGCTGCGGTCCAGCAGTTTTTCTTCTTCGAACACTTCCATCACGGCCAGGGCCGCGGCGCAAGCGATCGGGCTACCGGCGTAGGTGCCGCCCAGGCCGCCTGGCGCGATGGCGTCCATGTACTCGGCCTTACCGCAGACACCGGCCAGCGGGAAGCCGCCAGCGATGGATTTGGCGAAGGTGGTCAGGTCTGGAGCAACGCCCATCTGTTCCATCGCAAAGAAGGTACCGGTACGGCCAGCGCCGGTCTGTACTTCGTCAGCGATCAACAGAATGCCGTGCTGGTCGCACAGGGCACGCAGGCGCTTCATGAATTCTTTCGGCGCGACGTAGAAACCACCTTCACCCTGAACTGGCTCGAGGATGATGGCAGCGATGTCACGGGCTTCGGCGTCGTTCTTGAAGATGCGTTCGATGGAAGCGATCGAGTCGTCGATGCTCACACCGTGCAGCTCGTTCGGGTAGATGGCGCGGAAGATGCCGCCTGGCATCAGGCCCATGCCGGCCGAGTAAGGCACGACTTTACCGGTCAGGCCCAGGGTCATCATGGTACGGCCGTGGTAAGCGCCGGTGAAAGCGATCACGCCGGCACGGCCGGTGGCGGCACGGGCGATCTTGATGGCGTTTTCAACGGCTTCGGAACCGGTGGTGACCAGCAGGGTTTTCTTGGCGAAGTCGCCTGGCACCTTGGCGTTGATCTTTTCGCACAGCTCGACGTAAGGCTCGTAAGCCAGCACCTGGAAGCAGGTGTGGGTCAGTTTGTGCAGTTGGGCTTCAACGGCAGCGATGATCTTCGGGTGCACGTGACCGGTGTTCAGTACCGCGATACCGCCGGCGAAGTCGATGAACTCGCGGCCTTCGACGTCAGTGACGGTGGCGTTTTTTGCCGACTCGGCGAAGATCGGGTGGATCTGGCCAACACCGCGTGGAACAGCGGCGACACGACGTTGCATCAAAGATTCGTTGGTCTTGCTCATAATGTCCTCAATTCGCCACACACAAGGTGGCGCGATTCAAGTCGGAGTGGCCGGTATTCAACTGCAGGCAGCATGCGTTGATCGACTGCTGCAGGGGCCCAGGCCACTGGGTGTACGGTGTAAAAAGGCCAGCGAGACGTCGCTCTCGCGCCCCGCTGGCAGAGGTAAAGCCTTACGCTGCGATCAGACGCTGATGCACAGGTATTTGATTTCCAGGTAGTCCTCGATGCCGTACTTGGAGCCTTCGCGGCCCAGGCCCGAGGCCTTGATACCGCCGAACGGCGAGACTTCGTTGGAGATCAGACCGGTGTTGATACCGACCATGCCGTACTCCAGGGCTTCGGCGACACGGAACACACGGCTCATGTCACGGGCATAGAAGTACGAGGCCAGGCCGAACTCGGTGTCGTTGGACATGGCGATGACTTCGGCCTCGTCCTTGAAACGGAACAGTGGCGCCAGCGGGCCGAAGGTTTCTTCCTTGGCCACGGCAGCGTTCTTCGGCACGTCGACCAGAATGGTCGGCTCGAAGAAGTTGCCTTCGATCAGCTTGCCGCCGCTGAGCACTTTGGCGCCCTTGCCGACGGCGTCGTCGATGTGTTCCTGGACCTTGGCCACGGCCTTGCTGTCGATCAGCGGGCCAGTGGTGGTGCCGTCTTCCAGGCCATTGCCGATTTTCAGCTTGGCCACAGCGGCCTTGAGCTTCTCGGCGAAGGCATCGTAGACGCCGTCCTGAACGTAGATACGGTTGGCGCAAACGCAGGTCTGGCCGTTGTTGCGGTACTTGGAGATGATCGCGCCTTCGACGGCCTTATCCAGGTCTGCGTCGTCGAACACGATGAACGGCGCGTTGCCGCCCAGCTCCAGGGAAACTTTCTTGATGTCCTTGGCGCATTCGGCCATCAGCTGGCGACCGATTTCGGTGGAGCCGGTGAACGACAGCTTGCGCACGATCGGGTTGCCGGTCAGCTCGCTGCCGATGTCGCCGGCGCTGCCGGTCACCACGCTGAGCACGCCAGCCGGGATACCGGCACGGGTGGCCAGCTCAACCAGGGCCAGGGCCGAGTACGGGGTTTGCGAAGCAGGCTTGAGCACCATGGTGCAGCCAGCGGCCAGGGCCGGGCCGGCTTTACGGGTGATCATCGCCGCCGGGAAGTTCCACGGGGTAATGGCCGCGGTCACGCCGATCGGCTGCTTGATCACGATCAGGCGCTTGTCTGGCTGGTGACCCGGGATGGTGTCGCCGTAGACGCGCTTGGCTTCTTCAGCGAACCACTCGATAAAGGAAGCGGCGTAGACGATCTCGCCCTTGGCTTCGGCCAGTGGCTTGCCCTGCTCGGTGGTCATCAGGCGGGCCAGGTCGTCCTGGTGCTCGATCATCAGCTCGAACCAGCGACGCAGCTTGCCAGCACGTTCTTTGGCGGTCAGCGCGCGCCAGGCCGGCAGCGCCTTGTCGGCGGCCTCGATGGCACGGCGGGTTTCAGCGGCGCCCATCTTCGGCACAGTGCCGATGATCTCGCCCGTCGCCGGGTTGTTGACCTTGATCGTCTGGCCGTTGTCCGCGTCCAGCCACTCTCCATTGATGAAGGCTTGCTGGCGGAACAACTTGGCGTCTTTAAGCTGCATGTCGGGCTTCCTTAACTGCACCGTGCAGGCACGGCGCGAATTATTGATTGTAGAAAAAGGAGAGCGTTTGAAATCTCAAACGAATCCTAGGATCAACGAGGAGAAAGGACAATAGGGTGTTCGAAAAAAAGAACAAAAAGCGCTGTGCGGCTGATTTTTTCGGATCAACGTCACTTATAGCCCCTTGAATGTGCGAAATCGACCACAGTCATTCTGACGATGGACGCCGCCAGCCTAGATGGGTATCATGGCGCCCGCGTTGCACTCGTAGCTCAGCTGGATAGAGTACTGCCCTCCGAAGGCAGGGGTCGTGGGTTCGAATCCCGCCGAGTGCGCCATATCGATGAAGGCTCAGGTGAATACCTGGGCCTTTTTTGTTTTCCGACCCAGTACTCCCTGTGTGGGAGCGGGCTTGCCCCGCGATGCGATACGGCAGGCAGACCGCAATCGCGGGGCAAGTCGGGTCGCCGCACCGCCGCTCCTACCAGCGCGCGTCTATGTCAGATTATGTTTCGAAGTCTCGAAATGTGTCGTCCTAAGAAATACCCTACGCGGTCTGTCGATGCCCGTCTGATTGTCCCTGGGAACTCATGCCTCTAGGCTCCTGCCCGTCACCGAAAACTCGGTGATCGGGTGTGGTAACCCGGTGTCGTGAACCCTACACAGCCTATGGCGGCTGTGCGCGGGAGGCTTTCGAGCCTGCCGGGTTTAGGGTTCTCCCCGGTTTACCACCCCGCGTACAGCTGCCACCCATTCGTGTGGTAACGGATGACAGTGTCAGCTTCACCCGGAAGAACCTGACATGAAAAAAATCGTCCCAGATCCACCACTCGATAAAACCGCCACCACCGCCCACTCCGTCTTCGGCAATTGCCAAGCCGGGCACTCTGCGCTGTTCGCTGTCTGCTCCGGCGTCGCCGCCCATGATGCGCTGGTGCACGCCTCTCTCTACTTAGGCTGCGCTTACGACACTGGCTACAAGGCTTTCGACGATATTGATCCGGCCCACAAGGGCTTCTTGTGGTCGACCCTGCATTCGGTAGAGATGGCCAAAGGGTTGGTGGATGCCTTGCTGGATGGGATTGAGGAGCGGGTGGGTGAATAGCCGCTGACCACTGGCATTGTGGGAGCGGCGGTACGACTTGCCCCGCGAGGCGAAGTGGCAGAATCGTCGCACCGCCGCTCCTACCGGGTTAGAAATTCAGGCGCGCGCCGGCATACAGGGTGCGCCCCGGGCCCGGCTCGTAGTAACGCCCGGCGCCGTCATTGATACGCAAATTGTCGTAGTAATGACGGTCACTGAGGTTATCCACCCCCAGATACGGTTCCAACGTCTGGCCGCCCAGGTCGAACTGCTTGCCCACCCGCAGGTTGAGCAACGCCACCCCGGCAACCCGCGCGCTGTTGGCGTTGTCGGCGTACTGCGGGCCGTAGGCATTCATGTTCAAGCGCGCATAGAAACCATCACGCTCGTAGGCCACTTCGCTGAACAAAGTCTGACGAGGAATGCCCGGCAGGCGATTGTCGTCAAAGCCGTTGAAGTCGGTGTAGCGGTAGTTGTTGAAGCTGTAGGCCATGGACAACCGCCAGTGTTCCAGCACCTGGTAGTCCGCGCTCAACTCGACACCGTCGCGGCGCGACTTGCCAGCGTTACGGTAGAAGGTCTGGCCGCCGTCGACATAGGGCACCAGCTCATCTTCAAGCGCGATGCTGTAAAGCACCGCCTCGGCGCGCAAGTCGCTCCATTCGCCTTTGATCCCCAGCTCACGATTGAGCGCCTTCGCCGGTTGCAGGCCCGGGTTGAATCCGCCGCCCGCCGGGTTGGCCAGTTCATTGACCGTTGGCGTTTCGAATGAGGTAGCGACACGGGCATAGACCAGGTAATGCTCGCTCAGGCGATAGCTCAAGCCAGCGCTGTAGTTCCAGTCGTCGAGGGTGCGCGAGCCGGAGTCGTCGCCGTCGCGCTCGAAGCGATCGTCCACCGCCAGGCGCATGCTGTCGTAACGCCCGCCCAGGGTCAGCTGCCAACGCTCGCTCAGTTCGATGCTGTCTTGCAGGTACAGGCCAACGCTGCCGGCCTTCTCCTGCTGGCGCAGGGTCAGCGCACCGGTACCGCCACCGATCTGGTTGTTGTGGCGTTCACGGTCATCGCGTTGCTGTTCAAGATCGACACCGGCGGTGACTTGTTGATCCAGGCCAAACCAGTTGGCCTTGTGCGTGTACTGCCCGCCTACTCCGGCGAACAGCCGGGTGTAAGAGGTTTGCCCGCCGTTGGCGTAAGGCAGGCGGTTGCCAAACTCGCGGCGCCCCAGCCAGCTGCGCAATTGATAGCTGTCGTCTTCGCTCAGGTCAGCGGTCCAGTTCAGCGCCAGGCGCTGCTGGGTGATGTCTTCGTCGGCGTTGTACAGCAGGCTCTGGGCGCGGGCCTGGTCACGCTTGGCGTGTACTTCGGCGAGGGTCAGGGCGCCGGGGTCTTCGGAGCGGTTGTCCAGCGCCTGGAAGGTGACCCCCAGTTGCCCGGCATCGCCCTGCCAGCGCAGCTTGCCGGTGAGGTTGCGCGCCTCGGAGGTGGAGTGCTGGCGATAGCCGTCGAGGTTGGTGACATTGAGCGCCAGCAGGCCGCCAAGGTTGCCGGTAGTCCCGCTGGTTTCGGCGCGCAGGCGCTGGTAACCGTACTCACCGCCGCTGACATCGATGGACGACTGCGGTGTCAGCGACGGCTCGCGGGTCTGGATCGCCAGCACGCCGCCAGCACCGTTGCCGTAAAGCGTCGAGGCCGAGCCGCGGATCACTTCGACGCGCTCCACCAGGCCCAGATCAACACCGTCCATTTCGGTCTGGCCATCGGGCATGGTCAGCGGCACGCCATCGACCAGCACGCGAATGCCGCGCATGCCGAAACTCGAACGCGCGCCAAAGCCACGAATCGACAGGCGCATGCCCTGGGCCATGTTGTAGCGGCTTTGCGACACAGTGCCGGGCACTGCAGAAAGCAGGGCATCAAGGGTCAGCAGTTGCTCGCCGGGCTTTTCGGCGATGTCCACGGCGCTAACGGATGCCGGGGTTTGCAGCCAGGCGGAATTGACCCGCGTCGAAGTCACTTCCAGCGGCGCCAGTTCGACGCTGTCGGCACAGGCGCTACCGGCGCCAAGCAACAGGAGGGTCATGACGGAGTGCCGCCTGGTAAACATGCTGAGTCCTTGAATCGATAGAGACATAAAACGCAGGAAAAACCTGTGGTGAGAAAATTGTCGCAGCAGCAAGGGCTACTTATAAGGCAAAATGCCATTAACTGATTCGCATTTATCGAATCAGGCCCCTGGAATACACCAGCAAGAAGGATCTTTATGAAGCGGTTCGCTTTGACCCCGGCCCGGTTGGTCGGGATGCTGTGCTGTCTGTTCGCCTTGAACATGGCACAGGCCAAGGACGACGGTACCGACCCCTCCGTCACCATCGAAAAGGACATTCTACGCACCGTGGTCGCCGAAGACGGCAGCTACGCCTCCACCCAGGACCTGGTCCTGCTGATCAACGAAGAACGCGCAATCCAGGCCAAGGCTCAGCAGTCGCTGTATTACAACCGCACCCTGGAAAGCCTTGAAGTTACCCAGGCCTACACCCAGAAGCCGGATGGCCGCAAAGTGCTGGTCAGCCCCGAGCAGATCAAGGAGCAGCAGGAGCCGCAGTCGGCCCAGGCGCCGATGTTCCACGACAGCCTGGTCAAGGTGGTGATCTTCCCGGAAGTGGCCGTGGGCGATCGCCTGGTGCTGAGCTTCAAGAAACAGCGCAAGACCCCGCTGTTCCCTGGCCAGTTCGAAGACCTGGCGATGCCACAATTCCACCCGACCCAGCAGTTCACCCTGATCTACGACCTGCCGAAGAGCCTCAAGCTCAACGCCGAGGCCAAGGGTTTCAAGGCTTCCAGCCCCAAGGCCGAGCCTGGGCGCAAGGTCTACCAGTGGGATTACGTGCAGGGTGACAACGCCCGTACAGAACTGGGCGCAGTAGCCTACTCGGACTACGGCAAGTACCTGGCCGTGTCCACCTTCGCCGACTACAGCGAGTTCGCCAAAGCCTACGCGGCGCGGGCCAACAGCGAGGTAACGCCAGCCATCCGTGAACTGGCCGAAAAGCTCACGGCCAAGATCGACGACCCGCGCGACAAGGCCCTGGCCCTGGGGGACTGGGTACGCCGCAACATCCGCTACGTGGCGGTGTACATCGGTGCCGGCGGCGTGGTGCCGCATGCTGCCGATACCGTGCTGAGCAATCGCTACGGCGACTGCAAGGACCACGTTGCCCTGCTCGAAGCGCTGCTGGCCGCAGTCAACATTGAAAGCACCCCGGCGCTGATCAACCTCGGCAACGCCTACGCCCTGCCCAAGGTGCCGACGCTGGGGGTGATCAACCACGTGGTCACCTATATTCCGAGCCTGGACTTGTACCTGGACTCCACCGCCGAAGCCATCGCCAGCGGCTACCTGCCAGCCCCGGTGCTGGACAAGCCAACCGTGCTGACCCGCTCCGGCAAGCTCGGCCGCACGCCGGCCACCCAGCCCGGCCTGGTGCACAACAGCACCACCTACACCGTGGCCAGCAGCGGCGCCGCCGACTTCATTCATGCCTCGAAGATCGACGGCTGGGCCGCCGAGATGAACCGCTGGATGATGCGCAACATGCAACCGGCCGAGCGCGACCTGCTGACCCAGCGCATCCTCGCCGCCTACGGCCAGCGTGGTAGCGGCAAGATCAGCAGCGACGACCTGGAAACCAGCGGCGCCTTCGAGATGCACATCAACGGTCGCAGCGAAAACCTGGTCAACCTGCCTGGCCCGATCGGCGTGCCGACCCTGACCAGCCTGGCTGGCGGCATCGCCCAGAACGTCTTCGGCTTTATCGCTGAAAAGCAGCGCACCCAGGACTTCACCTGCATCTCCGGGATCACTGAAGAGCAGGCGCGCTTCGAGTTCCCGGCCGACGTCAAGATCATCGCCGCGCCAAAGCCTGTGACCCTCAAGGACAAGCACTTCGACTACAGTGCCGAGTATGCCCAGCAGGGCAACAGCCTGGTGATCAAGCGCCGCCTGGACTTCCACAATCCAAAAGCGGTGTGCAGCGTCAAGGACTTCGAGAAGATGAAGCCAACCCTGGACGCCATGCTCAATGACCTGAACAGCCAGGTGATCGTGCAGAAGAGCTGACGTATTGCGCCCTGTTAAATCCTTTGGGGTTCAGCAGGGCGCTGCCACTGTTACGCCATCCATGAAATATTTGGTAAACTCCCCGCCGACTTCTGCTGCACACACGTAAGCAGAAACGATCAAAAGGAATTGTCATGGCAATGGTTTTTTGCCGCGGTTGTGCCAAGGAAATCCATGAAACGGCACCCAGCTGCCCACAGTGCGGCGCCCCTCAGTATCTCCCCGCCACCTCGCAACCTGCCAGCCAGCCCTCGCCCTGGATGGGCATCACCTCGCTGATCCTCGGCATCCTCTGCGGGCTTTCGCTGTTCGACGACTCCGATTGGGACCGTGACACCCTGCTGGGATTAGGCCTGTTTGCGCTGACCGGGCTGGTCCTGGGCACGCTCAGCATCGTCAACAAAAAACCGGGAAGCAACATGGCAATTGCCGGCGCGGCTTTGTCGGGCATTTCACTGTTTGTGTATATCGGACTATCAGTTAATTAATGTAAGGGACAACAAATGAGTATGGTTTTTTGCCGTGGCTGCGCCAAGGAAATCCACAACAGCGCCGTGACTTGCCCGGCCTGTGGTGCACCGCAAGCCGCTGCAGCCACTGCAGCACCTGTGGCCGCCGCACCTGCGCCGACTGGCATCTGGTACTTTGAAGTATTGAAGAAATACGCCGTGTTCTCCGGCCGTGCGCGCCGCAAGGAATACTGGATGTTCTTCCTGGTCAACATCCTGGTAGCCATGGTGCTGGGCTTTATCGAAGGCGTGGCCGGTACCGGTGCGATCCTCTCCAACCTGTACAGCCTGGCGCTGCTGATCCCGGGTATCGCCGTCGGCGTTCGACGCATGCACGACACCGACCGTAGCGGCTGGTGGCTGCTGCTCCCGATCGTCAACCTGATCTTCCTGTGCCAGGACAGCCAGCCAGGCCCGAACCGTTTCGGCCCGAACCCGAAAGGTATCGCTTGATCACGGATTGATCGAGTCTCCAAGCAAAGCGGCCATCATTGGCCGCTTTTGCGTTTTTGCGCCCATGACGTTTTTCAATCACATCGATGCCGCTTTCTCCCTTGCCCTGCGGCCATCTGTACACGATTCTGTAGCTATCTGCCGTCACCCACTCCCAGCATCGCAGAGGCCTCTATGAAAACCGTGGCACAGCTTCTAAAGACAAAAGCCCAGCAACACCACTCGGTTCACACCATCGGCCCCGACCATATGGTGCTCGATGCACTGAAATTGATGGCCGAGAAGAACGTCGGTGCCCTGCCAGTGGTGCAGGACGGGCGCGTGGTGGGAATCGTCAGTGAGCGCGACTATGCGCGCAAGATGGTGCTCAAGGGGCGCAGTTCAGTGGGCACACCGGTGAGCGCGATCATGAGTGCGCCGGTGATCACCGTCGACCCGCACCAGAACGTCGAGTACTGCATGAACATGATGACCAACAGTCACCTGCGCCACCTGCCGGTGGTCGAGAACGGCGAGCTGCTCGGCCTGCTGTCGATCGGCGACCTGGTCAAGGAGGCCATCGCCGAGCAGGCCAACATGATCCTGCAGCTGGAACAGTACATTCGCGGCGACTGAGTCGACGCCAGGTCAGCGGTATTCGCCCTCCAGCTCGTCGAGCTGGTGGTCGAAGCTGCGCAGGCGCGCCGACCAGGTGTACACCAGCACTTCCAGGTCACGATTGAGTACGGCGGCGCCGCGACCGCTGCTTTGCTGCGAGTCGCACAAATCCAGTTGATAACGCTCGCGGGCCATGGCGGTGGCCACGGTGGACAGCTCACGGGCGTTGTCCAGCCAGTGGCGGCGGTGGTCGTGGGTTTCGCGGTCCAGCTCGCGGCATTGGCGCTTGAGGGCTTCCAGGCTCTGCTCCAGGGGCGTGCCTTCAAGTTCGCCCATCACCTCCTGAAAAGTGCGCCCGGGTTGCCAATAGCTGCCCCAGAAGTAGCGGTCAAAGACCGTCTCGACCCGGCGCAAGGCAACCTTGGTGTTCCAGATGGCCACCAGTGTTCGGCCCTGAGCCAGCTGCCGTTTACTCACCCGCAATTGCTGCCAGGCAATCCAGGCCAGCGCGGTCAGGGCCAGCGCCCCGATCACGCCTCCGGCGGCGTAGAGAAACACCAGGGCCTGACCCAGGTGGTGGGTCTGTTTGATTCCATAGAAATAACCGACGGTCAGCAGGCCCAGGGCGGTCACGGCACACCAGAAACCGGCGGCATAGGGATCTTTCATTAGCGCTATCCCCTTGTTGTTTTTTCCTGAGCATAGCAACGCCGTTCGCCGGTAGATGTGCCGCTCAGCGTTTATTTTCTCGGACGCCGCAGCGCCTCGTTGAGCTGGTCGAACATCACCGCCCAGTCGGCATCTTCGTCGATACTGTCTTTCAGAAACGCTCGCTGGCTTGAGGTCCAGAACGGCGCATCGACCAGCTTGATATCGCTTTTTAGCGGCGAATGGCTGGTTATGAATTGATCAATCCCCTTCGGATCGTCAGGTAATCCCAGTTGCTTGAACAATTCGGAAAACTTGTGGTTTGGTGCTTCCATGGGGCACTCCTTAGAGCCAGGCCGGGCATCCACGACGCCAGCCTGGCAGTGGGTTGATCATCAGCAAACCTCGCGCACTTCGGCGTTTGGCACCAGTTTCAGGTACTGCGTCATGTTCATGTGGATCAGGTGATCGTGATCACCAGCCTCGACATAGATATCGCCCTGACGGGTCAGGGTCGGATCGAGCACCATCTTGATCGAGTAAGCGTCACCCAGCGCCGGAATGGCGCCGCGTTCGCAGTCGCCGAACAGGTGTGGCAGGCCGCTTTCATGGGTCATTTGCCATGCGCCGGTGGCGCGCACCTTGCTCATGTCCAGGTGACGGTTGGCCGGTAGCACGGCCATCAGGTAGTTGCCGTGGCGGTCGTCGAGCATGACCGACTTGGCCACCCGCTCGGCCGGTACACCCGCGGTACGCGCCGACTCAAGGCTGGTGGATGAGTGTGGGTGAGGAACAATGTCGTAATCGCAGCCGGCCTTGTCCAGGCATTGCTGCAGGGTTTTTGCCATTCGCATGATGCACCTCCGGATATAGCCCCCCCACTTCTGAAGTTTAGGCCGTGCTGCCTCAAGCAGCCGACTAAACTTATTGGACACGCACAGCCCGGGTGAATTCAGGTGATCGCTCGCTGGTGTCGGCACCTGCTGCTTTTATTGATGCTCGGCGCGCTGACGAGCGGCGTGGCAGCGCCCGGTAATCCGGTGCTGGTTTTGAGTATCGATAACGCTATCGGCCCGGCCAGTGCCGACTATCTGGTGCGCGGCCTGGAGCAGGCCAAGGCGCAGCAGGCGCAATTGGTGGTGATCCGCCTCGATACCCCCGGCGGGCTCGACAGCTCGATGCGCGCAATCATCAAGGCGATTCTCGCCAGCCCCGTGCCGGTAGCCACTTTCGTCGCCCCCGGTGGCGCCCGGGCGGCCAGCGCCGGTACCTATATCCTCTACGCCAGCCATATCGCCGTGATGGCCCCGGGCACCAACCTCGGCGCGGCCACGCCGGTGCAGATCGGCGGCCTGCCGGGCACGCCCAAGGACCCGGCCGCTCCGCCCGCTGCGCCCACCGGCGATAAACAGGCACCGAACAGTGAACAGGACACCCTGACCCGCAAGCAGATCAACGACGCCGCTGCCTACATTCGCGGCCTGGCGCAACTGCGTGGACGCAACGCCGATTGGGCGGAACAGGCGGTACGCGAATCGGTCAGCCTGCCGGCCAATGACGCCTTGCGCCTGAAGGTCATCGATCGCATCGCCAACGACCTGCCCGATCTGCTCCGCCAGCTCGACGGCACCAGCCTCGAAGCCGCCGGCCAGCCGGTACAGCTGCACACCGCCAACGCGGCCATCATCGAACGCGAGCCGGACTGGCGCACGCGCCTGCTGGCGGTGATCACCAACCCCAGCGTGGCGCTGATCCTGATCATGATCGGCATCTACGGGCTGATGTTCGAGTTCATGAGCCCAGGCTCCGGGGTTGGCGGGGTGATCGGCGGCATCTGCCTGCTGGTCGCCCTGTATGCCCTGCAGCTGCTGCCGGTGAGCTACGCCGGGGCGGCGCTGATCATGCTCGGCATCGCCTTCATGATTGCCGAGGCGTTCTTGCCCAGTTTCGGTGTGGTCGGCTTTGGCGGCATCGTCGCCTTCGTGGTCGGCGCGGTGATCCTGATGGACACCGACGTGCCCGGCTTCGGCATCCCCCTGGCGTTGATCCTGACCCTCGCCCTGCTCTCGGCGCTGCTGCTCGGCGGCGTGCTGGGCATGGCCATGAAGGCGCGCAAGCGCGCGCTGGTCAGCGGTGATGCCGGGCTGGTGGGCAGCCTGGCAACGGTGATGGCGGTCAATGACAGTGATCCGTTCATCGGTTCGGTGCAGGTGCAGGGTGAACAGTGGCAAGCCCAGTGCCAGACGCCATTGCAGGTGGGGCAACGCGTCCGGGTGATTACACGCAAGGGCGTACTACTGGACGTCAGCGCCGAGGCACAAGCGCCGGAGCAAGGAGACTGAAATGTTTTTCGAACTGGGTTTTGGCGCCTTGCTGGCGCTGCTGGCAGTGCTGTTGCTGTCGGCGTTTCGCATCCTGCGTGAGTACGAGCGCGGCGTGGTGTTCCAGCTCGGGCGCTTCTGGCGGGTCAAGGGGCCGGGGCTGGTATTGCTGATTCCGGGGATTCAGCAGATGGTCCGGGTCGACCTGCGCACCGTGGTGCTGGATGTGCCGCCACAGGATGTGATCACCCGCGACAACGTCTCGGTCAAGGTCAACGCGGTGCTGTACTTTCGCGTGCTCGACCCGCAGAAGGCGATCATCCAGGTCGAGGACTTTCTCATGGCCACCAGCCAACTGGCGCAGACCACTTTACGTGCGGTGCTGGGCAAGCATGAACTGGATGAACTGCTGGCCGAGCGTGAGCGACTGAACCTGGATATTCGCCAGGTGCTGGACGCGCAAACCGATGCCTGGGGCATCAAGGTGGCCAACGTCGAGATCAAGCATGTCGACCTCAATGAGTCGATGATCCGCGCCATTGCCCGTCAGGCCGAGGCTGAACGGGAGCGGCGGGCCAAGGTAATCCATGCCGAAGGTGAGCTGCAGGCGTCGGAGAAACTGATGCAGGCAGCGGAAATGCTCGGCCGCCAATCGGGGGCGATGCAACTGCGGTACATGCAGACCTTGGGCAGCATTGCCGGCGACAAGTCGTCGACCATCGTGTTTCCGTTGCCGATCGAGATGCTCAAGGGGCTTGTGGATAAGTAAGGCTGGCTCCCACAAGGGCTCTGTTTACACAGCACCTGTGGGAGCTGGCCTTGCCAGCGATGCAAGGCGCAGCCTTGCCGCTCTCACCAACCGCCACCCAACGCCAGGAACAAGCCAATCTGCCCCATCGCCACCTGGGTATTGGCCGCCGCCAGTTGCGCACGCATGTCGGTATAGGTACGGGTCGCCTGCAGGTCAGCGAGGAACGACTCGCGCCCGGCCTGGTAAAAGCGATGGGTCTGATCCGCCGCCAATTGCGCAGAGCGCTCGGCATCAGCCAAGGCATCACGCCGCTCCAGCAATGCGCTGTACTGCGCAAGGCTGGTCTGGGTTTCACGAATGGCGTTGAGCACCACGCCGTCAAAATGCGCCAACGCTGCCTGGGTCGAAGCCTCTGCTTCACGAATACGCGCCCGCGAGCCATTGGTCGGTACATTCCAGGTCAGCAGTGGGCCGAAGCCCCAGCGATTGGTCGCAGGTTTGCCCAGGTTCTCGAGGATACCGATGGTGCCCACCTGAGCACCGATGCTGATGTCCGGATACAACTGCCCGGTGGCCACGCCAATGGTCGCCGTGGCCGCCGCCAGGCTGCGTTCGGCCTGGCGGATATCCGGGCGGCGCTTGAGCAGCGCCGCGCCATCACCCACCGGCAGTACCTGGGCGATATGCGGCAGCTCGGCGCAATCGCCAGTACCCGCCGGCAATTGATTGACCGGCTTGGCCAGCAGCATCGACAAGGTATACAGGCCCGCTTCACGTGCAGCTTGATAACGCGGCAGTTCGGCGCGCAACGATTTGAACTGGGTCTGCGAACGGGTCACCTGGGTTTCGTCACCTCGGCCAGCGTCACGCAGGCGCTGGGTCAGGGTCACGCTTTGTTCCTGCAGGTCCAGGGACTCATGGGCGATGTGGTATTCCTCGTTGGCCGCACACACCTGGGTATAGGCGCGCACCACGTCCGCCACCAGGGTAATGCGTGCCGTATCGGCGGCGGCCTGGGTCGCGTCGGCATTGGCCTGGGCGGCCTCGACGCCACGCTTGAGGGTGCCCCACAGGTCAAACTGGTAGGACGCGCTGATAATCGCCTCGCCAATATTGGCTACCGGCACTTTCTCCGGCTGCAGGAAGGCTTCGCCGGATTCCTGCAAACGCTGGGCGCCCAGCTTGACGCCGCCATTGAAGCCACCCTGGGCTTCGGCTTCTTCGACCTGGGCTCGGGCCTTGGCGATGTTCGCCGCCGCCACGCGCAATTCGCTGTTGGCCGCCAGGGCCTGGCGCACCAGCTGATTGAGACGTTCGTCCTGGTACAGGTGCCACCAGTCTTTGGGCACCGGTGCCGAGACCACGCTGTCGGCGTCCTGGCGCAGCTCGCCCTGCAGGTCGGCGCGCTGGATAGCGGCGTCCTTGGGCACTTGGTAATCCGGCCCAACCATCTGGCAGGCCGACAGCAGCAGGCTCAGGCCGAGCAGCGACAGCCGTTTCATTGCCCGTTGCCCTCAACGATCGACACCGTCGCGGTACGCCCGGCGATCATGCGAAAGTCCGCGGGTACTTCATCGAAGGCGATGCGCACCGGAATTCGCTGGGCCAGCCGCACCCAGCTGAACGCCGGGTTGACGTTGGGCAGCAGGTTGGCGCCGCTGCTGCGGTCGCGGTCCTCGATACCGGCGGCGATGCTCTGCACTCGCCCACTCAGGCGTGTGTTGTCGCCGAGCACACGGATATCCACAGCCTGGCCGATGTGAATGCCGGCCAGCTTGGTTTCTTCGAAGTAGCCATCGACATGGTAGGAGTCGCTGTCGACCACCGACAGCACTGGCCGCCCGGCGCTGACGAACTCATGGGCACGCGGCGCGCGGTCGTTGAGGTAGCCATCGACCGGGCTGCGCACCACCGAGCGGTCGAGGTTCAGTTGCGCGGCATCCACCGCCACCTGGGCTTCGGCCAGCGCCGACTCGGCACGGGCCTGGCGCGACTGGCTCTCTTCCAGTTGCTCCTGCGCCACCAGGTTGCCCAGGCCACGGTTACGCCGGGCTTCACGCTGGGCCTGGGCCAGGGTTTCCTTGCGCTCGGCCAGGGTCGCCTGGGCCTGGCGCAGGGCCAGGTGGAAGCGGTCCTGGTCGATGGTGAACAGCACGTCGCCGCGTTTGACCACCTGGTTGTCACGCACTTCGACCTGCTGAATCAAGCCGGAGACATCCGGGGCAATCTGGATCACATCGGCGCGAATGTGCCCGTCCCGGGTCCAGGGCGCGAACATGTAGTACATGACCATCTGCCAGACCAGTACGGTCGCCAGCGTCACTACCAGCAGGGTCAGGACCACGCGGCCCAGGGTCAACAAGGGTTTTTTCATGGCAGCATCAGGTTTCGGCAAAAGTGATCGACCGTGCCGAGCAGCACGCCGTAAAGCGCAACGTTGAACAGCGCCCGGTGCCAGACCAGGCGGTAGAAGTGCACGCGGTTGAGCAGCGCGTGCACACCGAGAAACAGCAAATAGGTGAGGACCATCATCACCAGCAGCGTGGGCAGGAACACCCCGCTGATATCCAGATCTCCGATCACAGCGGCGCTCCATCGATGCCGTAGGGCAGTTGTGACTGATCGCCGGACGGCTCCAGCACCACCTCGACCCCCGGCAACAGTGCCAGGCGCAAGCCGCTCAGGGCGTGCAGCAGGTGCACGCGGGCTTCGGCGCAATCAGCCAGGTCGTTGAGGTTCAGCGCACGGCGGGCGCGCTCCATGCTCTGCAACAGCACCTCGGGAGCATGCAGGCGACGGCGGGCATCCAGGCAGGCCTGGAAGTGTTCACCCACCTCTTCCACCACCCGCTCCAGCAACTGGCGCGGATGCGCGCCGACCCGGGGCATGTAGGCCAGCAGGTCGAGCAGGTTCAGGCCCACGCGCAGGTCACGCAGGGCAGTGCCGGTGTCCTGGCCGGTCTGGGTCAGGCGCGGCAGTTGCTGCATCAGCCGGTCGAGCATCTGCACACCCAGGTGGCGGTGCTCGGCCAGCGTGGCCGGCTGGGTCATGCCGACGATGTCGTGCCAGCTGAAGCGGGTCAGGCGCTTGGCCGCCAGCTCGACGCCGAACGGGCGCACCACCAGGGTCCAGACGAAGGCGAACAGCAAGCCCACCGGCCCGGCCAGGTTGGCGTTGATAAAGGTCAGGAAGTTGGCGTCGTAGGCGCCCTGGATGCTGATGAAGGAGGCGGTGTTGACGATGGTCAGCAAGGTGCCCAGGTAGAAGCGCGGCTGCACGGTCAGGGTGCCGACGCAGATGCACGGCACGGCGAAGGCCAGCACCAGCATCGGGAAGTCGTGCAGGTTGGGCAGCACCAGGAACAGGTAAAGGCTGGCGAACAGCACCGACAGCGAAGTCCAGAAGAAAAACCGGTAGATCTGCGGCGCCGGGTCGTCCATGGCGGCAAAGAAGCTGCAGGCCACGGCAGCGAGAATCACCGCGCTGCCACCGTCGCCCCAGCCAAGCAAGATCCACAGCGTGGTGGCGACGATGATTGCGCTGACGGTGGAGAACACCGAGTACAGCATCAGCCCACGATCAAAAAACGGCGTCAGCCGGCCCAGGCGCCAGTGCCGATAGACCGCGCGCCAGGGCGACAGGTCTTCGTTGCGGATGGCGTGCTGCAGGCTGCAGCAGTCCTGCCACAGGTCGACCCACTCGGCCAGGCGATAGAGTGCGTTGGACAGCAGCAGAGAGGCGCGTTCATCAAGGGCCGCGGCACTCGGTTGCAGGTGTTCGATTTGTGCACGCAACACTGACCAGCGCGCCGCCGAGGGGGCCTGCGCGGTGCCTTGCAACCAGGCGCGGGCCGCAGTCAGCAACGGCTGCAATTGTTCGGTCTGGGCCGGGGCGCGGCCTTCAAGGGCGAGCAAGGCGTCGTCGAGGGCATCGATCACCGGCAGCAGGTGGATCATCCGCCCGCGCAGCTCGCGGGCGTTCTTCACCGTTTGCGGGCGGGCGCCTTCATGGGACAGCTGGCCAATCATCAGCTCCAGCGAGTTGAAGGTGGTGACCATCGAGGCGCGCAAGCCGCCGACCTTATCGGCGCTGGCTTCGCGGGCCAGAAAGGTATCGCTGTAACGGATCGCCTCGTTGAACCAGTTGCCGGTGGCGCCAACCAGCACCGGGGTCAGGCGCCGCGGCCAGAAGATCGCCCCGACCACCGCCGCGCAGACAATGCCCAGGCAGATTTCCTGGGCCCGCGAAGAGGCGATATCGAACACCGCCAGCGGGTCGTCGACCACCGGCAGGGCAATCATCGGCAAGGTGTAGCCAGCAAGCATCAACGCATAGCTGTTGGCGGTGCGCAGGTGCAGCGAGAGGAACAGCAAGGTGCCGGTCCACAAGGCCACGGCGACCGTCAGCAGCACCGGCGTCTGCACCAGCAGCGGCACCAAAAACACCGCCCCGGCAGCGCCGAGCAAGGTGCCCATGGCGCGATACAGAGCCTTGGAACTGGTCGGCCCGACGAACGGGCTGGAGACGATATACACCGTGGCCATGGCCCAGTAAGGCCGTGGCAGCTGCATGAGCAGGGCAATGTACAGGGCAATCATCGATGCGGCGAAGGTGCGCACACCGTAGAACCAGTCGCGCGCGGGCGGCATTGAGCTGAAAAATCCGCTCACGCCGGCACGCCCGGGGTGCGCTGGGCGGCCTCTTCGAAGGCGCGCAGTACGCGCAGGGTGGCCAGCAAGTCAGCTTCGTCGATGCCCTGCAGCACTTCGCGGCGCAGGCGCACCAGTTCGCCTTCGATGGCTTCAGCCAGCACCCGGCCGCTGGCGGTCAGGCTCAGGGCCTTGGCTCGACGGTCGACCGGATCTTCAGTGCGGCAGACGAAGCCGGCATTGCACAGCTGGTCGAGCAGGCGCACCAGTGACGGGCTTTCGAGCCCTGCCGCTTGCGCTACGGCGACCTGATGCACGCCATCGCCCAGCCGCACGATCATCAGCAGTGGCACCGCGCAGGCTTCGGAAATGCCGTAGCCGGCCAGGGTCGCCTGGCAGATGCGCCGCCAGTGCCGGCCGGCCACCACCATACCGCTGCTGATGTTGAGTTGCAGTGCGTCGAGGGTCATGAGGGGAGGTTCGTGGCTATATTCATAGTTTGCTAACTATCAATATTCTTCGATCACCGCCCCTGCCGTCAATAGTGGCTGACAGACGTCGTGTTCACGGTTGCAACTGATCGTCCAGCTTCATGTTCAGCGCCAGCTTGCTGCCCAGGCTGATCGCCTGCTCGCGCCAGAACAGGTAGCGCAGGGCGTTGTTGGTCTCGCTAAAGTGCAGTGCCAGCTCTTCGGCGGCCTGCATCACCCCGGCCACGGCGGCCAGCTCCAGCCAGTACACAGCAGCTTTGATATCGACGTTGACCGACAGCCCATGCAGCAGCCGGTAGCCGACCTCGAAGCGGCAGCGCGCTTCACCGCGCTGGGCGCCGCGCAGGAACCAGTGATAGGCCTGCTGCAGGTCGACCTGCCATTCCTGGGTATCGCTGTCGCAGATTTCTTCCTCGTAGAGATCGCCCAGCGCTGCGGCGGCGTGTTCCAGGCCACGCTCGAATGCCTGCTGGTAATACTCCGCCGCGCTGGCATAGGCCACCTCGACGCCTTTGCCGAAGTAATGCTGCTGACCAAGGTTGAACCAGGCCGCGGCACTGCCCTGCAGGGCCGCCATGCGCAGCAGGTGCCCGGCCAGGGTCGGGTCGGCGCGCCAGTACTTGCCATTGAGCCAGATCCAGCCCAGATCGTTGAGCGCACCCACGTTGCCTTCCAGGGCCTGGGCGCGCAGGTCTTCGTACTCCGCCTGCAGGTCGCTGGCCTCATCCAGGCGGCTGATCAGACTGAAACTTTCGCCCAGCGCTGCCCGCTGGCTGGGCATGCCGACCCCGGCGTACAACCGCTGCAGGCGGCCGGGCCGGCCGGGCGCAGGGATGATCCGCTCGGGCAACAGGCGCTCAAGCAGTGGGTAAATGTTGCTGGCAGCTGACATGTTCGTCCTCATTGAACTACCCACAGATCCAACAGCGGGAGTGATGAGGCGTGATTCTGCGCACGGTCACGACAAAACCTGTCGCGAACGATTCAGTTAGGGCACTCAACTGCTTCATCCTTGATCTGGATACATAAATGGCTAATTGCCATATCACTGCGCTGGCGCCATGCTACAACCGCAAGCCTAGACAAGGACGCCACCTTTTGCCCTCTGCCACGACACGTGCCACCCTCAGCCGCCAATGGGAGTTGCTGCGCCAGTTGCCCAGCCGCTCACCGGGGATTACCAGTGCCGAGTTGGTCGGTCGCCTGCAGGACGCAGGTTTTTCCATCAGCAAGCGCAGCATCGAGCGCGACCTCAACGAGCTGTCGCTGATCTTCCCGCTGGAGCGTAACGACAAGAGCATCCCGTACGGCTGGCACTGGGCGGCCAACGCCTGCATCGAATTGCGCGGTATCAGTGTCAGCGAGGCCCTGAGCCTGGCGCTGGTGGAAGAAGCGGTACGCCCGCTGTTGCCGGGGAGCATGCTCAAGGTGCTGGACCCGCGCTTCAGCCATGCCCGGCAGAAGCTCGAACACCTGTCGGGGGCGAACAAGGTGGCGCGCTGGCTGGACAAGGTCGCCAGCGTGCGCCCGGACATGAACATGCAGGCCCCGGAAGTGCCCGACAGCATCCTCGAGACCGTGCAACACGCGCTGCTCGAGGAATACCAGCTGCACTGCCAGTACTACTCGGCACATAACGACAAGCTCAGCGAGCTGACCCTCAACCCGCTGGCGTTGATCCAGCGCGGCCAGGTCAGTTACCTGATTGCCACTGCCGTGGCCTATACCGACATTCGCCAGTTCGCCGTGCATCGCTTTCGCAAGCTGCGCATCCTCGACAGCCCCACCGAGGGCCTGCGCGCCTTCGATCTGCAGGCGTACCTGCGCAGCGATGCCCTGCAGTTCGGCGATACCGACAAGATCGAACTGCAGGCCTGGATCAGCGACAACCTGGCCCGCCTGGTGCGCGAGACGCCACTGTCGGCCGACATGCACCTGACTCCGCTGGAAGCTGGCCACCGCCTGCAGGCCACCGTCAGCAACAGCTGGCAACTGCGCTGGTGGCTACTGAGCCAGGGTGACGGGCTGATCGTCGAACAGCCCCTGAGCCTGCGCCGGCAGATTGCCGAAACCCTCAACAATGCCGCGGCGCAATATCAATCGGCCTGAGCCTTTCAGCGCTGCATGCCCCAGCGGCGCACGGTGACACGCTCCAGGGTGTTGAACACCAGGCTTTCGACCAGCAGGCCGATCAGGATCACCACCGCAAGCCCAGCGAACACCTTGTCGGTGTACAGCTCGTTGCGGTTCTGGAAGATGTACCAGCCCAGCCCGCCCTTGCCGCTGGTGGCGCCGAACACCAGCTCGGCGGCGATCAGTGTGCGCCAGGCAAAGGCCCAGCCAATCTTCAGGCCCGAGAGGATCGACGGCAGCGCCGCCGGAATCAGGATATGCACCACCAGGCGCAAGCCGCGCAGGCCATAGTTGCGCCCGGCCATGCGCAGGGTCTCGGAGACCCCGAGAAAACCCGCGTAGGTATTCAGCGCCAGGGCCCAGAGCACCGAATGCACCAGCACGAAGATCAGGCTGTTGTCGCCCAGGCCGAACCAGAGCAGCGCCAGCGGTAGCAAAGCGATCGCCGGTAGCGGGTTGAACATCGAGGTCAGGGTGCTGAGCAGGTCGCGGCCGAACTGGGTCGACACCGCCAGGCTGGTCAGGCCGAAGGCCAGGACGATCCCCAGCAGATAACCCTTGAGCAGTACCACCAGCGACACGCCGACCTTGGCCGGCAACTCGCCGCTGAGCAGGCCGTCATACAGGGCTGCTGCGGTTTGCACGAAGCTGGGCAGCAGCAGGTCATTGTCCTGGTAGCGGGCGATGGCTTCCCAGGCCACGGCCAGGAGGATCAGGATCAGGCCCTTGCGCAGCCAGCCCTGTTGCCAGAGGCGCTGGCCCAGCGGCAGTTCGCGTTCAACGGGGATACTGAGCAGCGGCTCGAGGACAATTTCGTATTCCTGACGCGGTGTAACAGTTGTGGTCATGGCAAAACTCCCGGTCAGTAGGCAATGCGAATGTCGGCGAAACCCAATGCCGGGTCGTGCTCGGCCTGGGCATCGTCGTCGAACAGCAAACGGTGGATGCGCCGCGCCGACGCCTGGAAGTCGCTGGCGCCAAGGCTCTGCAGGTCGTACTGGTGGCTGTGGATTTCGGCGCGCACCCGGCCCGGATGGGGCGACAGCAAGAGGATGCGGTTGCCCACCACCAGCGCTTCTTCGATCGAATGGGTGACGAACAACAGAGTGAAACGCACCTCTTCCCAGAGCAGCAGCAACTCTTCCTGCATCTTGCGCCGGGTCAGGGCGTCGAGGGCGGCGAAGGGTTCGTCCATCAGCAGGATCTTCGGCTGCATGGCCAGCGCCCGGGCAATCGCCACGCGGGCTTTCATGCCGCCCGACAGGGTATGCGGATAGGCATCGGCAAAGCCGGCCAGGCCGACTTTTTCCAGGTAGTGCAAGGCGCGTTCTTCAGCCTCCCTGCGCTTGAGCGTGCCCGAGGCCAGCAGCGGGAACATCACGTTGTGCTTGACGGTTTTCCATGGCGGCAGCTGGTCGAACTCCTGGAACACCACGATGCGGTCCGGGCCCGGGCCATGCACGGCCTGGCCCTGCAGGCGGATCTGCCCTTCCCTGGGCTCGATGAAACCGGCCACCGCCTTGAGCAGGGTCGACTTGCCGCAGCCCGAGGGCCCGAGCAGGACAAAGCGGTCGGCCTTGTCCACTTCGAAACTGACCTGGTGGGTGGCCCGCACCACGCGCTGCGCAGTGCGGTACTCCAGGCTTACGTTATCCACCTGCAGCAGCGGCGGCGTGGCGACGCTGCTCAATTTGCTGACCGTGTGGCCTTGCAATGGGGTGTTCATCCGGCTCAGCTCCCTTGCAACGGTTTCTCGTCCTGGAAGAAATAGTCTTTCCAGGATTCGGGTTTGTGCTTGATCGCGCCCACGCGGTAGAGGAACTCGGCCAGCGGATAGGTGTTCTTCGGCGTCACGCTGAATTCGTACTGCGGGTTGTCGATGATCTTCAGCAACGCCTCGCGATCGATCTTGGCCCTGGTCACGCGGATGTAGGTGTCGGCTGCGGCGGCCTTGTCGTTCTGGGCAAACACGGCGGCTTCGGCCAGGGCTTCGACGAAGGCCTTATAGGTCTTGGGGTTGTCGTTGCGAAATTTTTCGGTGGCGAACAGCACGGTCGGCGAGTTCGGCCCGAGCAGGTCGTAGGTGTTGAGCACCACGTGCACGTCCTTGTTGGCCAGCACCTGGTCCTGGAACGGCGGGTTGGAGAAGTGCGCGTTCAGCTCGGTGCCGCCAGCCAGCAGGGCCGCCGTGGCATCGGGATGGGGGACGGCCAGGGTGTATTTGTCGAGGCGGTTGTACTCCTTGTCGCCCCATTGCTTGGCGGCGGCGTACTGCAGGAAGCGCGACTGCACCGAGACGCCCACCGCCGGCAGGGCAATGCGGTCTTTCTCGCTGAAGTCGGCGATGGTCTTCACCTTGGGGTTGCTGCTGACCAGGTAGTAGGGGAAGTTGCCCAGCGAGGCCACGGCCTTGACGTTCTGCCGGCCCTGGGTGCGGTCCCAGATGGTCAGCAGCGGGCCGACTCCGGCACCGGCGATGTCCACCGAGCCGGAGAGCAAGGCGTCGTTGATCGCGGCGCCGCCAGACAGCTGCGTCCAGTCGACCTTGATGTCGATGCCCTGCGCCTTGCCGTGCTTCTCGATCAGGTTCTGATCGCGCACCACGTTGAGCAGCAGGTAAACAATGCCGAACTGTTCGGCAATGCGGATTTCCCCTTCGGCCTGGGCCGTGGCCGGTGCTACCAGACTGCCGGCGAGCAGGCTGGCACCCAGGCCGATACTGGCCGCCAGGCGGCTGATTGATTTGCGCATGCTGTACTCCTCGAATAATCAGAACGGGGCATCGCCCTGGATGGTGGTGCGGTACAGCTTGCGGCGCAGGTGCGCGGGGCAGCCGCTGGCCAGGTGGATCAACGAGCGGTTGTCCCAGAACACCAGGTCATGGGGCTGCCATTGGTGGCGGTAGATGTTCTGCTCAAGCACGCTGTGGGCGTAGAGCTCGGCGAGGAGCTGCCGGCTTTCGTCTTCAGGCAGGCCGACGATGCGGGTGGTGAAGCCTTCGCTGACGAACAGCGCCTTGCGGCCGTTTTCCGGGTGGGTGCGTACCACCGGATGGATCACTTCCTGGACCTGGGCCAACTGCTCGGCGGTCAGGGCCGGGCGCCAGTTGCCTTCGAATTTGGTTTCGCTGTAGCGGGCAGTGTAGGAATGCGCGGCGCTGCGGCCTTCGACGGCTTTGCGCAGGGCCTCGGGCAGGCCGTCCCAGGCCTTGTGCATGTCGGCGAACAAGGTGTCGCCGCCTTCGCTGGGCAGCTCCTGGGCGTGCAACATCGAACCCAGGCTTGGCAGTTCCTTGTACGACAGGTCCGAGTGCCAGAACTTGCCGGCATCGCCCAGGCCGATGTTCTGCCCGTTTTCGACGATGTTGGAGACGATCAGGATTTCCGGGTGGTCGCTGAGCAAGAACTGCTTGAGCACGTGGATCTGCAGCACGCCGAAGCGGCGGCTGAAGGCGATTTGTTGTTCGGGGGTAATGCGCTGGTCGCGAAACACCAGCACGTGGTGATCGAGATGGGCCCGGTGGATCCGGGTGAAGTCTTCGCTGCTGACCGGTCGGGTCAGGTCCAGGCCGATGATCTCGGCGCCGACGGCACCACTGAACGGCAGGATTTCGAAGGCTTGCTGCTGTGCGCTGTCGATGGACGACAAGGCGTTAGAGGCCGCTGACATGATTCACTCCCACGCAGAGCGCGCCCAAAGGTGCGCGCATCGATCAGAAACTCACGGTGTTCCGTGTTGGTTCGGTCGTGCGGCGCGCCGATTGGTCGGCAGGTACGCAGGGGAGTGACTATAAAGTCATAAGAGAAAGAATTTAAATATCTTTAGTGCATAAGCATATGGTGAGCTTCAGGGCCTCATCGCTGGCAAGCCAGCTCCCACAAAGTCCAACTGTGGGAGCTGGCTTGCCAGCGATGCTTTTAGCGCTCGCGCAGCGCTTCGGCCCGGGCGCGGATGATCGGCTTGAGCAGGTAGCTCAGCACGCTTTTCTTGCCGGTGATGATGTCCACCGAAGCGACCATCCCCGGGATGATCAGTAGCGGCTTGTCGTCGGTGCCCAGGTGGCTGCGCTCGGTGCGCAGCTTGATCACGTAGAAGGTGTTCTTGTCTTCGTCGGTGATGGTGTCGGCGCCGATCTGTTCGAGCTTGGCCTTGAGGCCGCCGTAGATGGTGTAGTCATAGGCGGTGAACTTGACCATCGCCTCTTGCCCCGGGTGCAGGAAGGCAATGTCTTGCGGACGGATGCGCGCTTCGACCAAAAGGGTGTCATCGAGCGGCACGATCTCGACCAGGTCGCTGCCCGGCTGGATCACCCCGCCAACGGTGTTGACCAGCAGCTGCTTGACGATACCGCGCACCGGCGAGGTGACCAGGGTACGGTTGACCCGATCGTCCAGGGCCTTGCCGGTGGCCTGGGCCTTGCTCAGGTCGGTGCGCGCCTCATTGAGTTGGGTCAGGGCTTCGCTGCGGAACTTGCCGCGGGTCTCGTCGATCTTGCGCTCGACTTCCTTGATCGCCGACTCGGCACGCGGAATCGCCAGCGAGGTGGCATCCAGCTGGCCGCGGTTCTCGACCTCGGCACGCTTGAGGCGCAGCACTTCAACCTGGGAGATCGCGCCCTGAGCCACCAGCGGCTCGGACATGCTGATCTCCTGGCGCAGCAGCTGCAGGCTGTTGCGGTACTGGCCCTGCTTGGAGCTGAACTCGCGCAACTCCTGCTGGCGCTGCACCAGTTGCTCCTGCAGGCCGCCGATTTCGTCCTGCAACTGCTGGCGGCGGCTCTGGTACAGGGACTCTTCGTTGGCGGCCTGGCTCGGCGCGGCCTTGCGGATTTCTTCGTCGATCTTCAGCGGCCGGTCTTCGACCTCGGCGCTCAGGCGCTCGACACGCAGGGCCATGGCCAGGCGATCAGCCTCGGTCTCACCGACGTTGGAAACGAACCGGGTATCGTCCAGGCGCAGCAACGGGTCGCCCACTTCGACGATCTCGCCCTCTTTGGCGTAGATCTGCGCAACGATGCCGCCTTCCAGGTTCTGGATCTTCTGCAGCTTCGACGACGGGATCGCCTTGCCTTCGCCACGGGTGACTTCGTCGATAATGGCGAAATTGGCCCAGAGGCCAAGGAACAGGAAGAAGCCGATCACCCCCCAGATGGTCAGGCGCACGATGCGCGGCGCATCTTCGATCAGCGCCTTGTTGACCTCGGGCAGCGGCTGGCCGCTGAGCGATTCGGAACCCTTGAAATACCTGCGCAGGCTGTCCTTGATCTGGCCCATATCCATCTTAAGCAACACTGATCTGCCCCTTCTTCAGCGCATCCATGACGGCGGCTTTCGGGCCATCCGCGACTATCTGCCCGCGATCGACAACGATCAGGCGGTCGACCAGTGACAACAGCGAAGCCCGGTGAGTCACCAGGACCACGGTCTTGTTCTCGATGACCACTTGCAGGCGTTGCTTGAGGCGTTCTTCACCGGTGTTGTCCATGGCGCTGGTCGGCTCGTCGAGCAGCAGGATCTGCGGGTTGAGCAACAGGGCACGGCCGAGGGCGACGTTCTGCCGCTGACCTCCGGACAGGTTCTGGCCCCGCTCGCCAACCTGCAGCTCGTAGCCTTGCGGGTGCAGGCGGGCAAATTCGTGAACCCCGGACAGTTCGGCGGCCTGCAGGACCAATTCGTCCTCCACGTAACGGGCACCACTGACCAGGTTGTCGCGCAGGGTACCGGCCAGCAGCTGGATGTCCTGGGGCACATAGCCGATGTTGTGGCGCAGCTCGCTGACGTCGATCTGGCGGATGTCCACGCCATCGACCAGCAACGAGCCGGCATCGGCTTCGTAGAGACCGACGATCAGTTTGGCCAGCGAGCTCTTGCCCGAGCCGCTGCGACCGATGATGCCGATCTTCTCGCCGGGGCGGATCGATACATTGACGCCCTTGAGCGCCAGGTTCTGCTGGTTGGGGTAGGTGAAATCGACGCCGCGAAACTCGATGGCGCCCTGCAGTACCTGACGGCTCAGCGGGCGTTCTTCGAAGTTGCGCTCTTGCGGCAGTTCCATCATCTGGTCGGTGGAGACCATGGTCACCTTGGCTTGCTGATAACGGGTCAGCAGGCCGGAGAGCTGGCCCAGCGGGCCGAGGGCGCGGCCACTGAGCATGTAGCAGGCAATCAGGCCGCCCATGCTCAGGTTGCCAGCCATGATCTGGTAGACACCGGCGCAGATCAGCGCCACGCCCGCCAGTTGCTGGATCAGCAGGGTGATGTTCATCGCCAGGCCCGAGAGCACCTTGACCCGCAGCTCGAGGCGGCTGAGGGTGCCGATGGTCTGCTCCCACATGTACTGACGTTCGCTTTCGGCGTTGTTGACCTTGACCGCATCGAGCCCGGCGAGGGTCTCGATCAGGCTCGACTGGCGCTCGGATGCCAGTGCCATGGTTCGCTCAAGGGTCGCCACCAGCGGCTTCTGCAGGGCATAACCGATGCCCAGGGCCAGCGGGAAGGCGATGATTGGAATCCACACCAGGTGCCCGCCGATGATGGCGATCACCAGCAGGATCAGCAGGGTGAACGGCAGGTCGATCAGGCTGGTCAGGGTCAGCGAAGCGAGGAAGTCGCGCAGGCCCTGGAATTCATGGATGTTCTGGGCAAAGCTGCCGACCCTTGCCGGCCGGTATTTCATGGCCATGCCGACGATGCGTTCGAACAGCGTGGCGGAGATGATCAAGTCGGTCTTCTTCCCGGCCAGGTCCAGGCACAAGCTGCGCAGGCCCTTGAGGATCAGGTCGAAGATGTAGGCGCCGGAGATACCCAGGGCCAGGACCCAGAGGGTCGAGGTGGCCTGGTTGGGCACCACGCGGTCATAGACGTTCATCACGAACAGCGGTGCGGCCAGGGCAATCAGGTTGATCACCAGGCTTGCGGCGATGGCGTCGATGTACAGCCAGCGGCTGCGTTTGAGGGTGTCACGGAACCAGGAGCGCGCCCGCGGGATCAGGTTGCCATGGTTGACGTCGAACTTGTGCTGCGGCTGGGCGAAGAACACCCGGCCACTGTAGTCGCTTTGCAAGGCCTCACGGCTGACATGCACTTCGCCGCCGTCGCTTTCGCTGAGTAACAGGCGCGCGGTGTCGTCGTTCTCCCAACCCAGCAACACCGTGCTGCGACCGTCCTTGAGCAGGAGCATGGCCGGCATGGCGATGCTCGGGATCTGCTCCAGCTTGCGTTGCAGCAAGCGGCCCTGCAGGCCGGCACGGGCTGCCGCGCGTGGCAGCAGCTCCGGGCTCAGGCGTTGGGCCGGCAACGGCAGGCCGGTGGTCAGCATGGCCCGGCTGGCGGGCTTCTGGTGCAGCACGCAAAGAGACAGCAGGCTGTCCAGCAACGGATCGTCGTGCTGACTGCGTGGATCATGGCTGAGTTGGACTCGACTGACTTCTGATTCCACGCGGGCTCTCTTAACGGTTGCGGTTGGCTATAACAGTGAACCTCAGTTCATGCCTGGCAGGTTCACTTTCGGTTTAAGGTCGTTCTGCACCACAGAGGCCATCGGTGCGACAACACCCTGGCTCTTGAGCAGCTGACCAATGGTCGCTTTGATTCGATACTGAGTAAACAGCTGGCTGTTCTTCACTTCGGTGAGACGGCGTTGGGCAGTGAAGAGTTCGTTCTCGCTGTCGAGCAAGTCTAGCAAGGTACGTTCGCCCAGGCTGAACTGCTTCTGGTAGGCGGTGCGCACACTGTTGCTGTGATCGACGTATTGTTGGGCGATCGGCAACTGCGCATTGGCGTTGTCCATAGCATTCCATGCCAGGCCTAGCTCCTCATTGAGCTGGCGCAAGGCATTGTTGCGAATGTCCAGCGCCTGGTTGGTCAGGTACGACTTGGATTCCAGGTCGGCCTTGTTGCTGCCGCCGGCATACAAGTTGAAGCTCATACGCAGCATAGCCTGCCATTCATTGTTGTGGCCGTTCATGCCATCCAGATCGTTATCGGCCGTCCGTCCGAGTTCTGCATCAAAACGCGGATAGAAAGTAGACTTTGCCGCTGCGTATTGCTTCTCCGCCGCTGCGATATCGGACTCTGCCGAGCGCAGGATCGGGCTGCTCTCGACCATCTGCTGGCGGGCTTCGTCGAGGTTGGCCGGCAACAGGTCGACAAACGGCGTAGGGCTGCTTAACTCGTCCGGCATCTGACCGACCACGCTCAGGTAGTTGGTCTTGGCATCGGCGAGGTTGGTCTGCTCGGTGATCAGGTTGTTGCGGGCCTGGGCCAGGCGCGCTTCGGCCTGATCAAGGTCAGCCAGGCGGCCAACACCACGGGCGGTGCGCAGCTTGATCTGGTCGTAGATGCGCTCGTGGCTGCGCAGGTTGTCTTCTGCCAGGCGGACCATCTCGCGACGGCTCAGGACATCCAGATAGACCTGGGCAACGGTCAGCGCGGTGCGCTCGGATGCACCCAACAGCGAGTAGGCGCGGGAGTTGACGGTGGCTTGCTGGCGGCCGACTTCGCTCGAGGTGGCAAAACCGTCGAAGACCATCTGCCGCAGGCGCACGCTCGACTCACCGCGGTTGAGCGTTTCCCAGCGGTTGCCGGTGCTCGGGCTGTCGGTGCCTTCACGGCCGTAGCCGGCCAGCACGTCGACGCGTGGCAGGTAACCGCCTTTGGCGGCGCGCAGTTGGTAATCGGCAGCGATTCGGCTGTTAACCCCGGCCTGGATTTCCGGGTGTACCTCGAGGGCTTTCTGCATGGCCTCTGGCAGGCTCTGTGCTTGAACGAAACTGGTGGCGAGGACGAAAGGAAGAGCAGTGAACAGTGACGCGCGCATTTAACTTTTTTCCCAGGGACGTCTTGTCCCAAATCACAGCAGAAATCGTTGCTGCATTAGAAAATGGCAACCGGAATGACCTTATGTCGGAAACTTCCGAAGGGGTACTTGGATCGTACGGAGGAAGAGTGGCAGCCGCTCAAATATCAATGTGACATTACGGTGCTGATTGTTTAGGATGGCAGCAGGAAGGTCAATACTTTGGCATAAACTTAATAGCCAACAGTTATCGACAATATATTGACGTCAAAAGCGCCAAACTTACTATTGAAACATTCCATCAGAAAGCGGCAATTCAGCGCCGGCTGGCATGGAAGCCAAATTGAACGGGTAGTCCGGAGAGTCCAATGAGCAGTGTTGTTGCCATCGTCAAAAGCATTGTTGGCCAAGTAATCGCCGTATCCCCAGAAGGGATTCAACGTGTACTCATCGAAGGTGACCGCCTGTTCGCTGGCGAGCAGGTGCTGACCGGCCTGGCCGGCGCTGTCACCCTGGAGCTGGCCGACGGCCGCACCCTGGACCTGGGCCGCGACACCCAGTGGAGCGCCGAGACCCCGGACAGCAGCACTGACCTGGCGGCAGCCACCGCCCAGGCTGCGCCTTCGGTGGAAGAGCTGCAGCAGGCCATCGCCGCCGGTGCTGACCCGACCACCGAGCTCGAAGCCACCGCAGCAGGCCCGTCGGCCGCAGGTAGCGGCGGCGCGGCCGGTGGTGGCCACAGCTTCGTGATGCTCGACGCCACCGCAGGCTCGGTCGACCCGACCATTGGCTTCCCGACCGGCCCGATCGGCTTTGCCACCGGCGCCGCCACCCAGGAACTGGGCGGCCTGGACGATGCCAACAACCCGGCAACCACCACGCCTACGCGCGAATCCGGCCTGACCCTGAGCGCCACGCCGTCGATCACCGAAGCGGGTGGCGTGATCACCTACACCGCCACCCTGGGCCAGCCACCGCTGACCGACCTGACCGTGACCCTGTCCAATGGCCAGGTCATCGTCATCAACGCCGGGCAGACCACCGGCAGCGTCAGCGTGACCATCCCGCCGAACGATACTGTGTACCTGGACGGCAGCGAGATTTCCGCGACCATCACCGGCACCACCGGCGGCGCGGGCCTGATCGTCACCCCGGACACCACCCCGGCAGTGACCCAGATCACCGACACCATCGACACCACCACGGTCAGCCTGAGCGCCAACCCGAGTGTCACCGAAGGCGGTGTGATCACCTACACCGCCACCCTGACCAACCCGGCGCAGACGCCGGTCACCGTGACCCTGTCCAACGGCAGCACCATCACCATCGGCGCCGGCCAGACCACCGGCACCGTCGACGTGCAAACCCCGCCGAACGACGTCTACAACAACGGCAGCAGCGTCAGCACCACCATCACGGGCGCTACCGGTGGCAACTTCGAGAACCTGGTTCCGAACCCGACCCCGGCGGTCACCACCATCAACGACTCGATCGATGACACCGGCCTGAGCCTGAACGCCACCGGCACCGTGGCCGAAGGCGGTTCGATCATCTACACCGCGACCCTGACCAACCCGGCCGGTACCCCGGTGACCGTGACCCTGAGCAACGGCGCGGTGATCACCATCGCGGCGGGCCAGACTGAAGGCAGCGTCACCGTGCCTGCACCAAGCGATGATGTGTATGTCGATACCGGCAACGTCAGCGTGAGCATCGACAATGTCGATGGCGGCAACTTCGAGAACCTGGTGGTCAGCAATCAGCCGGCGGTTACCGAAGTTACTGACACCATCGATACTTCGACTGTCACTTTGACAGCGAACAGCAGTGTGGCTGAAGGTGGTGTGGTTACCTACACCGCTTCGGTCACTGCGCCGGTTACTGGCTCTGCACTGGTTATTACCCTTGCCAATGGTCAGCAGATCACTATTCCTGTCGGTCAGAGCACTGGCTCGGTTGAGTTTGTTGCGCCGAATAACGTGCACACTACCAATTCGGACCTGACCAACAGCATTACCGGTACTACCGGTGGTAATTACGAGAAGCTGGATACCGCAGGTAATCCGGTGACTACCGTTACTGACGGTCCAGGTACTGATGACACTACCGGCCTTAAGCTGACGGCTACCGGTTCGGTCGCTGAAGGCGGCTCGATTGTTTATACCGCCACGCTGACCAATCCGGCCGGCACCGAAATGAAGGTAACCCTGAGCAATGGTGAGGTGATCACTATTGCTGCAGGTCAGACTGAAGGCAGCATTACTGTTCCGGCACCGGAAGACGACGTGTACGTCGATGCCGGTGAAGTTAGCGTGACTGTCACTGGCACTACCGGCGGCGACTTCGAGAAAGTTGCTGTAGATGGCACCCCGGCTGTTACGCAAGTTACTGACACCATTGATACTTCGACTGTCACTTTGACAGCGAACAGCAGTGTGGCTGAAGGTGGCGTGGTCACTTACACCGCTTCGGTGACTGCACCAGTGACTGGCTCTGCGCTGGTTATTACTTTGGCCAATGGTCAGCAGATCACTATTCCTGTCGGTCAGAGCACCGGTTCGGTTGAGTTTGTTGCGCCGAACAACGTGCACACTACCAACCCGGACCTGACCAACAGCATCACCGGTACTACCG
>NZ_JBGOGX010000030.1:0-59298 GCF_054788455.1 Pseudomonas sp. ZL2 | reverse complement strand
TTGGATCTGCAGGCGGCAATTCTGTGGGAGCCGGCCTTGCCGGCGATGGGCTGCGTACAGCAGCCCTCGAACGCCTCAGCGTTCGCGCATCGCCTCGGTACGTGCCTTGAGCACCGGCTTGAGCAGGTAGTCGAGCACGCTCTTGTGCCCGGTGATGATATCCACCGTCGCGGTCATGCCCGGAATGATCAACAACGGCTTGTTGTCACCCCCCAGATGGTTGCGGTCGGTACGCACCTGGATCAGGTAGAAGGCATTGCCCTTGTCGTCGGTGACGGTGTCGGCGCTGATCAGTTCGAGCTTGGCCTTCAGGCCGCCATAGATGGTGTAGTCGTAGGCGCTGAACTTGACCATCGCCGACTGCCCGGGGTGCAGGAAGGCGACATCTTGCGGCCGCACCTTGGCCTCGATCAGCAGGTTGTCTTCCAGCGGCACGATCTCCAGCAGGTCGCTGCCGGGCTGGACCACGCCGCCGATGGTGTTGACCTTGAGCAGCTTGATGATCCCGTGAACCGGCGAAACCACCGTGGTGCGGGTCACCCGGTCATCGATGGCGATGCTCGAGGCAGTGATCTTCGACAGATCGGTGCGTTTTTCATTGAGCTCCTTGGCAGCTTCCGAACGAAACCCGGCTTCGGACTCTTCGATCTTGCTCTTGATCTCCGCTACCGCCGCTTCGGCCCGGGGGATCGCCAGGCTGGTGGCGTTGAGCGAGCCGCGGGCTTCGACGGCGCTGCGCTTGAGACGCAGGATCTCCACCGGTGAAATCGCCCCGGTGCCGACCAGCGGCGTCGACATGTTCAGCTCCTGCTGCAACAGGGCCAGGGCCGAGCGGTATTGCTCGACCTTGGAGCGGAACTCGGCCAGTTCCTGGGTCTTCTGCCGCAGTTGTTCGTTGAGGGTCTGCTTCTCGCTGGTCAGGCGACGCTGGCGTGACTGGTACAGCGACAGCTCGTCTTCAGCCACCTGCGGCGCCTTGCTGCGCACTTCTTCGGAGAGCTGGAACGGCCGGCCTTCGGCTTCGGCTGACAAGCGCTCGACCTGGGCCGTGAGGGCAAAACGGTCGGCCTCGCTCTCGCCCTTGTTGGACTGAAACCGGGTGTCGTCCAGGCGCAGCAGGGTATCGCCCTTGTTCACCATCTGCCCTTCGCGCACGAAGATCTCGGTAACGATGCCGCCTTCCAGGTTCTGGATCACCTGGACCTTGCTCGACGGAATGGCCTTGCCTTCGCCCATGGTCACTTCATCGAGCACGGCGAACTTGGCCCAGAGCAGCGCTACCAGTAACAAAGCTGCAGCCAGCCATACGGTAATGCGTGACAGACGCGGCGAGTCCTGCAGCGTGGCGCCGGCCACATCGGGCATGAACTCGTGTTCGGCGGTCTTGCCGAAACTCTGGAAGTAACTGCGCAGGCCTTGGCTTACGGACATGGATGGACCCCCTAGAGTGCCGCGCCAACGCGGCCTTTGCGCAGTGCATCGATGACCGCTTCCTTCGGTCCGTCGGCAACGATCCTGCCGTTGTCCAGCACCAGCAGCCGATCGACCAGGCTGAGCATCGAGGTGCGGTGGGTGACCAGCAGCAGGGTCTTGCCCTGGACCCAGCCATGCAGGCGCTGGCGCAGTTGGTCTTCGCTGCTGTTGTCCATGTGGCTGGTGGGTTCGTCGAGGATCATGATCGGCGGTTCGAGCAGCATCGCCCGGGCCAGCAGCACGGCCTGGCGCTGGCCGCCGGAGAGCAGTTGGCCACGCTCGCCCACCGGGCGGTCGAAGCCTTGCGGATGTTGCCGGGCCAGCTCGCTGACGCCGGTCAGCTCGGCGACTTCGAGCATCCGCGCATCACTCACATAGCGCGCGCCAAGGGTCAGGTTGTCGCGCAAACTGCCCGCCAGCAGCGGCAAGTCATGGGCGACGTAGCCCAGTTGGTGACGCAAGTCGGCGATGTCCAGTTGGCGCAGGTCGAGATTGTCGAGCAGGATCTGCCCTTCGTCCGGGGCATAGAAACCCATCAGCAGGCGCGCCAGGGTGCTCTTGCCGGAACCGCTGCGGCCGATGATGCCGATGCGTTCGCCCGGCTTGACGCTGAAGCTGATGTCATTGAGGGCGGCAGCGTTCTGTCCGGTGTAGCGAAAGCTCACATGGCTGACGTCGAGGGCGCCGTGCAACTGGGTGCGTTCCAGCGGCTGCTGGCCGGCCTGGCGTTCCTGGGGCAAGGCCATCAGCGCATCGGTGCTGCGCATGGTCAGTTGTGCCTGCTGGTAGCGGGTAATCAGCCCGGCGATCTGCCCCAGCGGTGCCAATACCCGGCTGCCGAGCATATAGCTGGCGACCAGGGCACCGACGCTGAGGTTGCCGGCGATGATGCTGTAAACCCCGGCAACGATGGTGGCCATGCCGCAGAACTGCTGGATGAACAACGTGCCGTTGGTGGCCACGGCCGAAAGGTTGCGGGCGTGGGCGTCGAGGCGGGTGAGGGCGCCGTGGGTACTTTCCCACTGGTACTGGCGCTCGCTTTCAGCGCTGCAGGCCTTGAGGGTCTCCAGGCCGCCGAGGGTTTCGATCAGCAAGGCCTGGCGCACGGCGCCAAGGGCCAGGCTTTTTTGCACGGTGTCGCGCAGGCGTATCTGGATGAACAGGGCGAAGACAATGGTCAGCGGAAAGGCGATCAGCGGGATCACCACCAGCCAGCCGCCGAGCAGGCCGATCACTGCCAGCATCAACACCACGAAGGGCAGGTCGATGACGCTGGTCAGGGTCACCGCGGTGAGGAATTCACGCAGGCCCTGGAAGTCATGAATGCTCTGGGCAAAGCCGCCGACCGTGGCCGGGCGGGCTTTCATCGACATGCCGGTGATGCGTTCGAACAGGGTGGCAGAGAGAATCAGGTCGGTCTTTTTCCCGGCCTGGTCGAGCAGGTGGGCGCGGACTACGCGCAGGGTCAATTCGAACAGGGTGCCGATCAACAGGCCGGCACTCAGCACCCAGAGCGTCGAGGTGGCCTGGTTGGGCACCACCCGGTCGTAGGTCTGCATGACGAACAACGGCACCATCAGCCCCAGCAGGTTGATCAGCAGGCTGGCGAGGATGGCGTCGCTGTACAGCCAGCGCGAGAGTTTGAGGGTGTCGCGGAACCAGGCGTTGACCCGCGGCATCAGCGGGGCCCGCAGGTCTTCCAGTTCGTGGCGGGGGCGGGCGAACAGGGCTTCACCGGCGTAGGCTTCAAGCAGTTCTTCGCGGCTGACCCACTGCTCGCCGCCTTCGGCTTCGCAGGGCAGGATCAACGCCCGGCCATCTTCGCCCCAACGGCGCAGCACTGCGCAGCGACCGTCCTTGAGCAGCACCAGCACCGGCAAGTTGAGCGCCGAGATTGACCCCAATTCACGCCGTAGAACCCGCGCCTGCAGCCCGGCCCGTGCTGCTGCCCGGGGCAGCAGCTCAAGGCTCAGGCGTTGCTCGGGCAGGGGCAGGCCGGCACTCAGACCGGCGCGACTGACAGTGCAACCATGCAGCTTGCAGAGGATCAGCAAGCCATCGAGTAACGGGTCATCGAAACTCTGGCGCGGATCTAATGCCGAGCTCGCAGGTTGCATGCTGGTCACGGTCGCCTACTCCTGCAGCGGGTGGAGGGGATTAGCGCATATCGGGCAAGCGCGCCTCGCTCTTCACTTCGCTCTTGGCGATCGCTTCGGGGGGCAACGAGATGCGCTGCTTGCTCAACAATTCACCCATGTTGGCCAGGACCCGGTACATGGAGAACTCTTCGGTGTAGCGCACTTCGGTGTAGCGGCGGTTGGCGTTGTACAGCTCGTTTTCACTGTCGAGCAGGTCGAGCAGGGTGCGCTGGCCGAGGCCGAACTGGTCTTGGTAGGCCGCGCGCACGCGGGTGGAGGTCTCGGCGTATTCGCGGGCCGCCGGCAGTTGCACGCGGGCGTTGTTCATGGCGTTCCACGACAGCGACAGGTCCTCGGTAAGCTGGCGCAGAGCGTTGTTGCGGATGTCCATGGCCTGGTTGATCTTGTGCGCATCGGACTGCAGGCGGGCCTTGTCGCTGCCACCACGGAACAGGTTGTAGTTGAGCTCGACACCGGCCTGCCAGTCGTTGTTGTCATGGCCGACCTGGCCTGCGGTGTTGTTGTTGGCACCGGTGGCCAGCACCGCGTCCAGACGCGGATAGAACGGCGACTTGGCCACTTCGTATTGCTGCTCGGCCGCATTGACATCGGCCTGGGCGGATTTCAGGTAGGGGTTGTTGTCGAGCATGTTCTGGCGCGCAGCCCCCAGGTCGCCAGGCACTTCGCCCTTGATGGTCACCGGGGTTTCCAGCTCATCGGCCGGGCGACCGACGACGCTATAGAACCTGGCCTCGGCATCGGCCAGGTCGACCTCGGCGGTGTACAGGTTGTTTTCCGCCAAGGCGCGACGGGCAGTGGACTGGTCGCGGTCGGCGATGCTGCCGACGCCACGCTCGCTACGCAGGCCGATCTGGTCGTTGACCCGCAGGTGCGCTTGCAGGTTGTTCTTGGCCAGGGTCACCAGCTCACGGCGTTTGAGCACCTCGAGGTAAACCTCGATGGCGCTCAGGGCGACGGACTGGGCGGTGGCCTGGGTGTAGTAGGCGCGCGAGTTCACCACCGCTTCCGTACGGCCGACTTCGTTGGCGGTGTTGAAGCCGTCGAAGAGCATCTGCCGCAGGCGCAGGTCGGACTGGGTGTAGGTCAATGTCTCTTTATTATGGTCGCGCGTGCCGTCGACATTGGTGCCACGGGTGTTGGTGTTGTCGGAGCGCTGGCGCCCATAGCCGGCCACCAGGTCGACTCTGGGGTAGTAACCGCCTCTGGCGAACTTCACATCTTCATCGGCCGACAGCCGGCTGTTCTTGCTGGCTCCAATTTCCGGATGTTGATCCACGGCGTTTTGCACAGCCTCATTAAGTGACATCGCCTGGGCATTGGTACATGCCATGGCCAACAGAATTGCGCTGGTGATGGGGGTCAAAACGCGCATGGGTTACTTCTCCCTGATTTCTAATAATGGTCCTGCGGTTCGTCAAAAAAGTGACGAAAACCTGAGGTCAAACCGTATCAGGCTTGTAACAACAGAGCTAAGAACATTTACGCGCGCAGCTAAGAAGATTTTTTCATAAGAGTTATGCGAAAAAAAACTTATGCGGTCTAAGAAATCCGCGACATTGTTCATATCAGGCAGCCCGTGGAATAGCGCTAGAGGGCGTTTTTCGGGCGTCAGAGAAAGTTCCCGTGTTTTTGCAGCAGAGGGCATGGATGTAGCGGAGGGGATGGAGGCGGGGCGAAATTTGGCGACAATTTTTTGGCATATGTCACAAGGCCACTTCGTTCAACCACTTTCACCGCAGCACTGACAGGCGAAGTTGTTGATTTCATTGAAATCACGGCGTACTGGCAGGCTGTTTTCAGCGCTGGCCCGGGGTAATCCCGTCGGGTTGGGCACGCGATAGTTCAGCGCACGCTTGTTGCAATCAACCGATTTGCAGTGGAGGAGTGCGCTCATGGCTAAGTTAATCGGTATCGTCAGCAAGGTAGTGGGCGAAGTCTTCGCTGTGGGCAGCGATGGCAGCCGCCGGCCTCTGGTCGAAGGCGATAAGGTGTATGCCGGCGAGCAGCTGGACACAGGCCTTGCGGGCGCTGTCGCCGTCCACCTGCAAAACGGTGCCGAACTTACCCTCGGCCGCGGTAGCAGCCTGACCCTGACCCCTGAGCTGCTGGCGAACCAAGCGCCTCATGTCGAGACGTCGGAGTCGACGACCCCCAGCCAGGCACAACTGACTGATGTCGAGAAACTCCAGCAAGCCATCGCCGCCGGCGCCGACCCGACCCAGGAAGCCGACCCGACTGCGGCGGGGCCGGGCACTGGCGGTGCGCCGGGTGCACTGGGCGGCGGGCATACCTTCGTCATTCTCGATGAGGTGGCCGGGCGGGTAGATCCGCAGATTGGCTTTCCCACTGCAGGCTTCAACGGTTTTCCCGAGTTGCCGGAGCTGGACGTCGGCCTGATCAACAACAATGACGATGCACCGCCGCTGCCTGCGGTCGACAACCCGGTCAACCTCCAGGGGCTTGATATCGAGGGTGGCGAGTTGTCGTTGAACGAGGCCAATCTGGCCCAGGGTTCGGCCAGTGATCCGGCGGCCCTGACCCGGGGTGGCAGTTTCACGGTGCAGGCACCTGATGGGGTGTTCAACCTCAATGTCGGTGGCATCAACATTGTTACTGCTGGAGCGGTGACTGGCGTTGGCCAGTCGATCACCACCGGCCTGGGTAATGTGCTGACCATCACCGGCTACGATGCTGGCAGCGGCGTGGTCAGCTACAGCTACTCCTTGAGCGGAGCCGAAAACCACCCAGGCGGCGCTGGCGCCAATGGGCTTGGCGAAAGCATCGCGGTACTGGTCAGTGACACCGATGGCGACGTAGCCAGTGGTTCGCTGGATATCTCCGTGATTGATGATGTGCCGCAGGCGATGGCCGATACCAATGCCGTCACCGCCACGGAAAACCAGCTGACCCTTAGCGGCAACGTGCTGACCAACGATGTGCAGGGCGCAGACCGGGTACCGAGCGGGCCGATCACTGCCGGCACCTTCGTTGGCACCTACGGCACGCTGGTGCTGGCGGCCGATGGTTCCTACACCTATACGCTCAACACTGCTGATCCGGACTTCATCAACCTGCATGGCGGTGGGAATGGCATCGAGACCTTTACCTACACCCTGACTGATGCCGATGGCGATGATTCCAGCGCCAACCTGGTGTTGAACGTCAGCAACCTCAATGATCCGGTGGAGCTCAACGGGCTGAGCATCAACGGCGGCGAGCTGGTGCTGTTCGAGAAAAACCTGGCGGACGGCAGCAGCCCCGACGCGGCGGCGCTGACCCAGAGCGGCACTTTTACCGTGACCGCGGCTGATGGTCTGCAGGCGCTGACGGTTGGCGGCATCAATGTGATCAGTGCAGGGGTGGTCAATGGCTTCCCGCAATCGGTCACGACCGCACTGGGCAATACCCTGACCATCAGCGGCTACAACCCGGCTACGGGTGAGGTGACTTACAGCTACACCTTGAACGCCAGCGAGGCGCATGCCACTGCCAATGGCAGCAACACCCTTGGCGAGAGTTTCAACGTTGTTGCCACCGACAGCGATGGCAGCAGTGCGAGCATGAGCATCGATGTTTCCATCCTCGACGATGTACCGACGGCGGCCGGCGATACCAATGCGGCGACTGCCACGGAAAATCAGCTGACCCTGACCGGCAACGTGCTGACCAATGATGTGCAGGGCGCAGACCGTGTGCCGACCGGGCCAATCACCGCCGGCACCTTCGTCGGCACCTACGGTACCCTGGTGCTGGCCGCCGACGGTTCCTACACCTATACGCTCAACACCAACGATCCGGACTTCTTCAACCTGCAGGGTGGTGGTAACGGCATCGAGACCTTTGCCTACACGCTGACCGATGCCGACGGTGATGTGTCCACCGCCAACCTGGTGCTGAACGTCAGCAACCTCAATGATCCGGTGACCCTCGATGGCCTGAATGTCGAGGGCGGCGAACTCACCGTTTACGAGAAGAACCTCGGCGACGGCAGCAGCCCGGATGCGCCGGCCCTGACCCAGACCGGCAGCTTCACCGTGACCGCACTCGACGGCGTGCAAACGCTCACCGTCGGCGGCATCACCGTGGTCAGTGGCGGCGTGGCCAGCGGCTTCCCACAGTCGGCGACCACGGCCCTGGGCAACACCCTGACCATTACCGGTTACAACCCGGCAACCGGCGTGGTCAGCTACAGCTACACCCTGGTGGACAACGAAACCCATGCCGCAGCCAATGGCATCAACAGTCTCGGTGAGAGCTTCACGGTCAGCGTGACCGACACCGATGGCAGTACCGCCAGTGGCGCCATCGACGTCAATATCGTCGACGACATCCCGACCGCAGCGGGCGATACCAACGCGGTCACTGCCACAGAGAACCAACTGACCCTGACCGGCAACGTGCTGACCAATGATGTGCAGGGCGCAGACCGTGTGCCGACCGGGCCAATCACCGCCGGCACCTTCGTCGGCACCTACGGTACCCTGGTGCTGGCCGCCGACGGTTCCTACACCTATACGCTCAACACCAACGATCCGGACTTCTTCAACCTGCAGGGTGGTGGTAACGGCATCGAGACCTTTGCCTACACGCTGACCGATGCCGACGGTGATGTGTCCACCGCCAACCTGGTGCTGAACGTCAGCAACCTCAATGATCCGGTGACCCTCGATGGCCTGAATGTCGAGGGCGGCGAACTCACCGTTTACGAGAAGAACCTCGGCGACGGCAGCAGCCCGGATGCGCCGGCCCTGACCCAGACCGGCAGCTTCACCGTGACCGCACTCGACGGCGTGCAAACGCTCACCGTCGGCGGCATCACCGTGGTCAGTGGCGGCGTGGCCAGCGGCTTCCCACAGTCGGCGACCACGGCCCTGGGCAACACCCTGACCATTACCGGTTACAACCCGGCAACCGGCGTGGTCAGCTACAGCTACACCCTGGTGGACAACGAAACCCATGCCGCAGCCAATGGCATCAACAGTCTCGGTGAGAGCTTCACGGTCAGCGTGACCGACACCGATGGCAGTACCGCCAGTGGCGCCATCGACGTCAATATCGTCGACGACATCCCGACCGCAGCGGGCGATACCAATGCGGTCACTGCCACAGAGAACCAACTGACCCTGACCGGCAACGTGCTGATCAATGATGTGCAGGGCGCAGACCGTGTGGCGACCGGGCCGATCACCGCCGGCACCTTCGTCGGCACCTACGGCACCCTGGTGCTGGCGGCCGATGGTTCCTACACCTATACGCTCAACACCAATGATCCGGACTTCTTCAACCTGCAGGGTGGCGGTAACGGCGTCGAGACCTTTGCCTACACGCTGACCGATGCCGACGGCGATGCGTCCACCGCCAACCTGGTGCTGAACGTCAGCAACCTCAATGATCCGGTGACCCTTGATGGCCTGAACGTCAACGGTGGCGAGCTGACGGTCTACGAGAAGAACCTCGGCGACGGCAGCAGCCCGAACACGTCGGCCCTGACCCAGACCGGCAGCTTCACCGTGACCGCGCCCGACGGCCTGCAGACCCTGACCGTCCAGGGCATCAGTGTGATTACCGGGGGCGTTGCCAATACCTTCCCGCAATCGGCAACCACGGCCCTGGGCAACACGCTGACCATTACCGGCTACAATCCGGCCACCGGAGTCGTCAGCTACAGCTACACCTTGCTCGACAATGAAGCGCACCCGAGCGCCAATGGCACCAACAGCCTGAGTGAAAGCTTCACGGTGACCGCCACTGACACCGATGGCAACACCGCCAGCGGCTCTATCGACGTCAATATCGTCGACGACATCCCGGCCGCAGCGGGCGATACCAACGCCGTCACTGCCACCGAGAACCAGCTGACCCTCACCGGCAATGTATTGACCAACGACGTGCAGGGTGCAGACCGCATTCCAGCCGGGCCGATTACTGCTGGTACCTTCGCTGGCACCTACGGCACGCTGGTGCTGGCCGCCGATGGCTCCTACACCTACACACTCAACGCCAACGATCCGGACTTCAAGAACCTGCACGGTGGCGGCAACGGCATCGAGACTTTCACCTACACCCTGAAGGACGCCGACGGCGACACCAGCACCGCCAACCTGGTGCTGAACGTCAGCAACCTCAACGATCCGGTGACCCTTAACGGCCTTAACGTCAACGGTGGCGAGCTGACGGTCTACGAGAAGAACCTCGGCGATGGCAGCAGCCCGAGCAATCCGGCCCTGACCCAGACCGGCACCTTCACCGTGACCGCGCCCGACGGCCTGCAGACCCTGACCGTCCAGGGCATCAATGTGATTACCGGGGGCGTTGCCAATACCTTCCCGCAATCGGCGACCACGGCGCTGGGCAATACCCTGACCATTACCGGTTACAACCCGGCGACGGGTGTGGTGACTTACACCTACACCTTGCTCGACAACGAGAATCACCCTACGGCCAACGATACAAACAGCCTGAGCGAGAGCTTTACCGTCACGGCCACCGATACCGATGGCAGCACGGCAAGCGGTTCGATCGATGTGAACATCGTCGACGATGTACCGAAGGCGGTTAACGACACCAACGCGGTCACTGCCAGCGAAACGCAACTGACCCTGACCGGTAATGTGCTGACCAATGACGTTCAAGGTGCCGACCGCGTAAGCGGGCCGATTACCGGTGGAACCTTCGTCGGTACCTACGGCACGCTGGTGCTGGCTGCCGATGGGTCCTACACCTACACCCTGAACGCCAACGATCCGGATTTCATCAACCTGCCCGGTGGCGGCACTGGGGTCGAAAACTTTACCTACACCTTGCGCGATGCCGATGGTGACACCAGCACCGCGACACTGAAGCTCAATGTCAGCAACCTTGATAACCCGGTGACCATTGACGGCCTCAACATCAACGGTGGTGAGCTGACCGTTTACGAGAAGCACCTCAGCGACGGCAGCAGCCCGAATTCACCGGCCCTGACCCAGACCGGCAGTTTCACCGTAACCGCCCCTGACGGCCTGCAAAGCCTGACCGTCGGCGGTGTCAGCGTCGTCAGTGGCGGTGTGGTCAATGGCTTCCCGCAAAGCGGCACCACGCCATTGGGCAATGCCATCACCATCACCGGCTACAACCCGGCGACCGGTGTGGTGACGTACAGCTACACTTTGCTCGACAACGAAAACCATCCCAACGCCAATGGCACCAACAGCCTGAATGAGGCGATCACGGTTGTTGCCACTGACAGGGATGGCAGTTCAGCCAATGCCACCCTTGATGTGAACATCATTGACGACGTGCCAAGCGTGGTCGGGGCCGAACGTTCGGTGACGCCGGGGCAGGTGGATTCCAACCTGCTGCTGATCATCGACGTGTCCGGCAGTATGAACGAAGCTTCCGGCGTACCGGGGCTGACCCGCCTGCAACTGGCCAAGCAGGCGATCAACGCATTGCTCGACAAGTACGACGAGATGGGCGATGTGAAGGTGCAACTGGTGACCTTCTCCAGCGGTGCCGACCAGCAATCGGCAGTCTGGGTGACCGTCGACCAGGCCAAGACTATCGTCAACGGCCTGAGCGCGAACGGCTCGACCTATTACGACTCGGCGATCGATACGGCGCAATCGGCCTACACCACCGGTGGCAAGATAGCCGGGGCGCAGAACATCGTGTACTTCTTCTCCGACGGTGCTCCGACTTCGGGGCATTCCATTACCGCGCCTCGGGAAGCCGCCTGGGAGACTTTCCTCGACAACAATGGCGTCAAATCCTATGCCATTGGCCTGGGCGGCGGCGTCAATGCCGAAAACCTCAATCCATTGTCCTACGATGGCAGTACCCACACCGACACCAATGCCACCGTGGTCACCGACCTCAGCCAGCTCAACTCGGTGTTGTCCGGCACCGTGCAGGGCGCGCCGATCACCGGCAGCCTGTTGAGTGGCGGAATCCTCGGCGCCGACGGCGGCTTCATCAAGTCGCTGCTGGTCGACGGCACCACCTACACTTACGATCCCAAGGCCAATAATGGCCAAGGCAGCTATACCGCCAGTGGAACTGACCGTGGCAGCTTCGATACGGTGACCAACACCTTCAACATCAAGACCGTGCTCGGTGGCACCTTGCTGGTCGACATGGATACCGGTGAATTTACCTACACACCGCCGAAGGACACTGGCAGCACCAGGACGGAAAACATCGGTTTCACTGCCAGCGACAACGACGGCGACCTGAGCAGCGCCAACCTGGTGGTGAAGGTCTACACCAACACCGCGCCGGTAGCGGGCGCCGATCACATCATCAGCAACATCCTCTCCAGCAGCATCGTGGTACCGGCCGCGGCACTGCTGGCCAATGACAGCGATGCCAACAATGACCGACTCAGTGTGGCTTCGACGACCACCTTCGAAACCGGCTGGGCAGCCAAAGGCGCCGGCTTCACGGTGGGCAGCGCAACACCGCCGCAGGTCAACTTCAGCAGTACCGGCAACTCGGCTGCCAACCAGCTCCGGGACCTGCCGCGCAGCGCTTTCAGAGGCCCGGCCAACGCCATGACTGCCGCGCTGATCGTCAACGGCTACCTGGGCAACGTGACCGCGAACAATGCCAACGACGAGGACGTGCTGACGGTCTCCTTGAAAAAAGGTGAGACCCTCAAGCTGGATCACGACCGGCCGACGGGCAACATCCTGATGGAGTGGAAGGATGAGAACGGCAGCTATCAGACCATCGCTGACGGAAACACCTTTACCGCCAGTCATGATGGTGTCTACAGCATTCACCTGGTCAACCTGACCAACACGTCGGGCAGCAACGTCAACAACGCTGAAAACTATGCGTTGACCATGACAGTCGACTATTCCAACGCGCAAAACGAGACCTACAACGGCACCTATACCCTCAGCGACGGGCATGGCGGCAGCAGCACTGGCAATGTCGACATCACGTATCAGGAGGGCAACACCCTCACCGGTACCGGCGGCGACGATACCCTGCTGGCAGGCGCCGGTAATGACACCCTCAATGCCGGTGCCGGTAATGACGTCCTGATCGGTGGGGATGGCAACGACTTCCTTTACGGTGGTGACGGCAATGACCAGCTGATCGGTGGTGCCGGCGATGACCTGCTCGACGGTGGCGCAGGTATCGACACCGCCAGTTATAGCGGTGCCGCCAGCGCCGTGACGGTCAACCTCAATACTGCCGGTGGACAGAATACCGGTGGCGCGGGCACCGACACCCTGGTGGCGATCGAGAACCTGATCGGTACTGACTACAACGACACCCTGACCGGCAACGGCAATGCCAACCTGCTCCACGGCGGCCTGGGCAACGACACCCTGATCGGTGGCGGCGGCGACGATGTACTGATCGGCGGGCCGGGCAACAACACGCTGACCGGTGGCACCGGCAGCGATACCTTTCTGTATCAGCAAGGCAACACCGGCCATGACGTGGTCACTGACTTTACGCCTGGCACCGATCATCTGGACCTGTCGCAACTGCTGCAGGGTGAGAATACGACGACAGCGTCGCTGGATGACTACCTGCACTTCAAGGTCACCGGCAGTGGCGCCAGCGTGGTGTCGACCATCGAGGTTAGTTCGGTAGCGGGCGCGGCTCCGACCCAGACCATCGACCTGGCAGGGGTAAACCTGGCCCAGCACTACGGTGTGACGGCAGGGGCGGGCGGGGTGGTTGCGGCGGGGCAGGACACGGCGACGATCATCAACGGCATGCTCAATGATCATTCGTTGAAGGTGGATACCGTCTGACGGTGTAGGCCTGTGGGAGCTGGCTTGCCAGCGATCGAGCGCGCAGCGGTCGCAATTCAGCCAGTACCTGATGTGCTGACTGTAACGGCCTCATCGCTGGCAAGCCAGCTCCCACAGAGATCTGTGGGGGCTGTCTCAGGACGGGCGCCGCAGGGTCTTCTGCCGCAAGATGTAAATGCTCACCAGCACCGCGCTGGTGAGCATGAAGCCACGCGCCCAGATCAGCGGCACCAGGTAGCAGGACAGGCCAATGCTCAGCCACATCAGGGCGATGGCGTAGAGTTTGCCTTTGAGGGGAATGCCTTCGCCGCTGAGGTAGTCACGAATCCACGGCCCGAGCCGCGGGTGGTTGACCAGCCAGTGGTGAAAGCGCGGCGAGCTGCGCGCAAAGCACGCAGCGGCCAGGAGCAGGAACGGGGTGGTGGGCAGTACCGGCAGGAAGATCCCGATCACCCCCAGCGCGACGCTGAGCCAGCCGGTGGCCAGCAGCAGGTAGCGCATTGACGCCGACTCAGTGGTGGCGAGGTTTGAGCAGGGCTGGCTTCTCGTCCGGTGCGTGCAGCAGCAGGTACAGCGCGGTGAGCGCTTCCGGGATCTGCACAATCATGTCGTCCATCAGGTTGGCATCGCTGGCGATGTCGGCGAACTCAGGCTGCTCATCAAACAGGCCGGAACCGACCATGATCGGCAGGAGCATCTCGCTGACTTCTTCTTCAGCCGATTCGAACCAGGCCTCTTCGCGCAGGAACACGCCCTCCATGAAGCCGATGCACCAGCCGCGCAGGTCGGAGTCGTCCGGCTCGTCACCCAGGTCGAGGTCGCATGGCAGCTCGAACTCTTCGTCGCTGGCCAGCTGGCGGGCGATGTGGGCCTTGAGGGCGAGCAGGGTGCCTTCGATGGCTTCGCGCTCGGCGTCGTCCTTGTAATGCGGCTCTTCGGCGAACAGGGCGTCGATCCATTCGCGGTCCGGAACCGACTCGGCACAGATCGACAGCGCGGTCATGTAGCCGTGGGCGGCAACGTAGTCCAGCGCCTCTTCGTGCAGCTCGTCGGCGTCGAGGAAGGCTTGCAGGCGGGTCAATTGCTCGGCGAAGGACATTACGGGGCTACCTTGGGAATAAACGATACTGAATTCTAGCACCTTGCAGCGCAAACGAGGCAAAGGAAGACGTCTATCGCAGAGCATCCTGCGCGGGCGCAGGCTCCGGTATAATGCCCGATTTTTATCCCGCGACCCTCGCAATAACGGGGGCGGGTAAAAACCGCTTACGCATTTTTGAGTGTGGCAGGCGGGTTTTTCGTCCAGCCTGTGCCCAGGATGGTTCTGCGATTTTTGGAGTTTTTATGCTCGAACAGGCTCAGCGCGTCCTCAAGGACATCTTCGGTTACGACAGCTTTCGGGGACGCCAGGGTGCGATCATCGAGTGCGTGGCCAAGGGTGGCGATGCGCTGGTACTGATGCCCACCGGCGGCGGCAAGTCCCTCTGCTTCCAGGTCCCGGCCCTGCTGCGCCCGGGCCTGGCGGTGGTGGTGTCGCCTTTGATCGCGCTGATGGATGACCAGGTGGCGACCCTCGACGAGCTGGGCGTCGCCGCCGCCTCGCTGAACTCCACCCTCAGCGCCGAGCAGCAGCGCGAACTGGCCGGACGTATCCGCCGGGGCGAAGTGAAGATGCTCTACCTGGCCCCCGAACGCCTGGTGCAGCCGCGCATGCTCGACTTTTTGCGTACCCTCGACATCGCCCTTTTCGCCATCGATGAAGCCCACTGTGTGTCGCAGTGGGGCCATGACTTCCGCCCCGAGTACCTGCAACTGGGGCAACTGGCCGAACTGTTCCCCAATGTGCCGCGCATCGCCCTGACCGCCACCGCGGACATGCGCACCCGTGAAGAGATCGTCACCCGCCTGCACCTGCAGAACGCCGAGCGCTTCCTGTCGAGTTTCGACCGGCCGAACATTTTCTACCGCATCGTGCCCAAGGAGCAGCCGCGCAAGCAGTTGCTGGCGTTCCTCGGCGAGCGGCGCGGCAACGCCGGTATCGTCTACTGCCTGTCGCGCAAGAAGGTCGACGACGTAGCGGCCTACCTCTGCGAGCAGGGCTTCCCGGCCTTGCCTTATCACGCCGGCCTGCCTGCCGAGACCCGGGCGTCCAACCAGCGGCGCTTCCTCAACGAGGAAGGCCTGATCATGGTTGCCACCATCGCCTTCGGCATGGGCATCGACAAACCCAACGTGCGCTTCGTCGCCCACCTGGACCTGCCCAAGTCGCTCGAGGCCTACTACCAGGAAACCGGCCGTGCCGGTCGTGACGGCCTGCCCGCCGACGCCTGGATGGCCTACGGCCTGCAGGACATGGTGATGCTCAAGCAGATGCTGCAGAACTCCGAGGGTGACGAGCGTCACAAGCGCATCGAGCAACACAAGCTCGACGCCATGCTTGCCCTGTGTGAAGAAACCCGCTGCCGTCGCCAGATCCTGCTCAACTACTTCGATGAAGAGCTGCCGCAGCCGTGTGGCCACTGCGACAACTGCATCGATGGCGTGCAGACCTGGGATGCCACCGAGCCTGCGCGCCAGGCGCTGTCGGCGGTGTACCGTACCGGTCAACGCTATGGCGTCGGTCACCTGGTGGACGTATTGCTCGGTCGCGATAACGAAAAAATCCGTAACTTCGGCCACGAGAAGCTGGCCGTGTATGGCGTTGGCAAGGACCGATCCGAGCACGACTGGCGCTCGCTGTTCCGCCAGCTGGTGGCACGCGGTCTGGCCGACATCGACCTCGAAGGCTATGGTGGCCTGCGCCTGTCCGACACCTGCCGGCCGTTGCTGCGCGGTGAAATCAGCCTCGAGCTGCGCAAGGACCTCAAGCCACAAACCAGCAGCAAGGGTGGCAGCAGCAGTGGCGGCAGCCCGGCCAGCCAGCTGGTGCGTGGCGACGAGCGCGAGCAGTGGGAAGCCCTGCGCGCGCTGCGCCGCAAGCTGGCCGAAGAGCACGGCGTACCGCCTTATGTGATCTTCCCCGACTCGACCCTGCTGGAGATGCTGCGCAGCCAGCCCACCAGCCTCAGCGAGATGGCCCGGGTCAGCGGCGTGGGTGCGCGCAAGCTGGAGCGTTACGGCGACGCTTTCCTCGAAGTGCTGGGCGGCGGCGTCGAGGCGCCGAAAATCGTCACCGACCTGCGTCACGAACTGGTCAGCCTGGCCCGGGCCGGCATGACCCCGATGCAGATCGCCGGGCAGTTGAACTGCAGCGAAAAGAACGTCTACAGCCTGCTCGCCGAAGCCATTGGCCGCCAGGAGCTGTCGCTGGACCAGGCCCTGGACCTGCCGGAAGACCTGTTGGGCGAGATACAGGATGCCTTCCTCGATGGCGAAGGCGAGTTGCCGCCGGTGTCGGCCATTGCCGAACAGTTTGGCGGGCGAGTACCTGAAGGGGTGCTGTATTGCGTGCGCGCGGCACTGGCCGCCGAATTCGAGATGTAAACCCGGCTTTGTCATCATTTATAACGATTATCGAGCCACCGGCAGCTGTATGAGCCTTGCCTGTGGCTCAAGGTCATGGTTAGCTGACTAATAATTAGTTCTGATAATGAGTTTCTCTATGCCGTTGACCGACCAACACAAATTCGGGATGCAGCTGGCACACATGTCCCGCGGCTGGCGTGCCGAACTGGATCGCCGCCTGGCCGGTCTGAACCTGTCTCAGGCCCGCTGGCTGGTGCTGCTGCACCTGGCCCGTTTCGACGAGGCGCCAACCCAGCGCGAGCTGGCCCAGAGCGTCGGCGTCGAAGGCCCGACCCTGGCCCGTCTGCTCGACAGCCTGGAAACCCAGGGCCTGGTTCGCCGGCAGGCGGTGCTTGAAGACCGCCGGGCGAAAAAAATTCTTCTCTGCCCGCCGGCCAAGCCACTGATCGACCAGATCGAAACCATTGCCAATGCCTTGCGCGCCGAGCTGTTTGTCGGTGTCGATGAAGAGGAGTTGCGCGTGTGCATGCGTGTCCACGCGCGGATCCTCGCCAACCTGGAAAAGTCCTGATCACCCTCAGAAGGTGTGACCGAGATTGAGGTACAACGCCTTCTGATTCTCGCTGTTGGCCCCGTAGCTGAAGTTCAGCGGCCCCAGGGGCGTCTCGAAACCGACGAAGATGCTGGCTGCATTGATGTAGCCACTGTCGAACTCGTTGTCGTTGTTCCAGGCCCGGCCGCGCTCCAGCGAGCCACCGAGGTACAGCGGGAAGTCCAATGGCAAGTAGGCGCGCGGGGTCAGGCGACGGTAGTAGACCATGCGCATCAGGCTGACGTTCTGCCCGGACACCGAGTCCTGGCGAAAGCCCGACAGCTGCCGGGCGCCGCCGAGCACGAAGCTTGAGGTCACCACCTCGGCGTCATCCAGCGTACGTCCGTACTGGCCGCCCAGCACCCAGGTGTTGGGGCCGCTGCTCATGGCCTTGTCCAGCTTGAATGCCCATTGCCGGTAGCGCTGGTCGGATCCCAGACCCTCGTCGTACTGGCGCAGCACCAGGTTGATGTCCTCGCCACTGTGGGGGAAGTAGACGTTGTCAAGGGTGTCGAACGAGTACTTGAGCTCGTAGAAGCCTTCGCTGAAGCTGAATCTTGGCAGGTCCTGATCGCCGATCCGGACATCGGCCTTGCCCCAGGCCTGGCCGACGCCGAAGCGCACCTCGCCGCTGTTGCCGATCTGTCGTCCGAGGTTAAGACCGAAACCATACCGCTCCAGGCGGTATTCGGCGACCGGGTCATCGTCCAGGGTTGCCTCGATATTCTGCGAGCCCAGGTTCAGGTAGGGGGCAATGAAGTAGCGCGAGCCGGCATCCAGCGGCTGGTAGAACTCGCTGTAAAGCTCCTGCTGGTCGCCGATCTGCGCCCGGGTCAGCCATTCGGCCCCGAGCGTGTTGATGCCATTGACCCGGTAGCTGGCGCCGATGTTGAAGGCGCTGTCGCCGCGCATGTCGTCCGACAGGTTCAGGCCCAGACGCAGGTAGTCGGTACCGCCTCGACGGCCGCGCGCGTTGATCACCAGGGTGTTGTCAGCACCTTTGTGTACCACCCGGTATTGCACGCGATCGAAGTAGTCCAGGCCATAAAGGGTACCCATGTCGGTCTGCAGGCGGTCCAGCTCCAGTGGTTCGCCGATGGGTTGGCGAATGTAGTAGCGGATCACGTCGTCACTGACCTTCGAGTCGTTCTCGATACGGATCGCGGTGATCACCGGGGTGCGCTGGCTGGGCGAGCGCGCGGCCAGCAGTTCGCCGTCGCTGGCTTGCGGGCGCTTGAGCACTGCCAGGCGCGCGTCCAGGGCGCGCGCGGCTCGGTAACCGGCGTCGATCATGTCCTGGGCCCGGCCGAAATCGGTGACGCCGAAGCTCGACAGGGGGGGCTGGATGAGGATGTCGTCGCGGTGCAGGGCCGCCAGTTGCTCCTCGGAGTTACGCCGGGTCATGAGAGTGATTGACTGGTTGAGCACATCAACCACGGTCGCCAGTTGCTTGCGGCTGCGTAGCGGGGTACCGATATCGACGACGATCGCCACGTCCACGCCCATCTCGCGCGCGACATCCAGGGGGATGTTGTCGACCATGCCGCCATCGACCAGCAGCCGGCCATCCAGCTCGACCGGAGCGAACACCGCCGGGATCGACATACTGGCGCGAATCACCTGGGGCAGGTGGCCACGGCGAAATACCACTTTTTCGCCGCTGGCGATGTCGGTGGCGACGGCGCGGAAGGGGATCGGCAGCTTGTCGAAGTCGCGGGTGTCGCTGGTGTGGGCGAGCATGCTTTCCAGCAGCAGCGCCAGGTTCTGGCCCTGGATCACCCCCAGCGGCAGGCCCAGGCTGCCGTCGTCGCGAAAGCTGAGTTTCTGTTTGACGAGGAAGTCGCGGTCGTCCTGTTTACGCCGGAACGGCACGTCCTTGCGCGGCGGCGCGTCGGACAGCGCCTGCTGCCAGTCGATGTTCAGGGCGAGTTTCTCCAGCTCGTCGATCTTGTAGCCGGAGGCGTACAGGCCACCGACCACCGCGCCCATGCTGGTGCCGGCAATCGCATCGACCTTGATGCCCTGTTCCTCCAGGGCCTTGAGCACGCCGATATGGGCCAGGCCGCGGGCAGCACCGCCGGAGAGCACCAGGCCGACTTTCGGTCGGGGCGCTTCGGCTGCCAGCAGCGGGAAGGAAACGAACATCAGCAGCAGGGATAACAGCAGGCGGTGCATCATGGCTCTCGGAGCGAAGGCTAAAGACCGCTAGTATAAGCGTGCCCACCTGTCAGGAGACCTTCAGTGTATGTCCGCGCCTAAACCGGAAATTGTCATTACCTACTGCACCCAGTGCCAGTGGCTGCTGCGTGCCGCCTGGCTGGCCCAGGAACTGCTGAGCACCTTCAGCGACGACCTGGCCCGGGTGGCCCTTGAGCCCGCCACCGGCGGCACCTTCCGCATTACCTGTGATGGCGTGCAGATCTGGGAGCGCAAGACCGATGGCGGCTTCCCGGAAGCCAAGGTGCTCAAGCAGCGCGTGCGCGACCAGATCGACCCGCAGCGCGACCTCGGCCACAACGACCGGCCCTGACCCTCAGCCTTCTACGGCCGCGGTCTTGCTGATCTGGCTGCCGGCCGCCAGACGGCTGGAAATGACGATGGCGAGGATGATCAGGACGCCGCCCAGGAGCATGCGCAGGGTCGGGGTTTCGGCAAAAATCAGCCAGGCCATGGCAATGCCGTAGACCGGCTCCAGGGCAAAGACCACTGCGGCGGTGCGCGCCTTGATCACCGCCAGGCTGGCGACGAACAGGCTGTGCGCCACACCTGTGCAGAATACGCCGAGCAGGCCGATCCACAGCCAGTCCATGGCGCTGACGGCGCCCAGCGCTGGCGCCGCCGCCGGCAACAGGCACAAGGCGACCACGGCGTTCTGGCACAAGGCTGCCTGCACCGCCGGAATCCGCCCGGAGCCGGCGCGGTTGGTCAATGACAGCAGCGAAAACAGCAGGCCCGAGAGCAACGCCCAGAGCAGCCCGCCGGTGGCCTGGCTGGCCAGGTCGAAGTCCGGGGTTACCAGCACCAGGCCGATGCTCACCAGCAGCACCAGAACGATCTCGTTGCTGCGGATGCGCTCGCGAAACAGCAGCCCTTCGAGGATCACGGTAAAGGCCGGGAAGCTGGCAAAACCCAGGGTGGCGATGGCGACACCGGCGACTTTCACGGCGATGAAGAAACTTACCCAGTGCCCGGCCAGCAACACCCCGCCGAGCAGCAGACGGCGCCAGTCTTGAGCCTGCAGGGGCTGCCAGGCCTTACGCGCAAATCCTGCGAATATGGCCAAGGCCAGCACGGCAAAGGCGGCCCGGCCGAAGACGATGATTGCAGGCGCGGCGCTGGCCAACTTGCCGAACACGCCGGTGAGACCGAAGAACAGTGCGCCGATGTGCAGGGCGCCGAGGGCAGTGCGGTGATTCATGGAGATCCTTGTGGTAGGCCAGGGCAGCGGCGCCAGTTTACGAGCCGGGCGCTGGCGCTGTCTGTCGCGGTCCTCGCGTCAATTGTCTGCAGAGTCGCGCCGCAGGGCGCCGGGGGAGCGGCCAAAGGCCTTGAGCATGGCGGCGGCAAAGGCGCTTTGCGAGCTGTAGCCGACCTGGCAGGCAATCTCGCCGATCGGCAAGCAGGTATCGCGCAGCAGTTGCCGTGCACGCAGCAGGCGGCGCTGGCGCACATAGTCCATGGGCGTGACCCCGCATTCGGCCATGAACCGCGCATGCAGGCGCGCGCTGGACAGCCCGGCCAGGCGCGCCAGGTCGGCCACCTGCAGCGGGTAGGCGGCGTTCTGCTCGATATGGGCGTCGAAGCGCGCGTAGGGCAGTGACCTTGTTGTCGCCGCCCGCGATGCGTCACTGCTCAGGCTGGCCAGCAGCAATACCGCACCTTGCTGGGCAATCAGCGGATCGTTGATCGGGCTGGCCGCCAGCCAGTCGACCAGTTGCTGCTGGCGATGGTCCAGGTTCAATGGCCCGGCCCGCTCCAGCAGGCGCTGGCTGGCGTCCAGGTGCCCGCCCAGACACTGGCTCAGCCAATTGTCGGTGGGGATGTCCAGCACCAGGCAGTCGCTGCCGGCAGCACTGCCGCAGGTGTGGTGGCGGCCGGCCGGGACCACCATCAGTGCCTGGCGGTCAAGCCGCGCGCCGCGGCCTTCGACCTCGAATTCCAGGCGCCCGCGCAGGCCGAACACCAGTTGCGGGTGTTCGTGGCTATGGGCGATCAGGTCGTGGCGATAATGGCGCAGGGAAAGTATCGAGCCGCTGCTCATCGAAAGGTCCTCCGGCAATCGCCGCAGTGTACAGGCTGGGAGGCGGGCCGGGCATGTCATCAGATCGACACCTGGCGGTCACGGTCGATTCACCGCCGGTTGGCAAGCTGGCGCAAACCTTCCCGGAGCCTGCCGATGACCCGTGCCGAGCTTGCCAGACCCTCGCGCAAACAGCGCGTACGCACCTTGTGGATATCGGACGTGCACCTGGGTACCCGGGATTGCCAGGCCGAGCACCTGTCGCAGTTCCTCAAGGGCTACCAGGCGGACCGCATCTACCTGGTCGGCGACATCATCGATGGCTGGAAGCTGCGTGGCGGCATGTACTGGCCCCAGGCGCACACCAACGTGATCCGCCGTCTGCTGACCATGAGCAAGCGCGGCACCGAAGTCATCTACGTCACCGGCAACCATGACGAGTTCCTGCGCCGCTATTCCAAACTGGTGCTGGGCAACATCCAGCTGGTCGACCAGGCCGAGCACCTGACCGCCGATGGCCGGCGCCTGCTGGTGATTCATGGCGACCAGTTCGACGTGATCACCCGCTATCACCGCTGGCTGGCGTTTCTGGGCGATTCGGCCTACGAGTTCACCCTGACCCTCAACCGCTGGCTCAACCACTGGCGTGCGCGCTATGGCTATGGTTACTGGTCGTTGTCGGCGTACCTCAAGCACAAGGTCAAGACCGCGGTCAGCTTCATCAGCGACTTCGAGGAGGCCATCGCCCATGAATGCGTCAAGCGCGGTTTTCACGGCGTGGTCTGCGGGCATATCCACCATGCCGAGATCCGCAAGGTCGGCGAAGTGGATTACCTCAACTGCGGCGATTGGGTCGAGTCGTGCACGGCGCTGATCGAGCACTGGGATGGCACTATCGAACTCTATCGTCTGGCGGACGCGCAAGCCGAAGCCGCCCGGCGCCTGGCCGGGCTCGAAGAGCTGGTTGATTCAGGCAGTGGCGGCGGGTTGTTGTAGCGCGGCCTTGTAGATCGACTGCCGGGGCTGGGCGAACAGGCGCTGCAGCATCGGTTCGAAGAAGCTCAAGGGCTGGCTGTCGTAGCCCGGATCGAACGCCGCCGCATCGTAGCGGGCGCAGAACTCGATGGTTTGCTGGTATTGCGGATGGTCCTGGAATTGTTCGCGCAGGTGCCGGTCCATGCCCAGGTGGTGGAAAAAGTAGTAACCCTGGAAGACCCCGTGTTTTTCCACCATCCACAGGTTTTCCGGGCTGATGAAGGGCTTGAGGATGGCGGCGGCGATGTCCGGATGGTTGTAGCTACCGAGGGTGTCGCCGATGTCGTGCAGCAGTGCGCAGACTACATATTCCTCATCGCGCCCGTCGCGCCAGGCGCGGGTCGCGGTTTGCAGGGAGTGGCTCAGGCGGTCGATGGGAAAGCCGCCAAAGTCGCCGTCGAGCAGGCGCAGGTGCGCCAGGATGCGATTGGCCAGCTGGCTGGTATAGGCCCTGAAATCATCGGCGATGATCGCCCAGTCTTGCTCGGTACCGTCCTGCATGTGGATAAAACGGGCCTGCTGATTCATCGGCACTCCGAAGCGCGGTGTTTCAGGGCACTCTACCCCCACCATCGGTCGGGGCAGTGGCCGCGCGGGACGGGTTTCTGACCTTGCGGGCCGAAATCAGAAGCTGACCTTGCCGCGCAGCATGTCGCGGTACATGGCAAAGTCGCCGATCAGGCTGTACAGCGGGTGCTTGAAGGTGGCCGGGCGGTTTTTCTCGAAGAAGAAGTGCCCGACCCAGGCAAAGCCGTAACCGGCAAAGGGCAAGGCCAGCAGCAAAAGCCAGTTGCCGCTGCCCAGGGCAAAGGCGAGCAGGGCGATGACCAGGCTGGTACCGACAAAGTGCAGGCGACGGCAGGTGGGGTTGCTGTGCTCGCCCAGGTAGTAGGGGTAGAACTCGGCAAAACTGCGAAATTGCTGAGGGCTGTTCACGACACTGCTCCAGGGTCTGGTCGATCTGACGAAGATACACGGCGTGGAGCCTGATCTGAGTCTAGAGTGAGTAACACTACAGAGCAGTGACAATAGGCGCCAATTGAGTATCCTTTGAGTTCGCCGCAGGAGCGGCTTGTCGGTAAGAAAAGAAGCCAGCCATGAGCGAAAGAACCACTTCAGCAAGCTGGGCATCAGGGATCGTCAAGGCACTCGAACTGGAAGGGCTCGATTGCCGTGCCATGTTCAAGCAGCTCGGCCTGGATTTCGCCGCGCTCGATGACCCCGACGCACGTTTTACCCAGGATTCGATGACCCGCCTCTGGCAATTGGCGGTCGAGCTCTCCGGCAACCAGGCGATCGGCCTGAACATGGCGCGGGTGGTGCGCCCGGCATCCTTTCATGTGGTCGGCTATGCGTTGATGTCGAGCCGCACCCTGGCCGAGGGTTTCGAGCGGCTGGTGCGTTATCAGCGGATCATCGCCGAAAGCTCCGACCTTAGTTTCCGTCTGGAGCCCGACGGCTATGCGCTGGTTCTTACCGTTCATGGCGATCACCTGCCGCCCACCCGACACAGCGCCGAAGCCTCGCTGGCCTGCGCCCTGTCGCTGTGCAGCTGGCTCAGCGGGCGGGTGATACAGCCGCGGCGGGTGCTGATCCAGGGCCCGCAGCCCAGGGACCTGACCCCTTACAAGACGGCATTCCATGCCCCGCTGGTATTCAGCGCGCCCTACGATGCGCTGGTGTTCGAACGTGCCGACATGGAGGCACCGCTGCCGACTGCCAACGAAGCCATGGCTGTGCTGCACGACCGTTTTGCCGGCGAATACCTGGCGCGCTTCTCGGAAAGCCGGGTCACCCACCGCGCACGCCAGGTGCTGTGCCGGGTCTTGCCCCAGGGTGAGCCCAAGCGCGAAACCATCGCCCAGGCCTTGCACCTGTCCCAGCGCACCTTGCAGCGGCGATTGCAGGAAGAAGGCACGAGCTTTCAGACGCTGTTGGACGATACCCGCCGCGAGCTTGCCGAGCAGTACCTGGCGCAAGCCAGCATGACCCTGCTGGAAGCCGCCTATCTTCTGGGGTTCGCCGACCCGAGCAACTTCTTCAGGGCGTTTCGCCGCTGGTTCGATATCACCCCGGGCGAGTACCGGGCGCGTTTGAGCGGGGCCGCGGCGGCCCCGGTAGAGAACGAGTCGGTCAGTGACGCCAGAACGCAGGCATACACAGCACCAGCACCGTAATGATCTCCAGACGGCCGAGCAGCATGCCGAACGCCAGGATCCACTTCGCCGCATCCGGCAGGGTGGCGAAGTTGCCGGCCGGGCCGATGGTTTCGCCCAGCCCCGGGCCCACCCCGGACACGGTACTGGCGGCGCCGGTCAGCGCGGTCATCCAGTCCACACCCAGCAGCGACAGGGCTAGGGCGATGACACAGATGGTGATGGCGAAGAAGAACGAGAAGGTCAGGATCGAACGCACGATCTCTTCATCGAGACGGTGGCCGTTGTATTTCTGCTTGATCACCGCCCGTGGGTGGATCAGCTGATTCAAGTTGGCCTTGAGCAGGATGTAGGCGACCTGGAAGCGGAAGATCTTGATGCCGCCGGCGGTCGAGCCCGAACAACCGCCAACGAAGCCCAGGTAAAAGAACAGCATCAGCGAGAAATTGCCCCACAGGCTGTAGTCGCCCAGGGCAAAGCCAGTGGTGGTGACCACCGAGGTCACGTTCAGGGCCACGTGACGCAGGGCGTCGAGCCAGTGCAGGTTGGTGGTGGCCCAGTACCAGGTGCCCAGTACCAGCCAGGTCGCTACCAGCATTGCCAGCAAACCCTGAACCTGCTGATCCTTGATCAATGCCTTGCGATTGCCACGAATGGTCGCCACGTACAGGGCGAACGGCATACTGCCGAGGATCATCACCACCACCGCGACCCAGTGCACCGCCGGCATGTCCCACTTGGCCAGGGACTGGTCGGAGGTGGAGAAACCGCCGGTGGAGATCGCCGACATGGCGTGGTTGATCGCATCGAAGGGGTTCATGCCGGCCAGCCAGAAGGCCAGGGCGCCCAGAGTGGTGATGCCGATGTACACCAGCACGATCGACTTGGCGACCATGTGCGAGCGCGGCATGACCTTTTCCGAGCGGTCCGAGGATTCGGTCTGGAACAGGCGCATGCCACCGATACGCAGCAGCGGCAGGATCGCCACGGCCATGGCGATAAAGCCGATACCGCCGAGCCAGTGCAGCAGCGAGCGCCACATCAGGATGCCCGGTGACATGTTGTCCAGGCCGCTAAGCACGGTGGCGCCGGTGGCGGTGATGCCGGACATGCTTTCGAAAAAGGCGTCGGTGTAGCTGATGTGCTGGGTCAGCAAAAACGGCAGGGCGGCGAAAATGCACACCACCAGCCAGCTGCTGACCGTCAGCAGGTACATGTCGCGCGGGCGCAGGTGCACATGCTCGGGGCGGCCCTGAATGACCAGGGCAAGGCCTGCAATAAAGGTGATCATGCTGGCCCAGAGAAACGACGGCAGGTCGCCCGTACGGTCGAAGATCACCAGGGTGGCCATGGGCACAACCATGCTGATCGCCAGGGTGATCAGGAAGATGCCGATGATGAAACCAATGATCCTTAAGGTCGGCAACGCCATGTGATCTGCTCTGACTCGAAACGGAAGGGCGCCATTCTACCTATGGCCCCCTTTAAGTAAACGCTAGAATAGCCCGACATTTATTCACAAGGGGTAGCCAATGGAGGCTCTCGACGCATTGCTCAACCGTGTTTCGGTCCCACGCCTGATGGAGCCGGCACCCAATGCCGCACAACGCGAGGCGCTGTTCCAGGCCGCGCTGCGGGCGCCGGACCACGGCCAGTTGCGGCCCTGGCGCTTTTTGACGGTAGAAGGCGAGGCGCGGACGAAGCTTGGCGAACTGCTCGCCGAAGCGGTAACGCTCAACGGTGAGGCAAGTGAGGCGGCGCTGGACAAGGCCCGGGCCATGCCATTGCGGGCGCCGTTGCTGGTGGTTGTGGTAGCGCGCCTGCAGGATCATTTCAAGGTGCCGGCATCCGAGCAGCGTCTGGCGGCCGGTTGTGCCGCCCACGGTATTCTGCTGGCAGCCCATGCCCAGGGCATCGGCGCGGTGTGGCGCACCGGTGAGCTGTCGTACAGCAAGCATGTGGCCAAGGGGCTGGGGCTGGCGGATAACGAAGAGATCATCGCCTTCCTGTACCTGGGTACCCCGCAGCATGAGCCGCGCACGGCACCGGTGCTGGCGACCGCTGACTTCGTCAGTGCCTGGGGGTAAGTTTTTGCAGGGGCTGTGCCGCCCCTATCGCCGGCAAGGCCGGCTCCTACAGTGGACCTGTGTGCACCGGACCTGTGGGAGCTGGCTTTGCCAGCGATGGGCTGCGCAGCAGCCCCGGCATTCTCAAGCCTTGCCCGGCCCGACTAGCGGCAATTCCAGCCTGGCCACAAACCCGCCTTCCGGGTGATTGCCCAGGCTCAGGTTGCCGCCGTGGCGCTCCGCCGCCTTGCGCGCAATGGCCAGGCCCAGGCCGTGGCCGGCGGCGCTTTGCCCGGGCGCACGGTAGAACGGCTCACCCAGTTGCGCCAAGTGCTCCGCGGCCACTCCCGGCCCGTGGTCACGCACGCTCAGCACTATCTTGTCGATATCCCGTACCCCGGTAATTTCAATCGGTTGCCCAACCGGATTGAAACGCACGGCGTTGCGCAACAGGTTATCCAGCGCCCGTTCCAGTAGCGTCGGCCAGCCTTGCAGGTTGAGCCCGGTTTCATGCTGCAGCTGGATGTCCTGCTCCGGCGCGCCCAATTGCGCGTCCTTGTGCACGGAGGCCAATAGCGCATCGAGGTCCACCGGCTCGGCCCGCGCCTGCTCGGCATCGACCCGCGCCAGCACCAGAATCTCGCTGATCAGCGCTTCCAGGCGGTCGCATTCACGGGTAAGGCGTGGCCACAGGGCCTGGCGCTGCTCGGGTTCGGCACGTTCAGCCAGGGCCAGGGCGATGCGCAGGCGCGCAAGGGGCGAGCGCAGTTCGTGGGAAACGTCGCGTAACAGCTGGCGCTGGCTGCCGATCAGGCTCTGCAGCCGTGCACCCATGCGGTTGAAATCGTTGGCCAGCACGCCGAACTCGTCACGGCGGTTGGCCAGGCGCGCCAGGCTGTTCTGCTGGTAGGTGGTCTGCCCCAGGTCATGCACAGCGCCGCGCAGGCGGCTCAGCGGGCGGGTGATCGACAGCGTCACCAACAGGCTGAACAGGGTCAGCACCACCAGGGCGATCCCCAAGGCACTCAACGGCCAGAGCAAGCTGTCACGGTGCCAGGCGTCCAGTTCCGGGTGCGGGATGCGATAGATCAGCAGGTAGGTCTCACCGCTGTCGGGGCTGGTGTATTCCTCGGTCAGCCGTCGCCATGGCAGGCGCCGGTCATCATTGTGGCGGCGCGCCTCGAAGGCGGCGGCGCGGCGTGGGAAGGTGCCGGGAACCACCGCATCGCCACTGTCGTTGAGCACCTGCACATCGATGTTGTAGCGGCGCTTGCGGTGTTCCAGGTAGTGCTGGGCATATTCCGGCCCTTGCTGCTCATAGCGCTGGGTCCAGTTCTTGGCCAGGGTGTTGAGGCCCGGGTGGCGGCTGAGAATCCAGGCGTCCTGGTTCAACATGTGGCCGAGCAGGATCGACAGCCCGGCAACCAGGGCGATGGCCAGCCAGAAACTGGCCAGGACGCGCCAGAACAATGAACGCAAAAGAGGCACCTCTAACGGAAAAAGCCCGGCCTGCTGGGGCAGGCCGGGCGGGTGGCTGACAGCTTACTGGGCCTTGTTGGCTTTTTCAGCTTTCCAGGCTTTGAACTCGGCCCATTCGGCGCGGCGCTCGTCCTGCTTCTTCGTCATCTCGTCAAACTGCTTTTGCTGTTCAGGTTTGAGCAGGGCGCGAATTTCGGCCTGGGTTTTGTCTTTCTTGGCTTTGAGCTCGTCTTTCAGAGCCTTCTGGTCAGCGGCCGGGAGCTTTTCCAGGTAGCGCTGGGTGATTTCGTGGCGGCTTTTCATCTGCTCGCCCATCAGCGTGCCGATCTGCTGGCGCTGTTCACGGCTCAGGTCCAGCTGGGCGAAAGGCGCTCCACCGCGGTGGTGCTCGCCGTGACGCGGGCCGCCGGCATCTGGCATGGCCATGGCGACGGTGGGCAGGGCGGCAGCGAACATCAGGGCGATAAGGGTCTTGCGCATGGTGACTCTCCTTTCTGAGGCCGGTCGTTACCGGATGTGCCCAGTCTAGGGAGATCAAGGTCAGCGGCGGTCAGGCAAGGGTAAAGCTTGGGTAAAGATGCCGGCGCGCCGCGCTGACATTACAGGCTGTAGTAGTAACCGCGGCTGCGCAGGGCGACGATGCGCGGGCGGCCATCGGCGTGCGGGCCGATTTTCTTGCGCAGGTTGCTGACATGCATGTCCAGGCTGCGGTCGTACAGGGTCAGCTTGCGGCCCAGGGCGAGCTGCGCCAGTTCCTGCTTGTCCAGCGGCTCGCCGGGCTGGCGCAGCAGCGCTTCGAGGATGCGGCTTTCGGAGAGGGTCAGGGTCAGTTCGTGCTCGTCGATGCTGACCACGCCACGGGCCGGGCTGAAGCACAGGTCGCCGATTTCCACCTGGCTGGGCGTCGCATTGGGGTGGCTGCGGCGCAGCACGGCGCGCAGGCGGGCGGTGAGTTCGCGCGGATCGCAGGGTTTGGCCAGGTAATCGTCAGCGCCCAGCTCCAGGCCGAGAATCCGGTCCAGCGGCTCGCCACGGGCCGAAAGCATCAGCACTGGCAGTTCGGCGTGTTCGCTGCGCAGTTGCTTGAGCAGCTCCAGGCCGCTGCCATCGGGCAGCATCACGTCCAGCACGACAGCGGCCGGCGCCTGTTCGGCCAGCGCTTTACGGGCGCTATGACCATCGTGGCAGGCACGTACCACGAAACCTTCCTGGGTCAGCCAGCTGCCGAGCAGCTCGCAGAGTTCCTGGTCATCATCAATCAGTAACAGCTCGCTCATGACTCACTCAATTCAACCATTGCCGACGCTTTCTGTGTCCGCCACTGGCAAAGATACCGCAGAGTGCCGCAAACAGGGCAACTGCGCCACCAATCAAAAACCATTGTTGCTGGTCGGTGATGAGTTTCGGCGCAGCGCTGGCCTGCAATTCCTTGAGCGCCAGTTTCAGGCGCTGGTTTTCCTGGCGCAGGCGGGTGAGCTGAGCGCTTTCGCGTTCGCTGTCGGCGTTGTGCAGTTGCTGGACCAGGGTTTCGCGCAGGCGCTCGCTTTCCTTCAGGCGCTGTTGCAGCTCGGTGATCTGGCTGCCGGCACTGAGCGACAGCGGGGTGCTGGAGCTGGCGGGCTCTTCGGCCTGGGCCAATGGGGTCAGCAGCAACAGGCACAGCAGCAGGGACAACGGACCTTGACGCATCGGAACTCCTGATTCCATTGGATGGTTCAGGAGGTTGTCGGCCATCGGGCGAGAATAATGAGCAATTGCGAAGAGAAAGCTGCAAAGGGCGGTGCGCCGGCTCGGCCACCGCCCTTGGGCATTACGGCAGGACTTGCTTGAACGGCTTGACGATGACGTTGGCGTAGACGCCGGCGGCAATATACGGGTCGGCGTCGGCCCAGGCCTGGGCGGCGCTGAGCGAATCGAATTCGGCGACGATCAGGCTGCCGCTAAAGCCTGCGGCGCCCGGGTCGTTGCTGTCGATGGCCGGGTGCGGGCCGGCCAGGACCACGCGGCCTTGTTCCTTGAGCTGTAGCAGGCGCTCGATATGCGCCGGGCGTGCGGCCAGGCGTTTTTCCAGCGAATCGGCTACGTCTGTGGCAATGATGGCGTAAAGCATGTCATTCCTCGTGCTTGGGAGTGGAAGGCGGGGTGGTGGGGTCGCTGTCGTGCAGGTGACGGGACAGGTAGACGCCCTGGGCCACCAGGAACAGCACGGTCATGCCCAGGCTGCCGAATACCTTGAAGTCGACCCAGATGCTCTGGAAGGTGAAGGCGACGAACAGGTTGGCCGCGCCGCAGAACAGGAAAAAGCCGATCCAGGCGATGTTCAGGCGCGTCCATACTGGCTCCGGCAGGGCCAGGGCGTGACCCATGATGCGCTTGATCAGCACCCGGTCACCGATGAAGTGGCTGCCGGTGAAGGCCAGGGCGAACAGCCAGTTGACCACCGGCGCTTTCCATTTGAGGAAGGTTTCACTGTGGAAGGCCAGGGTCAGGCCACCGAACACCAGGCAGGCGACCAGGGTCAGCCACTGGCCTTTCTCCAGCTTGCGCTGACGAAGGAACAGGGCGCCGTAGACCACCAGCGAGCTGATGATCAGCATCGCCGTGGCGCTGTAGATGCCACCGAGCTCGAAGTTGTGCCCGGCGAATTCAACAGCGCGCGGTTCGAGCTTGTAGACGATGAAGAACAGGAGCAGCGGGATGAAATCGATGAATTGTTTCACAGTGGCAGCCAGAAGCAGGATGTGACGGCATAATAACAAACATCAATGACAGCGAAAGCGCCACCTATGAATGTTGATCTGCACTGCCACAGTACGGCCTCCGACGGCGCCTTGTCGCCAACGGTCCTGGTCGCCCGGGCCCATGAGCACGGCGTGCGGATGCTCTCGCTGACCGACCACGACACCCTCGAAGGCCAGCTCGAAGCCCGCGCTGCCACCCAGGCCCTGGACATGCAGTGGGTCAGCGGCATCGAGCTGTCGTGCACCTGGGGCGGGGCGACCATCCACATACTGGGTTACAACTTCCCCCTCGACGCCACGCCTTTACAGGCCGCCGTCGAGTCGCTGCACCGTGGCCGCTGGCTGCGCTCGGAAGAAATCGACCGACGGTTGGCGCTCAAAGGCATGAAAGGTGCGCTCGACGGCGCCCGGGCCATTCAGCAGGAGTTGGGCGACAGCGGCAATGCCCCGGCGCGCCCGCATTTTGCCGAGTACCTGGTGCGCGCAGGCTACGTAAAAGACCGCGCCGAGGCGTTTCGCAAGTGGCTGGGGGCCGGCAAGCTGGGTGATGTGAAACTGCACTGGCCGACGCTGGAAGAGACCGTCGAGACCCTGCGCCAGTCCGATGCCTGGGTCAGCCTGGCCCACCCGATGCACTACGATTTAACCCGCAGCAAGCGCCGCCGGCTGATTGCCGACTATATTCAAGCAGGCGGGCAGGCACTGGAAGTGGTCAACGGCATGATGCCGGCTGAACAGGTAGGCACCCTGTCGATCCTGGCCCGTGAATTCGGTCTGCTGGCCAGTGCCGGCAGTGATTTCCATGGCCCTGGCACCTGGGGCGAGATCGGTGTCTACCGGCCATTGCCAGAGGACCTGCCACCACTGTGGCGCCGATTCAAACATGAGCAGCCTATCGCGGCAGTCTGAACAGGAAGAGAACGTGAGTCAGTTTTTCCAGATTCATGCGGAAAACCCGCAACCGCGCCTGATCAAACAGGCCGTCGAAATCATTCGCAAGGGTGGCGTGGTGGTCTATCCAACAGACTCCTCCTACGCCATGGGTTGCCAGATCGGCGACAAGAACGCCATTGAACGGGTTCGCCGCCTGCGCCAGCTGGACAAGAACCACAACTTCACCCTGATCTGTTGCGACCTGTCGCAGATGGGCCTGTTCGCCAAGATCGACACGGCTACCTTCCGCCTGCTCAAGGCCCATGTGCCAGGGCCGTATACCTTCATCCTCAACGCCACCCGCGAAGTGCCGCGCCTGCTGCTGCACGAAAAGCGCCGCACCATCGGCCTGCGCGTGCCGTCCAACCCGATTGCCCTGGCCCTGCTCGAAGAACTCGGCGAGCCGCTGATGAGCGTCAGCCTGATCATGCCCGGCGAAGACGAGCCGATGACCGACCCCTACGAGATCCGCCAGGCCCTGGAACATCACGTCGACCTGATCATCGATGGCGGCTTTGGTGACCTCAAGGCCTCGACCGTGATCAACCTGGCCGGCGATGAACCGGAAGTGATCCGCGTCGGTTGCGGCGACCCTGCGCCGTTCATGGTCGAAGCGTGAGCCAGGCCACCACCACCGAACCGAGCATCGACCCGCAAGCAGGCGCCCAGCAGGAACTGCCGCTGGTACTGGTGTATGGCGAAGCCATGACCGAGATGCCGGTGGACCTGTACATTCCGCCGGATGCCCTGGAAGTGTTCCTCGAGGCTTTCGAAGGCCCGCTGGACCTGCTGCTGTACCTGATCCGCAAGCAGAACGTCGATATCCTCGACATCCCGGTAGCGGAAATCACCCGCCAGTACATGGGCTACGTCGAACTGATGAAGACCGTGCGTCTGGAGCTGGCCGCCGAGTACCTGGTGATGGCGGCGATGCTTGCCGAGATCAAGTCGCGGATGCTGCTGCCGCGCTCCGTCGAGGTCGAGGAAGAGGAAGCCGACCCGCGCGCCGAGCTGATTCGCCGTCTGCAGGAATACGAACGCTTCAAGGCTGCCGCCGAAGGCATCGATGGCCTCAGCCGGGTCGGCCGCGAGGTGATCGTGCCGCGCCTGGACGCGCCGCAGGCGAAGGCGCGCAAGCTGGTGCCCGAGGTCAGCCTGGAAGAGCTGCTGGTGTCGATGGCCGAAGTACTGCGCCGCGGTGATCTGTTCGAAAGCCACCAGGTCAGCCGTGAGGCGCTGTCGACCCGCGAACGCATGAGCGAAGTGCTCGAGCGCCTCAAGGGTGGCGGCTTCGTGCCCTTCGTCGAACTGTTCACGGCCGAGGAAGGCAAGCTCGGGGTGGTGGTGACTTTCATGGCGATTCTCGAACTGGTCAAGGAATCCTTGATCGAACTGGTGCAAAATGAGCCTTTTGCGCCGATCCATGTCCGCGCCCGCGCCGAGTAACAACTGAGCAAGCCCATGAACCTGAATGAACCGCGCGACCTGGCGCCCCTGCTCGAGGCTTTTTTGCTGGCCTCGGGCAAACCGCAATCCCTCGAGCGCCTGTACGAGCTGTTCGAGGAAGCCGAGCGCCCGGAGCCTGCGGTGTTCAAGAAGGCTCTGGAGGTGCTGCGCAAGTCCTGCACCGGCCGCGCCTTCGAGCTCAAGGAAGTGGCCTCGGGTTTCCGTTTGCAGATTCGCGAGGATTACGCGCCCTGGGTCGGCCGGCTGTGGGAAGAGCGCCCGCAGCGCTACTCCCGGGCACTGCTGGAGACCATGGCGCTGATCGCCTACCGCCAGCCCATCACCCGCGGCGAGATCGAAGATGTGCGCGGTGTGGCGGTCAACACCAACATCATCAAGACCCTGCTCGAGCGCGAGTGGATCCGTATCGTCGGTTACCGTGAAGTGCCCGGCAAACCGGCAATGTTCGCTACCACCAAGGCTTTTCTCGACCACTTCAACCTGAAGAATCTCGACGAGCTGCCGCCACTGGCCGAACTGCGCGAGATGGAGCCGGAGCCCGAACCGCTACTGGCGCTGGACGACGCGCCGGTGCCAGCGCATTTGCAGGCCCTGGCCGATGCCAGCGCCGAGCCGGAAGAGCCCCAGGAAGAAACCAGCTTCCGCAGCTTGCTGACCGAGCTGGACGCCATGGAAGAAGGGCTGAAGACCGATTTCGATGACCTGATCGACGAGGCGCCTGCCGACCTTGACGCCGAACCACTGGAAACCGAACCGCAAATGCCGCGCGAGTAACTTCAGCCGCTGGGCGCGAAGCGCCGGCAACTTTTACAATTTCGGCTAGTCTCAGGTGCGTTCACGCCGCGATCAGCGTATGATTCGCGACCCTTTTTGGCGCTTGTCCGCCATACCAGATTTTTGTAAATACACCGGGAGGTGCCCAGCATGAGTGAAAAAGACCTGCAAGAAACCCAGCCATTGCCGCCATCAGGCGAGAAACTGCAAAAAGTTCTCGCCCGTATCGGTGTGGGTTCGCGCCGTGACGTCGAGGCCTGGATCAGCCAGGGCCGGATCAAGGTCAATGGCGTCAATGCCAGCCTTGGCCAGCGTGTCGACCTGCACGATGCGATCTCGGTCGATGGCCGCGTGATCAAGCGCGAAGAAGCCGCTGAAACCGTGCGCCGGGTGATCATGTACAACAAGCCCGACGGCGAGATCTGCACCCGTGACGACCCGGAAGGCCGTCCGACCGTGTTCGACCGCCTGCCACGGCCGAAAGAAGGCCGCTGGATCAATATCGGCCGCCTCGACATCAACACCACCGGCCTGCTGATGTTCACCACCGACGGTGAGCTGGCCAACCGCCTGATGCACCCGTCCTACGAAATGGACCGTGAGTACGCAGTGCGCGTGCGTGGTGAAGTCGACGAAGACATGATTGCCCGCCTCAAGGCCGGTGTCGTGCTCGAAGACGGCCCGGCGCGTTTCACCGATATCCAGGAAGCCCCTGGCGGTGAAGGCTTCAACCATTGGTACCACTGCGTGGTGATGGAAGGCCGCAACCGTGAAGTACGCCGCCTGTGGGAATCCCAGGGCCTGGTGGTCAGCCGCCTGAAGCGCGTGCGTTTCGGTCCGGTGTTCCTCAACTCCGACCTGCCGATGGGCCGCTGGCGCGAAATGAGCCAGCAGGAAGTCGACATCCTCGCCGCCGAAGTGGGCCTGACCCCGGTGGCCATGCCGGCACTGAACCACAAGAGCAAGGACAAGCTCGAGCGCCTGCAGCGCAAGTCCACCCGTCCTTTGGGCCGTGGTGAGCGCGTGCGTAACCTGCGTCCGGCTCAGGATGGCGCTGCTACCGGCGAGCGCCCTGCGCGCCAGCCCCGGGGTGAAGCCGAGCGTCCGGTTCGTCAGCCGCGTGGCGACGAGCGTCCAGCCCGTCAACCGCGTGGCGAGGCCCCACGCAAGGACAGCGGCCGTGGCAGCACCGTGGCCGAGCGCCCGAGCGACATGAACAAGCGCGGCAAGCCGGCGCCCAAGCGTCCGGGCAGCACCCGCAACAAGCCGCGCCCGTAAGTCGGGTGGGGTAGGAGCCAACCTTCGGGTTGGCTTTTTTTTGCCCGAATTTCCTTGTCTTACAGACACTTCCGTAAGATGTGGCAAGTTTTTAAACCACCTTGTAAATAAATCGTTACAAGTATTGGCCGATAAGCGGGCCTTCGGTGCGTATTTTCCCCGCTGTAAACAGAACTTGCCGGAACGCCCGGGGCAGGGCGCTTTACGTGCCCGTCAACGGCTTGTTCGCAAGCCTTGGGAACGGTGAGATAGGCGCCATTGCCGTGTGCAAAGCCGGGCCGGAGAGCCGGGCATTCAATAAGAACAAATGGAGGCGCCATGTACGCCAATTACCCCCCCAGGCTAGAACCCTTCCTCAGGACCGGTGCGTTTTGTCGTCAGACAGTTACGCAACGTGTTGACCCCTGCGCGTCTGTAGGGGTATACAATGCGCCGCGTTTTAACTGTGACCCCAATGCGTACCGCGCACTCTTGCTGACACCCGGCTGATTCGCCCACGGCTTTTGCCCTGGATGGGCAGCAGTTGTCCAAGATCTTCAAGGTAATCACCTTGTTAATTCCGCTGCGCCACGAGCGCGGTGGGTCCGATTCCGTCACAGATAAAAACAAGCAGGTGACTTCGTTCATGAGTGGACAAAACACACATTCAGGCGAGCTGAAACGCGGCCTGAAAAATCGCCATATCCAGTTGATCGCCCTGGGCGGTGCAATCGGTACCGGGCTGTTCCTGGGTTCGGCCGGGGTGATGAAGTCGGCGGGCCCGTCGATGATCCTCGGCTATGCGATCTGTGGCTTCATCGCCTTCATGATCATGCGCCAGCTCGGCGAGATGATCGTCGAAGAGCCGGTGGCCGGTTCCTTCAGTCACTTCGCGCACAAATACTGGGGCGGTTTCGCTGGCTTCCTGTCGGGCTGGAACTGCTGGATGCTGTACATCCTGGTGGGTATGTCGGAACTCACCGCGGTCGGCAAGTACGTGCACTACTGGTGGCCGGAGATCCCGACCTGGGCCTCGGCGGCTGCCTTCTTCATCCTGATCAACGCGATCAACCTGGCCAACGTCAAAGTGTTCGGCGAGGCCGAGTTCTGGTTCGCGATCATCAAGGTCCTGGCCATCGTCGGCATGATCGCCCTGGGCAGCTGGATGCTGGCCAGCGGTAGCGGCGGCCCGCAGGCTTCGGTGAGCAACCTGTGGGAACACGGCGGCTTCTTCCCCAATGGCGTCAGCGGCCTGGTGATGGCCCTGGCGATCATCATGTTCTCTTTCGGCGGCCTGGAAATGCTCGGTTTCACCGCAGCCGAAGCCGAAAAACCGAAGACCGTGATCCCCAAAGCGATCAACCAGGTGATCTACCGCATCCTGATTTTCTACATCGGTGCCCTGGTGGTGCTGCTGTCGCTGACCCCATGGGACAGCCTGGTCACCAGCCTCGATGCGGCCGGTGGTACCTATGGCGCCAGCCCGTTCGTGCAGGTTTTCTCGCTGCTGGGCAGTGATGTTGCCGCACACATCCTCAACTTCGTGGTCCTGACCGCGGCGCTGTCGGTGTACAACAGCGGTACCTATTGCAATGCGCGCATGCTCTACGGCATGGCCGAACAGGGCGATGCCCCGGCGGGCCTGGCGAAGATCGACAAGCGCGGCGTGCCGGTGCGTTCGATCATGGCTTCGGCTGCGGTGACCCTGGTTGCGGTGCTGCTCAACTACTTCATCCCGCAGCATGCGCTGGAACTGCTGATGTCGCTGGTGGTTGCCGCCCTGGTGATCAACTGGGCAATGATCAGCTACTCGCACCTGAAGTTCCGCCAGCACCTGAACAAGACCGGCCAGACCCCACTGTTCAAGGCCCTGTGGTACCCCTATGGCAACTACATCTGCCTGGCCTTCGTGGTGCTGATCCTGGGCATCATGCTGCAGATCCCGGGCATCCAGATTTCGGTCTATGCGATTCCGGTCTGGCTGCTGGTGATGGGCGTGTGCTACAGCCTGAAAACCAACCGCAGCAAAGCGGCGGCCGCGGCAACCCCGGCATCGCTTAAACGCTGATTCACCCGGTTGAAAAAACGCCCCGCTCTGCGGGGCGTTTTTGTTTACAGGTAGATGATCTCGATCGTGGCCGAGCCGTCGAGGTGGATGTCCTGGCGGTTGTCCAGCTCGTCGGTGGCAGCGATCACCGGCATGATGTTGATCTGCGTGCTCAGGTGGCGGATGGCGATCGGGCCGCTAATGTTGTTCTCGACATCGTTGAAGCCGAGCAGGGTGGTGGTGGTCAGCGGTTTGCTGGTACTGCCCGCGGTGCTCCAGCCCGTGCCGCGGGTCGACTGGGTGATGTACACCGCCGGCAACTGGTCGGCGCTGATGTGCAGCGGGTCGATCTGCACCTCGTACAGGCCGATCTTGTTCTCGCTGGCATCACGGCCCAAACCATAGAAGTTAAGGGAGTCGACCACGGCGCTGCCATCGCGGTTGTCCTGCATCAGCAGGGCATAGCGCGCCGGGCTGTCGCACTGGATCGACAGGTTCAGCTGGCGCGTGGGCAGACGCGTGCGTTTGTCGCTGTTCAGGGTCTGCATGCTGATCTTGCCGTAATTCACCACCCCGCCCTGGGACAGCATCGGCGTGCAGGCCGCTGGCTGGATCTGCCATTGCAAGGCAAGTTCTGCATGGCTGCCGGGTAGCGGAGCAACGAACTGCCCGGTTGTACGGAACGCGGTCGACTCGCGCACTTCAAAGGCCTTGGCGGACAGTTCGGCTTCGAATACCAGGTTCAGGCTCAGGCTGCGGCCTTGCACCGCCTTGCCGGCGCGGACGGGGACAATGCCACTACGCGGTTGCCAGCCCAGCGAGCCACTGGTCGGGCCCGGTAGCGCGCCGGCCTGCTCGATCCGGGCCAGGTCGACTCGCTCGCCGTCGACAAAGGCATCCTCGGCACGCATTCGGTAGTGACCGCCAGCAGCCAGTTCGAAGCGCTCGGTATCCAGGGCATTGGCTGTGTAGAACAGGCTCAGGTCGGTGGGTTCGCTGCAGCTCAAGGTCAATTGGGCGGTTTTCTCCAGTAGCGCCAGGCCCGGGCTGCCGGGTTGCAGGCGGGTTCGGTCGAGGGTGCCATAGTCCAGCGGCGCCGGAGTGACGTGCAGTCGGCATTCGCCGGCAATGGCAGTCAGCGGCAGGCTGAAGAGAAGAAGCAATACAAGCTGGGAATTTTGCCGGGTGTTCATGATTTGACGCGTCCTCACCGGAGCGGTGTGTGGAAGGACGACACAACGTGTGGCTGCCGTCTGGCGTCATGTCGTCGCGAAAGGGCTTCAACTGCAGGTGCGTTGGACCTGGGTGTAGTAGCTGTCGCTGACGGCGAAAGTGTCGGGGTCAAGGGTCACGCGGCACTCGCGGGCCTGGTGGTCGCTGACGATCAGGTGACCGATATCGGCGCTGTTGTCGATGAACACCAGTCCGCCCGGTTGCACCAGGTTGATGAAGCGCCCGCGGTCGTCGAACACCGAAGCGCCACTGGCCAAGGGCTGGCCGCTGTCGTCGAGCAAGGTCAGCAGTACCCGTCGGGTACTCCAGGCCCGGAAACTCAGGCGCGGCACTGCCCCGCGACTGGCGTGCAGCACACCGGCACCCTGGTCGACATTGATGTGGGTCGGCAGGCTCTGGCTGTCTACCTCGACCGGGCTTTTGCCATAGGCGGCCAGCGAGGCGATTACCGCATTGCCGGCGTAATCGGTCCACACCGGCCCGCTGGGCGTGCTGGCCTTGACCCCGGAAGTGTCGGTGACCGAGAGGATCGCGAAGGTGTCGCGGATCGGGTAGGGCGAGGGTGTGATCCCGGCGCCATGTACCGCGATACCGCCGCGCAGGCCCAGGTTGTAGTTGGTGTTATCGCCATCGCCGCTGTAGTTCAGGTCCAGTTGGGTGTAGCGCGGTAACGCGGAAAGACCGGCGCTGGCCAGGGTGCTGGAATCGCCCGAACGGTGCTCGGCACCCAGGCGGTAGCCAAAGCTGTCGTTGACCTGTTCGTTGTAGGCAACGGTACTGGTGGTGCTGGTGTCGTTATGGCGCACGCTGCTGCGCAGGCGCCGACGACCATCCAGCGGGAGGCTGGCGCTGAAGTACAGGGCGTCGTCGTTGTAGCCATCGTTGCTTCCGAGGGCTTTTTCCACCGTCGCCGAGAGCGTTACACCGTTGTAGCTGTTGCCCCAGGACAGGAACAGCCGCTGGCTGCTGTCGTGCTCGTAATAAGTGGTTTGCGTGTAACCCAGATTGAGGCTGCCCAGGGTGTGGCTGGCCCAGCGCAGGCTGGTGCTGAACTGGTCGCGGTAGCTGGAGATGAGCTGATCGTTGTCGCGGTAGGTGCTGTCGAGCAATTCGCGGTAGCCGCGGCTGCGGTGGTTGCCGGCCACCAGGCTGCTCCATTGTTCGTGCAGTTGCCAGTTGAGCTGGCCGCCCAGTTGCGCACCTTGTTGATCAAGGCTGCTGGCGTGTGTGCCGATGGCAAAGACTTCAGCGCTGACCCGTGGCGTGAGCGCCGTGCCGAGGCTGGCGCCCAAGCTGCGATAGCCCTGGGCGAGGATCAGGCCGCTGCTCAAACTTGAGGTATTACCCAGGGCGCCGGTCTGGCCCAGGCTCACCACCGCCGGGTCGTCCGTGCCATGACCATGACTGCGCACCACGCCGGCGCCGACACTGTAACCGCTTTGCGGGCGGGCGCTGGCCGCCAGGCTGGCCGGCACGCGAAAGCGCCGTTGCTCGCCATTGGTCTCGATCACCGTTACTTCCAGGTCCGAGCGCGAGGTAATGCGCGGTATGTTAGTGAGGGTGAAGGGCCCGGGCTGCACCACCGTGCTGTACAGCAAGGCGCCGTTCTGGTGCACCTCGACCCGCGCCTGGCTGTTGGCGATGCCTTGTACGCTGGCGGTGTCCAACTGTGACAGCAGGCCGTACTCGGGAGTGACCTGCGCACCGATGATCTGCGCACCGTTGAGCACCGGGTTGACCAGGCTGATCTCGCCGGCCTGGAACAGGCTGCGCTGCTGGGCGAAGCTGCGTTGCACATAAGTGTCGAGCATCTCGCTGCGCACCTTGCCGTCGAAGCGGCTGTGCACCTGGCGGCTGCGCAGGATCCAGTTGTCCAGGTTCACCCCCACTTCGGTGTTGGCTGCGGCATAACGGCTGGATTCACCGTCATAGCGGTTGAACGAGCCGAAGATGTCATAGTTCAACAACCCGGCGACACCGCCCTGGCTGTAGCCATCGGACCATTGTCGTTCGTCCCGCAGCGCCTGGTCCGGCACGAACAACCGCACTTGGTGCTGACCGGGTTGCAATTCGACCTGGGCCTGGGGGAAGGCCGTGCCCAGGGCCCGGCAGTCCGGGTCGGTGGGCATGTCCTGTTCATCCAGGGTGGTGGACCATTCGGCGGGTTGGCGCAGCCCTGCGAAGGCCAGCAAGGCGTCATCGACGCACAGGCTGCCATCTTCGCCGAAACGCGCCTGGGTGGTGCCCTTGTCGCGGCCGTTGACGCTCAGGCTGACCTGCTGGCGCCCAGGCGGGAAGCGCGTTTGCCGGCCGAACAGAGCGGCAAGTTTAGGGTCGATACCGCGCTGGCGCAGTACCTCCTGGTCGAACACGCTGTGCTCCGGCGGGGTGGGTTCATTGGCCGCGCGCGCCGGCTTGAAAGTCTCAAGGCCCAGCAGGGTGAGACACAACCCCAGTATCAATTGCTCGCGCGGACGGGGTTTGCCAATGGCATCAACGATGACCTTCACAGGATGCTTGCCTCATAGGGATCGACCGCAAAGCCATAGACCGTGGCCGGTTGAAAGCGCACGGTGTTGGCCGCGGCGGCGGCATCAGGCAAGTCGAGGGTGATGGTTTCGTTGGCCAGCACGTAGGTGCGGCCAAGGTCCAGGGCGTGCTGGCCGGGCAGCAGTTTCAGTTCCTGGGCCAGGCGCACCACGTAGGGCGTGTTGTTCTCCACCCGCAGCTGTTTGCCGTCGATGCGCCAGGCCAGGCCTTTCCAGGGTTCGCTGTTGCGCGCCAGGCCCTTGGGGTGAAGGATCACCGGCAGGTTCTGGCGCACGCCGAAGTTGACCCGCATAGCCCCGGGGTCGCCCGGCGCGGTTTCGCGGATGCCTTCGAAGATCACCCGGCGCAGGCGTTGGGTCTGCAGCGGCTGGTTACCCACGTAGTGGAAGATCACCTGCTGCTCTTTGCCTGCCTCTACCCGGGCCACCGTGGGCTGCACCACCAGCAGGTTGTCGGTGTCTTCGCTCGGGTTTTCGATGAACACCGCCAGCAGGGCGGCATGGGGGTCGGTGTTGGTGACCACGAAGTCGCTGCCGTTGGCGCGGGCTTCTTCAACGATCACCACCGAAGTCCGGGGCACCATACCGTCGGCGTGTGCCTGTATCAGAGGTAGGGTGCAGATGAGAATCGCAGGCAGCAGGCTGCCGGCAAAGGATTTGCACGCAATAGTCATGGTTGTAAGGTTCTTGTGCGGTGCCGAGCGCAGCTCCCCTCGAGTTGCATCCGGCAAGCTCGAAGCGGGGGAGTGCGCTGGCCGTGGAGTAGGACCGGGTCGCGAGAATCCTTGTTCACGACCCCTGGAGTGAGCGACTAGAGATAGACCAGCTCAACGGTCGTACTGCCGTCCAGCTCTACGCGGTCGCTGAAAGGCAGCTCCTTTTTGACATGACCATGGATGTTCATGACGACGCTCACGCTGCTCGCTGCTGAAGGCCTGGGCTCGACACCCGTGGAGAAGCCCAGTCGAAACTGAGGCATGTACCCTGCTTCTTCAACCATGCCGGTCGAGACAATGGTCCAGGAGTTGCCGGCGTCCATTGACTCCACGGTCGTGCCTTGCACACCATCGATCAGGACATCTTCGCTATTCCATCTGAGCAGGTATCCACCAATGTTCTGGTCCTGATGCTTGCCAAGGCCGAACAGTGCCCCGCCAGCCTGGCCGCTGTCTCGGCGGTTGTCATTGGCGATGAGGGCGAAGGTTGCTGGGGTGCTGCACTCAATGGAGAGGTTTAGCGACTTTGCAGGCAGCAGGTAGCCATAAGAAATCTCTTCAAGCTCGGTTACCGCGAGGGAGCCATAATCAACCACACCGCCGTTGGCGAATGTCGGGGCACACGCCGATGGCGTAATGTTGCCGGTTACGGTCAGGTCTGTGGTCGCGGCCAGGGCCGTGGCAGACGCCAGGCTCACAAGCACCGCAAGGGACAGTGCAGACTTTTTCACAACGCTTTCCTTCTGGTGTTGGCGGTTGCTGGTGGCCCGTATCGCGAATACGGTCATCCCCCCCAGGTAACGGGCAGCAGGGAGGGGATGGCGTTCGGCGGGCTCTTGTCTCAGCGGCGGGTGTTAGAGGTAGATGACTTCGATGGTCGCGCTGCCGTCCAGCTCCATGGCGCCGTTCAGGGTCAGGCCTTTGTTGATACTGCCGCGCACATCCATGGTTACGTTGACACTGGTTGCTGGCGTCGGGCCCAGGTTAGTGCCGCTGGAGAATCCTGTGAGCGTATTTGGCGCTCGCCCGGCGTCGAAAAGACCGCCGTTGATGACGTTGGTCCAGCTGTTGCCGCCATCCTCGGATACCAGGTTGAGGCCTTGTGCGCCGTCGACCACGGTGCTTTCGTACTCCCAGACCATGCCGTATTGCCCGATCGACTGGTCCTGGTGCTTGCCAAGCCCGAACAGCCACGGGCTGGCGGGGCTGCTGTCGCGGCGGTTGTCGTTGGCGATCAAGGCGAAGGTGGTAGGCGCGCTGCATTCAATGGAAAAGTTCAAGGACTTCGCCGGTAGCTGGTACTGGCTAGGGGTCTCTTCGAGGTCGCTCAAGGCGAGGCTGCCGTATTCGACCAAGCCACCATTGCTCAAGGTCGGCGTGCAGGCGGCCGGGGTGATGATCCCGGTCACGGTCAGGTCAGTGGTGGCAGCCATAGCGTTGGCCGTTGCCAGGGACATCAGCACAGCAAGGGACAGGACGGAGTTTTTCACAACGGTTTTCCTTTTAAATGTTGGTGTTGGGTACTGCGAGGTGTCCCGTTTCGCGAGCGCAGTTGACCGCTCCCTGGCCAATGGCAGGGAAAAGTTTCGGGCGTTCGGCGGGATCTTTTATGCGGTCGGTGAAGGACCGCTACGCGTTTGCGTTCTGTGACCGGCTAGAGGTACTGCAGCTCGATGACCATGTGCCCATCCAGCAGCTCTTCGTCCAGATGTGTCATGTCGTTGCGCAGCCAGCCTGTAACCTCCAGGCGCAGGTTCAACTGCTCGGCGGCTGACGGGCTGCTCTGGCCGCGCCGGGCAAAGCCCAGGCGTGAGTCGGGCTTGTCGCCCAGGTGCTCGAAGCCGCCACCGGGCATACGAGTCCAGGTGCTGCCTTTGTCTTCGGAATAGAGGGTGTCGGCTGGCAGGCTGTCGAGGGTCGCGTCACTGTCCGCCCACACCGCGCTGTAAAAGCCCAGGGCCTCGCCGCTGGTGGTGGTGCCCAGACCGAAAGCCCTGGGCGCTGGCATCGAGGCGCTATCGCGGCGATTGCCGGTGGCTACCAGGGCGAAACGGGTTGGACGGTCGCAAACGACGGTGAAGGTCAGGTTGCGCGGCGGCAGGATCGAGTGATCGGGAATGACGGGTTGGGGAGGGAGTTCTGGCATGGAAATATTGCCGAAATCGACCTGGCCGCTTCCGGAAAGCGACGGCGTGCAGGCTGCCGGGGTGATGGTGCCGCTGATGTTGACGTCAGTACTGCTGGCATGTGCGCCAGCACTGACAAAGGTCAGCAGTGCGGTCAGGGTGCACAAACGTTTGGTGTTCATTGTTCGGTCCTTTGAAAATGAATGAACCTCCGTGCCGTTGTTGGTCTTATGCAGGAATCGGCAGCGGATGGCTCTTCAGGCAGCGCAAGGCAAGCTTGCTCTGCCAGTTACCAGGGACGAATCCCTGATCCTGTGTCATCCGTGACGATTTTTCACACGTTTTTGTTAGACGATAGAGCGTGCGAATGTTTGGTTTTATGTGCTTTGCTTGGCCTTGCCCAGGGTAAACAGCGGGAGCATAGTGCTCGGCAAGGCCGTCTGTGTTGTTCGGATGCCGATTATGCCCAAAAAAATGTTCGTGTAAAGGGGTTTTGATTGAAAAATTGTGCAAGTACTGCACCGAAATCGGCAGAGAGCGGAGAGCGATTGCGCCAGGAGCGTACCCGTCTGGGCTTGCGTCAGGATGATTTCGCCCAGCTTGGCGGGGTCAACCGCAATACCCAGGGCAGTTATGAAAAAGGCGAGCGCAACCCGGACGCCGCTTACCTGGCGGCGGTAGCAGGCGCAGGTGTCGATGTGCGATACGTGATTACGGGGGTGCGCACGATTGATGGTGGCGCTTCGTTGAACGAGCCGGAACAGCGATTGCTGGCTCAATACCGATCATTGGCTATCGCCGACCAAGAAGTTGTGCATAGAATTGTCGGGGCCATGCACGACGCGAAAGGTAGTGGCGCATAGCTATTATCTCAATTTTCCTACGAAACGCTCGGAACGGTCCTGGTGGGTCCGCAGGGAATTGCTCGTAACGTCGATGCATTCAGTCTCGTTAGGGAAGGGTGATCATGTCGGAGCATAAAACCTGCGCATTCAACACGGAAAGTGACGCTTCATCGGTGCAAGCCTTGAGCGAAGTCGAAAACGAGCTACTGATTTTGTTTCGCCAATTGTCCCCAGTTGATCAGGGCTGCGTGCACCGGGTGGCTGAGGTACTGTGCCAGGGGGCGGAGGGGGGGCGCTCGTGAACGCCGTTGAGCAACCGGCCTCATTGCTTTTAAAGGATTTACGATGTTGCAGTTATCCAACGCGGTGCAGATACCGGACGACGAGATCGAGTTGACCGCCATCCGCGCCCAGGGCGCCGGCGGCCAGAACGTCAACAAGGTCTCCAGTGCCGTGCACCTGCGTTTTGACACCCAGGCCTCATCGTTGCCGGCGTTCTACAAGGAACGCCTGCTGGCCCTGAGCGACAGTCGCATTACCCGTGACGGGGTGATCATCATCAAGGCCCAGCAGTATCGAACCCAGGAACAGAATCGTGCCGATGCCCTGGAGCGCCTGCGCGAACTGATCCTCTCAGCCATCAAGGTCGAGAAGGCGCGACGCCCGACCCGGCCGACCCTGGGTTCCAAGACCCGGCGCCTGGACACCAAGAGCAAGCGCGGGGCCATCAAGGCCGGGCGCGGCAAGATCGATTATTGAGACAGGTGCCGCGTTGGTTGCAGGCGGGCCTGGCGGTACAGATACAGGCTCAGTAACAGGCCGCAGAACGACGCGCCGGCAGCAAAGACAAAGATCGAAGCGAAGCCGAATCCGGCGGCAATCGCCCCGGCCAGTGGCCCGGTGATGCCCAGCGACAGGTCGATGAACAGCGAATAGGCGCCCACGGCCGCGCCGCGATTGGAGGCGGAGACCAGATTGACCGCTTCGACCCCCAGGGCCGGAAACACCAGCGAGAACCCAAAGCCGCTCAGCGCCGCACCGGCCAGGGCCAGCTCGGCACTCGGCGCCTGCCACAGCAACAGCAGGCCGAGGGTTTCCACCGACAGGCAGGCGATGGCGACCCGATAACCACCGATACGGTTGATCAGGTTGCCGAACAGCAGTCGGGCACCAATGAAGCAGGCGCCGAACAGGCTCAGGCACAGCGCCGCGTTGTTCCAGTTGTGGCTGGCGTAGTACAGGGTGATGAAGGTGGCGATGGTGCCAAAGCCGATCGAGCCCAGGGCCAGCCCCGAGCCGTGGCCGAACACCCGGCCAAGCACGTGCAGAAACGGCAGGCGTTCACCGGCAACCACAGGGGCGGCGGTTTTCGGCCAGGCCAGCGCCAGGCCCAGCACGCACAGCAGCAAAATGCTGGCGCCCATGCTCCACAGGCCGAACTGCTGCACCAGCACCACGCCCAGCGGTGCGCCGATGGCCAAGGCGCCATAGCTGGCGATGCCGTTCCAGGAGATCACCTTGGCGGTGTGTTGCGCGCCCACCCGGCCAATGCCCCAACCGATCGAGCCCGAGCCAACCAGGCTTTCGGCGCTGCCCAGCACCAGGCGGCCGACCAAAAGGCTGGCCAGGCTCAGCCATGGCGCATGTTGCAGCCACGCTGAAATCAGCATGAACACGCCGCTCAAGCCACAACCGGCCAGGCCGTAGAGCACGGCGCGCTTGCTGCCCAGATTATCGATGATGCGGCTGGCGTAGGGGCGGCTGAGCAGGGTGGCCAGGTACTGCACGCTGATCACCAGGCCCGCGACCACGGCGCCGAATCCCAGGTCGTTATGCACGTAGCCGGGCAGCACGGCCAGGGGGATGCCGATGTTCAGGTAGCCGATGAAGGTAAACAGGACGATGGAGACGACTTGCAGGGTGACCGCAAGGGAGCGCGGTGAGTCGGGCATGAGGGGGCTTTCGTAATAGAGGAATTCTTGACGGTGTGAAAACGTGTTGACGGGGTGGTCCCTGCATCAGCCGTTTTCACACAGTCTGATCGTTGCGCGATTATTCCTGGTCGGCGCTGGAAGTTTCGTCGCCGTCGTAGTCAGCCTGGGCTGGTTCGGCGCTGTGAGTGGCAGGAGTCTGCTCTTCTGGGTTCAGGCTTGGGAAGGGAAGATTCGGGATTTCATGCATCTCGTCGTTCCTCGCAAGTGTGTGGAAAGGCTGCGCAAGGCGCGCATGGGCTTGTGAAAGCCCGTGCAGGATACAGGAGTCTGAATGACAGTATGAATTTTCCTGCTGATTGGTGTTGAAGAGCGGGGGATCTTCGGGGCTGCTTCGCAGCCCATCGCTGGCAAGGCCAGCTCCCACAGGGTTTGGTATATGCAGATCCCGTGTGGGAGCCGGCCTTGCCGGCGATGCTTTTAACGACAGGCGTCGGCGATCGCCGCAGCCAGTGCTTCAAGGCGTGCCGCATCGGCGCCGGCGATGTTCGCCCGGCCAGTGCCGACCATGTACACGCTGTGGCGCTCACGCAGTTGCTTGACCTGCTCCGGCGACAAGCCGGTGTAGGAGAACATCCCGCGTTGTTCGGCAATGTGCGCGAAACGTTCGCTCAGGCCATGGGGTGCCAGGGCCTCGACCAGCCCGACGCGCAGCTCGGCGATGCGCTGGCGCATGGCCTCGACTTCTTCGACCCACAGGCGCTTGAGGTCGGCGTCGCCAAGAATCTGCGCCACTACCGCCGCGCCATGGTCCGGTGGCGTCGACCACAGGTTGCGCGCCAGCAAGGCCAGCTGGCTGCGCACATCCACCAGCTTTTCGGCATCATGGCTGCACACCAGCAGGGCGCCGGTGCGGTCACGATAGAGGCCGAAGTTCTTCGAGCAAGAGCTGGTAATCAGCAGCTCGGGCAGTTCGGCGGCGAACAGCCGTACCGCCCAGGCGTCTTCTTCCAGGCCATCGCCAAAGCCCTGGTAGGCAAAGTCGATCAACGGCAGCAACTCGCGACGGCGCACCACGTCCAGCACGGCGCGCCAGTCATCCTGGCTCAGGTCGAAACCGGTCGGGTTATGGCAGCAGGCGTGCAGCAATACCACATCGCCTGTTGGCGCGGCTTCCAGGGCAGCGAGCATCCCGGCGACATTCAGGCGGTTGTCCGCACCGACGTAGGGATAGTGGCTGACCTTGAGGCCGGCGCCGGCGAAGATGGTTTCGTGGATCGGCCAGGTCGGGTCGCTCAGCCAGATACCGCGGCCAGGCAGGCAGTGCTCGATGAACTCCGCTGCCAGGCGCAGGGCACCGGTACCGCCCGGGGTCTGGGTAGCGCCGGCGCGCTGGTTGCTGAACAGCGACGAATCACTGCCCAGGACCAGTTCGCCGATCAGCCGGCCAAAGGCCGCATCGCCATGACCGCCGACGTAGCTCTTGCTGGCCTGCTGCTCAAGCAGGCGCTGTTCGGCCTGCTTGACCGCGGCCGGAATCGGCGTCAGGCCCTGGGCATCCTTGAACACGCCGACACCGAGGTCGAACTTGTTCGGGTTGCTGTCCTTGGCATATGCCTCCATCAGCCCGAGGATCGGATCGCCGGGTACGCGCCCGATGGCGCCGAAGTGCATTACTTGCGGCCTTCGGCGGTGCTGGCGACCTCGTCGGTACGCGCGGCCATGATGAAGTCGTTACGGTGCAGGCCCTTGATCGAGTGGCTCCACCAGGTCACGGTGACCTTGCCCCATTCGGTCAGCAGGCCTGGGTGATGACCTTCGGCTTCGGAGATTTCGCCAACGGCGTTGGTGAAGGCCAGGGCATGCTTGAAGTTTTTGAACAGGAAGACTTTTTCCAGCTGCATGATGCCGTCACGGACTTCGATGTTCCAATCCGGGATCTGCTTGATCAGTACCGGCAGTTCTTCGTCGCTGACCTGTGGAGCATCGGCACGGCAGGCTTCGCAGTGGGCTTGGTTCAAGGCGTTCATAAGGTTTTCCGCAAGTGTTTGTTATTGGTTTGCAAGGTCGCTCAGGCGGCGACCTTGGGTGGAAATTTCGGTGCGTGCAGGCCCATCTTCATCGCCGTGTGAACCATGCCCATGATGTCTTCGTGGGCCAGGTCGAACAGGCGCTTGAGGTTGGGCAGGGCGAAGTACAGCGGTTGCAGGATATCGATGCGATACGGCGTGCGCATCGCTTCCATCGGGTCGAAAACCTGGTGCTCGGGCTCGTCGGACAGGCTGTAGACGGTCTCTTTGGGCGAAGACAGGATGCCGCCGCCGTAGATCTTGCGGCCCTGCGGGGTGTCGACCAGGCCAAACTCGATGGTCATCCAGTAGAGGCGGGCGAGGTACACGCGCTCTTCCTTGGTGGCCTGCAGGCCGAGCTTGCCATAGGTGTGGGTGAATTCGGCGAACCACGGGTTGGTCAGCAGTGGGCAGTGGCCGAAGATCTCGTGGAAAATGTCCGGTTCCTGCAAGTAATCGAGCTCTTCTTCGGTGCGAATGAAGGTCGCCACCGGAAAGCGTTTGCTGGCCAGCAGTTCGAAAAAGGTCTGGAAGGGGATCAGTGCGGGTACGCGGGCAACTTGCCAACCGGTGGTGGCGCCCAACACTTTGTTGATTTCGCCCAGCTGCGGGATACGGTCGTGAGGCAGGCCCAGCTGTTCGATGCCGTCCAGGTATTCCTGGCACGCGCGGCCTTCGATCACCTTCAATTGACGGGTAATCAGGGTGTTCCACACCGCATGTTCCTGCTGCGGGTAGTCGATAAAACCCTGCGCATCGGGCTCGCGAGCCACGTATTGCGTCTGTTTCATACTGCTCTCCTGCTGAGGGCCATTCTTGTTATGTGATCAAGCCATTACCCCTAGTGATAACCCTCAATTGTGCTGTTTGCAGCGGCCTGGCGGCGGATTTGCGATGATTTCGGCCTGGATTTTGTAACGATAACTTTACGAAATAGCCAGCATCCAGAAAAAACGGGGGCTTTAACCCTTGAAACCTCAGCTATCTGTCACATAATCTTTACGACTATTCTTCGGTCGCTGTAAAAAAATGCCCGACGTGCCGCGTACCAGACCTTCTTGTAGGACATTTCATGCGTATTAAAGTGCATTGCCAAAACCGCATCGGCATCCTGCGCGACATTCTCAACCTGCTGGTCGAGTACGGCATCAACGTCGCCCGCGGCGAGGTCGGTGGCGAGCATGGCAATGCCATCTACCTGCACTGCCCGAACCTGATCAACCTGCAGTTCCAGGCCCTGCGGCCCAAATTCGAATCGATTGCCGGGGTTTTCGGCGTCAAGCGCGTAGGCTTGATGCCCAGTGAGCGCCGGCACATGGAGCTCAATGCCCTGCTCGGCGCCCTGGATTTCCCGGTGCTGTCGATCGATATGGGTGGCTCCATCGTTGCCGCCAACCGTGCGGCGGCGCAATTGCTCGGGGTGCGGGTCGACGAGGTGCCGGGCATTCCGCTGTCGCGTTATGCCGAGGATTTCGACCTGCCGGAGCTGGTGCGCGCCAACAAGTCGCGGATCAATGGCCTGCGGGTCAAGGTCAAGGGCGATGTGTTCCTCGCCGATATCGCGCCGCTGCAGTCCGAGCATGACGACAGCGAGGCCCTGGCCGGCGCGGTATTGACCCTGCACCGCGCTGACCGCATCGGCGAACGCATCTATAACGTGCGCAAGCAGGAGTTGCGCGGTTTCGACAGTATCTTCCAGAGCTCGCGGGTCATGGCGGCGGTGGTGCGCGAGGCGCGGCGCATGGCGCCGCTGGATGCACCGCTGCTGATCGAGGGTGAAACCGGCACCGGCAAAGAGCTGCTGGCCCGTGCCTGTCACCTGGCCAGCCCTCGTGGCCAGGCGCCGCTGATGGCGCTCAACTGTGCCGGTTTGCCCGAGTCCATGGCCGAGACCGAATTGTTCGGTTACGGCCCAGGGGCGTTTGAAGGCGCGCGGGCAGAGGGCAAGCTTGGGCTGCTGGAGCTGACGGCGGGCGGCACCCTGTTCCTGGATGGCGTCGGTGAGATGAGTCCGCGCTTGCAGGTGAAACTGCTGCGCTTCCTGCAGGACGGCTGTTTCCGTCGTGTAGGCAGCGACGAAGAGGTGTACCTGGATGTGCGGGTGATCTGCGCAACCCAGGTCGATCTGTCCGAGTTGTGCGCCCGTGGCGAGTTCCGTCAGGACCTCTACCACCGCCTTAACGTGCTGTCGCTGCACATTCCGCCGTTGCGCGAATGCCTGGACGGCCTGCCGCCGCTGGTCGAACACTTTCTCGACCAGGCCAGCCGGCAGATCGGTTGCCCACTGCCCAAGCTTGCACCTGCAGCAATGGAGCGCCTGAGCCAGTACCACTGGCCGGGCAACGTGCGGCAACTGGAGAACGTGTTGTTCCAGGCGGTTTCGTTGTGCGACGGCGGGGTGGTCAAGAGCGAGCATATCCGCTTGCCGGACTACGGTGGCCGGCAACCGCTGGGCGAGTTTTCCCTTGAGGGCGACCTGGGGCAAATTGTCGGGCGTTTCGAGAAGGCAGTGCTGGAACGATTGATGAGCGAATTTCCCAGCAGCCGTGCACTGGGTAAACGCTTGGGTGTTTCCCATACAACAATTGCCAACAAGTTGCGTGAACATGGTGTTGGCAAGTCGGATTAATTAATCCGTTGTTAATAAAGCATGAGTAATAGAGGCAGGTTGTTAGTTGCAGGCGTGACGGTAAATGAGTGCAGCGCGCCTCGTTCGTTAACAACCGAGGCGCTGCAGGCGGTCAATCCGTTGGATCAACCGTTCGAGCAACCGTTACCCATCACCCGGTACTCGAGAATGTGGCGCTTGCCCTGGGAGTCTTCGTAGGTCATGCGCGCCGGGACCACTTCGCAGACATTCGGGACTTCGCTCATGGAAATAACCTTGGCGATGTCCAGGTGCTGCGAGTAACTGTACTGTTCAACCGGAATCTGCTCGGCGCCGCCATTTGCAACTTCCTCGGCCATGGCCACGCTGCAAAGACTACCCAGTGCCAATACCAGTAAAGCTTTCATCTTCATTTTTACCTGTCTAAGGTCGTAAGGGGGCACGCAGCGCTTGTGACGCCGCGTGTACAACATCATCAACTATCACGATTATTTGCCGATTAACTTCCCTTCGTGGGGGGCTACAAGAAAGTTAATCGTGGTGCCGTTGCTGGCGAGGTGAATTCTAGGAGTGCGGCCTGGGCTTAAACAGCCACGGTTTTGATAAACACTGTTGGCAGAAACTGTAACAATCGCCTGGCAGGCTGCCGGATTTTTTTATTTTTCCACCGTGCAGGCCCGGCCTTGAGCCTTCGTCGCTGGTTGCAGGGAGAAAAGACGAGGGCGTTACTACCAACGTCGAATGGCCGGCGCAGTCTGGTACAGTTACAACGAGGTCATACAAAAACAACTATTACACCGAGGTAACAAAGATGAGTGCGGCTCCCCTGTATCCCGTTCGTCCCGAGGTTGCGGCCAACACGTTGACCGACGAGGCGACCTACAAGGCCATGTACCAGCAGTCGGTGATCAACCCGGACGGCTTCTGGCGCGAGCAGGCTCAACGCCTCGACTGGATCAAGCCTTTCACCAAGGTCAAGCAGACCTCCTTTGACGACCACCATGTCGACATCAAATGGTTTGCTGACGGCACTCTGAACGTTTCCTACAACTGCCTGGACCGTCATCTGGCCGAGCGCGGCGATCAAATCGCGATCATCTGGGAAGGCGACGACCCTTCCGAACACCGCAACATCACCTACCGTGAACTGCACGAGCAAGTGTGCAAGTTCGCCAACGCCCTGCGCGGCCAGGATGTGCACCGGGGTGACGTGGTCACCATCTATATGCCGATGATCCCCGAGGCCGTGGTCGCCATGCTGGCCTGCGCCCGTATCGGTGCGATCCACTCGGTGGTATTCGGCGGCTTCTCGCCTGAGGCGCTGGCCGGGCGCATCATCGACTGCAAGTCGAAGATCGTCATCACCGCCGACGAAGGCCTGCGTGGCGGTCGCCGCACTGCGCTGAAAGCCAATGTCGACCTGGCCCTGACCAACCCGGAAACCAGCAGCGTGCAGAAGATCATCGTCTGCAAGCGCACCGGTGGCGACATCGCCTGGCACCAGCACCGCGACATCTGGTACGAAGACCTGATGAAGGTTGCTTCCAGCCACTGCGCGCCGAAGGAAATGGGTGCCGAAGAAGCGCTGTTCATCCTCTACACCTCCGGTTCCACCGGCAAGCCCAAGGGCGTGCTGCACACCACTGGCGGCTACATGGTGTATGCCGCACTGACCCACGAGCGGGTGTTCGACTACCGTCCGGGCGAAGTCTACTGGTGCACCGCCGACGTCGGCTGGGTCACCGGCCACAGCTACATCGTCTACGGCCCGCTGGCCAACGGTGCGACCACCGTGTTGTTCGAAGGCGTGCCGAACTATCCGGACATTACCCGCGTGTCGAAGATCATCGACAAGCACAAGGTCAACATCCTCTACACCGCGCCGACCGCCATTCGCGCGATGATGGCCGAAGGTCAGGCTGCGGTTGCCGGTGCCGACGGCTCCAGCCTGCGTCTGCTGGGTTCGGTGGGCGAGCCGATCAACCCGGAAGCCTGGAACTGGTACTACCACACCGTCGGCAAGGAGCGTTGCCCGATCGTCGATACCTGGTGGCAGACCGAGACCGGCGGCGTGCTGATCAGCCCGCTGCCGGGCGCTACCGCGCTCAAGCCGGGCTCGGCGACCCGTCCGTTCTTTGGCGTGGTACCGGCGCTGGTGGACAACCTCGGCAACCTGATCGAAGGCGCTGCCGAAGGCAACCTGGTGATCCTCGATTCCTGGCCGGGCCAGTCGCGTTCGCTGTATGGCGATCATGACCGCTTCGTCGACACCTACTTCAAGACCTTCCGCGGCATGTACTTCACCGGTGACGGTGCCCGTCGCGACGAAGACGGCTACTACTGGATCACCGGCCGCGTCGACGACGTGCTCAACGTCTCCGGCCACCGCATGGGCACCGCCGAGATCGAAAGCGCCATGGTCGCCCACCCGAAAGTCGCCGAGGCCGCAGTGGTTGGCGTGCCGCATGACATCAAGGGGCAGGGTATCTATGTCTACGTCACCCTCAACGGTGGCGTCGAACCGACCGAGCAACTGCGCCTGGAGCTGAAGAACTGGGTGCGCAAGGAGATCGGTCCGATTGCCTCGCCGGATGTCATCCAGTGGGCGCCGGGGCTGCCGAAAACCCGCTCGGGCAAGATCATGCGCCGCATCCTGCGCAAGATCGCCACGGCCGAGTACGACGGCCTGGGTGATATCTCGACCCTGGCGGATCCGGGTGTGGTGCAGCACCTGATCGATACCCACAAGGACATGAGCAAGGCTTCGGCCTGAGTCTGAAGCTGCTTCGCAGCCTATCGCCGGCAAGTCCGGCTCCCACAGGGTGATGTTTCCACTGTGGGAGCTGGCTTGCCAGCGATGAGGCCCTCATGTGTTACTCAAATGCCCCGTCCGGCATCTGCCGGCGGGGCTTTGTGCATTCTGTTACTTCGACAATCATCGGTAACCCTTCTGTCACCGCTTTCGCACAAAAGCGGGGCAAAGCGAAACGCCCAAGTGCCTTTTCGGAGCATTTTTTTGCGGCTTTGCGGCCTGCTGAAACGCTACGCTTGCCGGATTAGAAGGCTTTGCCAATAATAGGCCCGCTTATTGCTTCATTGATTGGTTATTTGTCTTTTGCTTTTGCATATTCCGTGAAAGCTGTCAATATCTCCGGCCCCGTGTTCCTGCGCTTCTGTAACTAGTTGTCGCATTGAAGAAATATCGGCTTCGGAGCTGTCGTTAAAATGCCGATCACTCGCTCGCCGCGTCTGCTTCAATGCCGACCCTGCGCAGCTCGCGTTGTACCCATTCGCATATCGGGCAGTCCTCAACCCTGCCTTGTATTGCCCTTTACCGATGGAGTTCCAGATGAAGAAACTCGCACTGCTTGGCGCCCTGGCGCTGTCCGTGTTTTCCCTGGCAGCGCTGGCTGATGAGAAACCGTTGAAAATCGGGATCGAAGCCGCCTACCCACCGTTTGCATCGAAGGCGCCGGACGGCAGCATCGTCGGCTTCGACTACGACATCGGCAACGCCCTGTGCGAAGAGATGAAGGTCAAGTGCGTGTGGGTCGAGCAGGAATTCGACGGCCTGATCCCGGCACTCAAGGTGCGCAAGATCGACGCCATCCTGTCCTCCATGTCGATCACCGAAGACCGCAAGAAGTCCGTGGACTTCACCGGCAAGTACTACCTGACCCCGGCGCGCCTGGTGATGAAGGAAGGTACTGCCGTCAGCGAAGGCCTGACTGAACTGAAGGGCAAGAAGATCGGCGTGCAGCGTGGCTCGATCCACGACCGCTTTGCCAAGGAAGTGCTGGGTGCGCAAGGCGCCACCATCGTTCCTTACGGCACCCAGAATGAAATCTACCTGGACGTCGCCGCTGGCCGTCTGGATGGCACCGTCGCCGATGCTACGCTGTTGGAAGACGGTTTCCTGAAGACTGACGCCGGTAAAGGCTTCGCCTTCGTTGGCCCATCGTTCACCGACGCCAAGTACTTCGGTGACGGCATTGGTATCGCTGTACGCAAAGGCGACGCGCTGAAAGACAAAATCAACGCGGCCATCGCCGGCATCCGTGCCAACGGCAAGTACAAGCAGATTCAGGACAAGTACTTCAACTTCGACATCTACGGCCCAGAAGCCAAGTAAATCGTCGACGTTTCACCTGTTCAATGGTGCAAGCAGCAGAGACTCTGAGGTTTGCACCATTTTTTCATCCCTAAGGTCGAGGACCTCATCATGTTGAAAGGCTACGGGGCAGTCATCCTCGACGGAGCGTGGCTGACGCTACAGCTCGCCTTGTCGTCCATGGCCCTGGCCATCGTGCTCGGTCTGATCGGTGTGGCGCTGCGTTTGTCGCCAGTGCGCTGGCTGGCCTGGCTCGGCGATCTGTATTCCACCGTGATCCGCGGGATTCCCGATCTGGTACTGATCCTGCTGATCTTCTACGGCGGCCAGGATCTGCTCAATCGCGTCGCGCCGCTGCTGGGCTTTGACGACTATATCGACCTCAATCCGCTGATGGCGGGTATCGGCACCCTCGGTTTCATCTTTGGTGCCTATCTGTCGGAAACCTTCCGTGGTGCGTTCATGGCCATTCCCAAGGGGCAGGCCGAAGCCGGCATGGCCTATGGCATGAGCAACCTGCAGATTTTCTTCCGGGTGCTGGTGCCGCAGATGATTCGCCTGGCGATTCCTGGCTTCACCAACAACTGGCTGGTCCTGACCAAGGCTACCGCACTGATTTCGGTGGTCGGCCTGCAGGACATGATGTTCAAGGCCAAGCAGGCGGCCGATGCCACTCGCGAGCCTTTCACCTTCTTCCTGGCGGTAGCGGCGCTGTACCTGGTGATCACCAGTGTTTCGCTGCTGGCCCTGCGTTACCTCGAGAAGCGCTACTCGGTAGGCGTAAAGGCGGCTGATCTATGATTTTCGACTACAACGTCATCTGGGAAGCGCTGCCGCTGTACCTGAACGGCCTGCTGACCACCCTCAAGCTGCTGGCGCTGTCGCTGCTGTTCGGTTTGCTGGCGGCGATCCCGCTGGGCCTTATGCGCGTTTCCAAGCAGCCGCTGGTGAACATGAGCGCCTGGCTCTACACCTACGTGATCCGTGGCACACCGATGCTGGTGCAACTGTTCCTGATCTACTACGGCCTGGCCCAGTTCGAAGCGGTACGTGAAAGCTTTCTCTGGCCGTGGCTGTCCAGTGCGACCTTCTGTGCCTGCCTGGCCTTTGCCATCAACACCAGTGCCTATACCGCCGAAATCATCGCCGGCAGCCTCAAGGCCACGCCGCACGGCGAGATCGAGGCGGCCAAGGCCATGGGCATGTCGCGGGTCAAGATGTACCGCCGCATCCTCTTGCCGTCGGCCCTGCGCCGGGCGCTGCCGCAGTACAGCAACGAAGTGATCATGATGCTGCAGACCACCAGCCTGGCGTCGATCGTGACCCTGATCGACATCACCGGTGCAGCGCGCACGGTCAACGCCCAGTACTACCTGCCGTTCGAGGCCTATATCACGGCTGGCGTGTTCTACCTGTGCCTGACCTTCATTCTGGTGCGCCTGTTCAAGCTGGCCGAGCGTCGCTGGCTCGGCTACCTGGCGCCGCGCAAGCACTGAGGCCTGCGCCCACTTTTTCGCCCTGAGCGTTAGCTCAAGACTGACTGCTTTGTGAGAATCGACAGCATGTACAAACTCGAAGTCCAAGATCTGCATAAACGCTACGGCAGTCACGAAGTGCTCAAGGGCGTGTCCCTGGCGGCCAAGGCAGGCGACGTGATCAGCATCATCGGCTCCAGCGGTTCGGGCAAAAGTACTTTCCTGCGCTGCATCAACCTGCTCGAGCAGCCGCACGCGGGCAAGATCCTGCTCAACAACGAAGAGCTCAAGCTGGTGGCCAACAAGGACGGCGCGCTCAAGGCCGCCGATCCCAAGCAGCTGCAGCGCATGCGTTCGCGCCTGTCGATGGTGTTCCAGCACTTCAACCTGTGGTCGCACATGACCGCGCTGGAAAACATCATCGAAGCGCCGGTGCACGTGCTGGGCATGTCGAAAAAAGACGCCCTGGAAAAAGCCGAGCACTACCTGGCCAAAGTCGGTGTCGCCCACCGCAAGGACGCCTATCCTGGGCATATGTCCGGTGGTGAGCAGCAGCGCGTGGCAATTGCCCGGGCGCTGGCCATGGAGCCGGAAGTGATGCTGTTCGACGAGCCGACCTCGGCGCTCGACCCGGAGCTGGTCGGTGATGTGCTCAAGGTCATGCAGTCGCTGGCCCAGGAAGGCCGGACCATGGTCGTGGTCACCCATGAAATGGGCTTTGCCCGCGAGGTGTCGAACCAGCTGGTGTTCCTGCACAAGGGCCTGGTGGAAGAGAGCGGCAACCCGCGCGAAGTGCTGGTCAACCCGCAATCGGAGCGTCTGCAGCAGTTCCTCTCGGGCAGCCTGAAGTAAGTTTGCCGTCCTGCACCAAAATGGGTCATGCTGCGTCGCAAGCGCAGCCTGACCAGGCTCTAACTTCTTGACCTTTCTCAGGTTTCGGACCGCACCTCATGACCACCCAGCGAATCGGTTTTCTCATCTGGCCCAGCACCAAAGCCCTGACCCTGGCGCTGGCCGAAGAGGTGTTGCGGGTTGCCCAGAGGGTCCATCCGGAAGTGGTCTACGAGCTGTCGTTCCTGCAGGCCGAAGCACCTGGCGAAGGCGCCTGGCGCCTGCCGGGCGAGCCGTGGGCCGGCAAGCTCGAAGGCTGCCAAAAACTGTTCTTGCTGGCTGACGAGCCGCCGCAGGCTGTGGCTTCGAGCCTGGCCAGCGCACTCAAGCAGCTGGTACGTGCCGGTTGCGTGGTCGGCGGCCTGTCGGCGGGGGTTTACCCGTTGGCGCAGTTGGGCCTGCTCGATGGTTATCGGGCTGCGGTGCACTGGCGCTGGCAGGATGATTTCGCTGAACGCTTCCCCAAGGTCATTGCCACCAGCCACTTGTTCGATTGGGATCGCGACCGTTTGACGGCGTGCGGCGGCATGTCGGTAATCGACCTGCTGCTGGCGGTGCTGGCTCGCGATCATGGTGCCGAGCTTGCCGGTGCGGTGTCTGAAGAGCTGGTGGTCGAGCGAATTCGCGAAGGCGGCGAGCGCCAGCGCATTCCGCTGCAAAACCGTCTCGGCTCCAGCCATCCGAAGCTGACCCAGGCCGTGCTGCTGATGGAAGCCAACATCGAAGAGCCGCTGACCACCGACGAGATCGCCCAGCATGTGTGCGTATCGCGCCGTCAGCTGGAGCGGATCTTCAAGCAGTACCTCAATCGCGTGCCGAGCCAGTACTACCTGGAACTGCGCCTGAACAAGGCGCGGCAGATGCTGATGCAGACCAGCAAGTCGATCATCCAGATCGGGCTGTCCTGCGGGTTTTCTTCCGGGCCGCATTTCTCCAGCGCCTACCGCAACTTCTTTGGCGCAACGCCGCGGGAAGATCGTAACCAGCGACGTAGCAGCAGCCCGTTCGAACTGTCGTCGGTGCCCGCGGAGCGCGGCTGATAGCCGATGCTATCGCCGGCAACGCCGGCTTGTGTCTTGAGGTAGGAATAGAATCAGAAGTGAGA
>NZ_JBGOGX010000029.1:0-57594 GCF_054788455.1 Pseudomonas sp. ZL2 | reverse complement strand
GGGGGGTGGACGCGTTTCCTAAACCCGCCTCCCCCAAGGAGGGGGCAAACCCCCCCCCCACATTTTGTGGGGGAGGGTTCTCCCCCCGCGATGGGACTTTTACCGACCTCCCAGGAATACCCCGCAATGCCCCGCGCTTCTCGCATCACCCCTGCCCTGCTCCTGGCCCTGGCCAGCTCCACAACCCTGGCCGACGACCTGATGACCCGCAACACCCTGACCGGCGACTGGGGCGGCCTGCGCCACCAGCTCGACGAACAGGGCATCAAGTTCACTGGCGACTACAGCGGCGAAACCGCCTACAACGCCGATGGCGGCCTGCACCGCTCGGCGCGTTACTCGCAGAACCTCAAGCTGGGCGTGCAGTTTGATCTGGGCAAGCTGTACGGCCTGGACAACGGCGGCAAGGTCCAGCTGACGGTCAACGACCGCCGCGGCAACAGCGCTTCCGAAGACCTGGTGGGCAACCGCCTGCCGATCCAGGAAAACTACGGTGGCCTCTATACCCGCCTGACTGAACTGAGCTATGAGCGCACCCTGTTCACCCCGGCACTCAACGTCAAGCTTGGTTACATGGCCATGGGCAACGACCTCGGCGGCCTGGACAGCGGCATTCTCTGCAACTTCATGAACGCCGGTTTCTGCGGCCATCCACTGAACATGTCCGGCGGCAGTGGCTGGACCAACTACCCCAATGCGCACCTGGGCGTGCGGGTCAAATACGACCTGTCGCCGGCCTGGCAACTGCGCGTGGCGGCGTTCAACGTCGACCCCGAAAGCAACGGCAATTCCAGCCGCGCCTGGCATCTGGGGCCCAAGCACACCACCGGCACCGTGGTACCGGTCGAGCTGGTGTACAAGCTGTCGGGCGCACTGCCGGGTGAGTACAAACTCGGTTACTACTACGACAGCTCCGATGTCAAACGCATCGGCAGCGACAAACAGGTGTCCGGCCGTGACGGCCATTACCTGCTGGTGGATCAGGCCGTATGGACCTCGTCGAGTTCCGAGGGGCGCAGCCTGCATGCCTTTGGCCAGTACTCGGCCGCCAGCGCCGCCGCCTCGCCGTTCAGCAAGTGGTATGGCGCAGGTGTCGTGCTGTACAAGCCGTTCGAAGGTCGCCCGCGCGACACCGTGGCCCTGGGCTATGGCCGCGCCGTGCCGAACCCGCGCAGCCGTGATGTGCAGCAAGATGCCGCCGCAGCCGCAGGCGTCGCCTACCCCAACCTGGACAGCGCCGAGCAGTTGATCGAACTCAGCTACGGCTACCAGGCCACCCCTTGGCTGACCTTGCGCCCGGATGTGCAATACATCGTCGAGCCGGGGGCGTTTTCCGGTGACAACATCGACAATGCACTGGTGCTTGGCCTGCAGGTCAAAGCCACGTTCTAAGCCTTCCTGACAACGGTGAGCGCAGGTTGACCTGTACGCGCAAGCGCGATTCAGGCGATGATCGCGCTCCCCGTTTTCAAAGGAATGAAGATGCCTACGCTGATCTCCATCTATGCCCTCTGCGTGGTCGCGCTGTTTGTGAAGATGCTGGCGATCTCCTGTTATCAGGGTTTCTATCGCATCAGCCGCCTGACCTTCAAAAACAGCGAGGACGCCGGGTTTGTCGGCCGCCAGGCGAGCCCCGAGGAGTTGCCGCAGGTCAGCCGCGCGGCCCAGGCCTGGGCCAACGACCTGGAAAACATTCCGCTGTTTTTTGTGCTGGGCGCGCTGTGCCTGGTGTTCAACCCGCCATTGCTGTTCACGGCCGGGTTGATGGTGCTATTTACCGTCGCACGCCTGGTACACACCGTGACCTACCTGGCGCGCTGGCAACCGTGGCGCACCATTGCCTATGCCGTGGGCATCATGTGCCTGCTGGGGCTGGCGGCCATGGTCAGCATGGGCGCCTTGCGGCATTGGTGAGCGAGCGCGTTATACCGCCCTGGCGCTCAACAACCGCACCCCGAGGCCGATGAACAGCGCACCCGTGGCACGCTTGAGCGCCGCCACCACGCGCGAAGCCTTCACGTGCTTACTGAAGTGCAAGGCGCTAAAGCAGTAGAACGAGTGCACGCCGCAGACGATGGCGGCACTGGTCAGGTACATGACCGCGAACTGCTCGGCGATCGGCCGGCCATGGTCGAGAAACTGCGGCAGGAAGGCGCAGAAGAAAATCAGGGTTTTCGGATTGCTGGCCGAGACCAGGAAGGCTTCAGTGCCGATCCGCCATTTCGATTGCGCTGCCGGCACGGCACCTTCGGTGGCAGCGGCTGGAACCGATTGGCGTGCGAACAGCTGGCGTGCACCGAGGTAGATCAGGTACCCCGCGCCAACCACCTTCAAGACCAGGAACGCTGTCGGCAACGCCAGCAACATCGCCCCCACGCCCCAGGCCACGGCACTGATGACCAGCAGTTGCGCCAGCAGGTTGCCGAACAAGGTCACGCCCATGCCTGCCGGGCCATGGCGCAAGGCATTGCGCACGGTCAGCAGTACGTTGGGGCCGGGGGTCAGGGAAGTCAGCAGGTATGCCAGGGAAAAGGTGAGCCAGAGGTGCAGTGCCATGGAGGCAGTCCTTGCCAGGGGGAATAAGTGGCAACAATGACAGTAATTGCACGGGTGTTGCAATTGCTCTGGAAGCGACCATTACAAAGAGGAAAGGTACAACGAGAAAATGGCAGGGGCGGCTGGATTCGAACCAACGCATGGCAGGATCAAAACCTGCTGCCTTACCGCTTGGCGACGCCCCTGTAGCTGTAGCGATGAGTGCCTGGCACTCGCTTGCGATGATGCAACGTGGTGCAACCTGGGAAGTTGCGGGCCTTCGCTGCCAGCCCCGTGAGGACCGTTGCAAGAATGGCTGGCAATTTATCAAACTTCGTTGTGCCTGGGAAGCCCCTGACTGCACAAATTGTTGTTAAAACAGCCACTTACTCTGAATCGAGGCGCCAGATCGGCGCCTCGACCGCTCACCGGGTACACCTAACCTGGTGCACCCGGTGTTTTACCGCTGCGTGGAACTCAGTTCCACGGACGGTCGCCGTTCTCGTCCTTGACCCGGGTCGGCAGGCCCATCACGTCCAGCGCCTTGAGGAACGGCTCGGCTGGCAGTTCCTCGACGTTGACCATGCGCTGCACGTCCCACTCGCCACGGGCGACCAGCAGCGCCGCGGCCACAGGCGGCACGCCTGCGGTGTAGGAAATGCCCTGGCTGTCGGTTTCGGCGTAAGCCTCTTCGTGATCCGCTACGTTGTAGATGAACACTTCGCGCGGCTGGCCGTCCTTGGTGCCTTTGACCAGGTCGCCGATGCAGGTCTTGCCGGTGTAACCCGGTGCCAGCGAGGCGGGGTCAGGCAGCACGGCCTTGACCACTTTCAACGGCACCACTTCCAGGCCTTCGGCGGTCTTGACCGGTTGCTCGGAGAGCAGGCCAAGGTTCTTCAGCACGGTGAACACGTTGATGTAGTGCTCGCCGAAGCTCATCCAGAAGCGCACGTTCGGCACGTCGAGGTTCTTCGACAGCGAGTGCACTTCGTCGTGGCCGGTCAGGTACAGGTTCTGCGAGCCGACTACCGGCAGGTCGTCGGTACGCTTGACTTCGAACATGGTGTTGCTGGTCCACTGGCTGTTCTGCCAGCTCCACACCTGCCCGGTGAACTCGCGGAAGTTGATTTCCGGGTCGAAGTTGGTGGCGAAATATTTGCCATGGGATCCGGCATTGACGTCGAGGATATCGATGGAGTCAATGCTGTCGAAATACTTTTGCTTGGCCAGGGCCGCATAGGCGTTGACCACGCCCGGATCGAAGCCCACGCCAAGAATGGCGGTAACGTTCTTTTGTTGGCATTCCTCGAGGTGTTTCCACTCGTAGTTGCCATACCAGGGCGGCGTCTCGCAGATCTTGCCCGGTTCTTCGTGAATGGCGGTGTCCAGGTAGGCCACGCCAGTATCGATGCAGGCACGCAGCACCGACATGTTGAGGAAAGCGGAACCGACGTTGATGACGATTTGCGATTCGGTTTCGCGGATCAGCGCTTTGGTCGCTTCGACGTCCAGCGCATTCAACGAGAAGGCCTTGATCTCTGCAGGTTGCTTGAGGCTACCCTTGGCCTTGACGCTGTCGATGATGGCCTGGCATTTGGAGATGTTGCGCGACGCGATAGCAATACGACCGAGTTCGTCGTTGTGCTGCGCGCACTTGTGGGCCACCACCTTGGCGACACCTCCTGCACCAATGATAAGAACGTTCTTCTTCAATTTCTCTTTCTCTCCTTTACTGCCAGCTTACGACAGGCTGGACAAGTAGTCTTCGAACCCGAATTCACGAACCAGCTCGACACTACCGTCGAGTTGTTTCACTACGATGGACGGCATTTTCAGGCCGTTGAACCAGTTTTTCTTGACCATGGTGTAACCCGCTGCGTCAACAAACGACAGCCGATCGCCGATGGCCAGCGGACGATCGAATTGGTATTCGCCGAAAATGTCGCCGGCAAGGCAGGATTTGCCGCATACCATGTAGGTGTGTTCGCCCTCGCTTGGCGCCAGCTTGGCGTTCAGGCGGTAGATCAGCAGGTCGAGCATGTGCGCTTCGATCGAGCTGTCGACCACGGCCAGGTGCTTGCCGTTATAGAGGGTGTCGAGCACGGTAACTTCCAGCGAGGCGCTCTGGGTGATCGCCGCTTCGCCCGGTTCCAGGTAAACCTGCACGCCGTACTTCTCGGAGAAGGCTTTCAGGCGCGCGCAGAAGGCATCGAGTGCGTAGCCTTCACCGGTAAAGTGGATGCCGCCGCCCAGGCTGACCCACTCGACCTTGTGCAGCAGATGGCCGAAGCGCTCTTCGATGGTGCCGAGCATCTGGTCGAACAGGCCGAAGTCGTCGTTCTCGCAGTTGTTGTGGAACATGAAGCCGGAGATCTTCTCGATGACGGCTTCGACCTTCACCGGGTCCCACTCGCCCAGGCGGCTGAACGGGCGCGCCGGGTCGGCCAGCAGGTAGTCGGAGCTGCTCACCTGCGGGTTGACGCGCAGGCCGCGGACCTTGCCTTCGGAGGCATCGGCAAAGCGCTGCAGCTGGCCGATGGAGTTGAAGATGATCTTGTCGCAGTTGTCGAGCATCTCTTCGATTTCGTCGTCGGCCCAGGCCACGCTGTAGGCGTGGGTCTCGCCCTCGAACTTCTGGCGGCCAAGCTTGAGCTCGTACAGCGACGACGAGGTGGTGCCGTCCATGTACTGCTGCATCAGGTCGAACACCGACCAGGTGGCGAAGCACTTGAGTGCCAGCAGGGCCTTGGCCCCGGACTGCTCGCGCACGTAGGCGATCTTCTCCATGTTGCGCAGCAGCTTGGTTTTGTCGATGAGGTAGTACGGCGTTTTGATCATTTCGAGGCCCCCGGCCAGGCCGGCCAAAAAAAGGACACGCATTGTGCCTTCCCTTGCTCCAAGTCGAAAGAGCAAAAGCGCTTTTCCCTTGATCAGCGGTCAATTTCAGAGCAACCGAAGGTGGCCGACCCACTGTTCGACGAGCAAAACCGCGGCAATCAGGATCATCGCCAGCCCGGACACCCGGCTGACCACTTTCGCCGCTGCGGGCCGCGACTGCAGCACTGCCTGGGAGCCGAAGCCCACCAGCAGATAGACCACCGCGCAACTGAAGGCATGGACCAGGCCCAGGGTGACGATCTGCACCGGCACCGACCAGGTGGCCATGGCGTCGGTGAATTGCGGCAGCAAGGCCACGAACAGCAGGAAGACCTTGGGGTTGAGGCCGCTGACGCAGGCACCTTTGAATGCCCAGCGCGCCCAGGAGGCCGACGCCTGCGCCTGCCCGGCGTGTGGAACCGAAGGATGGATGAGCATGTTGACGCCCAGCCACAGCAGATAAGCCGAGCCCGCCACGGTCAGCAGCGTGAGGGCCATGGGGGTGCTCGCCACCAGCCCGCCTACCCCGGCAGCCACCACCAGGGTTGCCGCCAGGTGCCCGAGCAATAGCCCCGTCACGGCAGGCACGACCACACGGCCGCGCAGGCCGGCGGAAATGGCATAGGCCCAGTCCACCCCCGGGGTGATCACGAACAACAACGACACCGCCCAGAAGGCGGCCAGCATGTTCAAGGTCATGGCCGCACCGCCGCGTGCTGTGCCTGGAAGTTTCTTGCCTGCATCGCTCTACCTCGTCGCAAATCTGGAGTTCGCAGGGAGATTAGAGAAAAGCTGATAGGATTATCTTTCGAATATTCCAGAACTACCGGCCAATATAGAAAGGTTCTTCCACATGGACAGGATTGACCGCAAGATTCTTGCGCAACTGCAGAACGACGGGCGCCTGTCGGTGACCGAACTGGCCGAACGGGTGGGTTTGAGCCTGTCGCCCTGCCACCGGCGGGTGCGTGCCCTGGAGCAATCCGGGGTGATCCAGGGCTACCGCGCACAACTGGCGCCGGGTGCCCTGGGGCTGAACTTCTCGGCAATGGTGTTCGTGACCTTGCGCGAAGGTGATCGCCCGGCGGTGAGCGCCTTTGAAGCGGCGCTGCAGGAGATACCCCAGATCGTCGAGGCGCAGCGGCTGTTTGGTGATCCGGACTATCTGCTGCAGGTGGTCACCCGCGACCTGCCAGCCTTCCAGCAACTGTACGATGAGCGGCTGTCGGCACTGCCCAATGTGCAGCGCCTGACCTCGACCCTGGTGATGAAGCGGGTTATCGAGAACCGCTCGTTGCCGATGTGAGCCGCGCGCACAATTGTTCTAAAGCCAGCCGCACAAACGCGCTATGGTCGGGCTTGCCCCCCTCACCCCCCGGAGCCCGCCGTGCCCAGCCAGCACTGGATCGCTCTCGCCCAGGCTTCCAGACTCAAACGACGCCAGCACGGTACTGAAAACCTTCTACGCTGCAAGACAAGATCCAGCCTGAATGACGGCGGCGCTGCAATGCGCTAACGCAAACTGAAAGAGGTACTGCCCCTGACCTGATGTTCTAACAACAACGTTGGCTAAGCCACGAAGGATCGAAGAAATGACAATGAAGTCTGTGTTGGCAGCGGTCAGCATCGGAGTCGGGTGCCTGGCTTCGACAGGTGCCCAGGCCGATGAGGCCATTCTGGACCAAAACTGGAGCACCAAGGATCTTGCGCTCTGGCAGAACACCTCCCAGGGCTCGCGCCTGGTGCCCTTGAGCTGGTTGATGGCGCTGGAGGTCGCAGGCACGCGGAAGGCGTTCCTCTCCGAAGACAACATCAAGGCGTACGGTTATACGCCCCACCTTCTGCCCTTCAATGGTTCCACCTTCCGACTGCCTCGCGGTTTCGTCATCGATCAGGGCGACGACAGGACCCTGACCTTTTCCCGCCTGCGCTGGTACGCCAATCAACGGGACCAGGAGCCCTGGGTAGGCATGAACTGCTCGGCGTGCCACACCGCCAATATTTCCCATGGTGACAATACCTGGGTGATACAGGGTGGCCCCACCAATGCGGATTTCCAGAAATTCCTCGATGCCTTTCGAGAAGCACTGTTTGCGACCGCCGAAAACGAAGAATCATTCGACCGCTTTGCACGAAACGTCTTGAAAGATGCCTACACACCGGCCAATCGACTGCAACTGCACACGGCGCTCAACAGCCTGGGTCAGTTCCTCAAGACCAGCGCCTCACTCAACGCTACCGACCTGGAGTATGGCCCCGGCCGCGTCGATGCAGTGGGGCATATTCTCAACCGGGTGGCGCAACTCAATGGCGCCATCGCTCAGACCCCCAACCCTTCGGATGCACCGGTGAGCTACCCGTTCCTGTGGAATACCCCTCAGCACAATGTGGTGCAGTGGAACGGCGTGGCCCCGAACAAGCGCCTGGGCAAGAACGGCCTGGACATCGGCGCCCTGGCCCGTAACGCTTCGGAAGTGGTCGGCGTGTTCGGTGATGTGGCGATGCAGCATGCCCCGCTGCTCAAGGGATTTGCTTCAAGCGTGCGCGTTCAGAACCTTGACCACCTTGAGCGAACCATTCAGAAACTCAAGCCGCCAAAATGGCCGGAACAACTGGGGAAAATCGACCCGGTGAAAGTCAGCCGAGGCGCTGCACTGTTCGCCAACAATTGTTCGAGCTGCCATCTACCGCTGGCGCGCAACGACCTGACCACACCGATCCAGGCACAGATGACGCGCATTGCTGCGCAGGAAACGCCCCAGACCATCGCAACCGATCCCTGGATGGCGTGCAATGCCGTACAGTTCAGCAGTGCCCCCGGCAACCTTCTAGGCGAACACCTCAATGCAGACCGCGGCCATATCGACCATGGCTCGTCGCTGGTCACTCAACTAGGTGTCGCTGCCCGGGAAATACTGTTGAACCAGAAGAGCGAAATTATCGACCTGGCGTTGCGTGGGGTCTTTCATGTCGACCCCCTGGTGGAACTGGAAGTCAGCAAAGACAAGCAACTGAGCATGATGAAAACACTGCTCCCGCCGCATAAAGCCTATCGACTCGAGCAATGTTATGCGCTGGCCAAGAAGAACACGGTGGAGAAAGGCAAAACAGTCCAGAAATACCCGCTGGCCTATAAAGCCCGTCCATTGACTGGCATCTGGGCAACCGCGCCCTACCTGCACAACGGCTCGGTACCCACGCTTTACGACCTGCTGCTGCCGGCAGAGCAACGTCCCTCGCGCTTCAAGATGGGCTCGACCCAGTTCGATCCGGAAAAAGTCGGATTTATCGATGCCTTCGGGCCCGGCAGTCAATTTACCTACGACACGTCCTTGCCCGGTAACTTCAACTTCGGCCACGACTACGGCGCATCGTCCTTCACCGATGCCGACCGTTATGCCTTGGTCGAATACATGAAAACCCTCTAGCCCGGTGGATGGCGGGGCCTTGCGCCCCGCCTCGCCCCATCAGCTGAACGCGTTGATGAACCAGGTAATCAACGGCAACGCGACGATGTCGATCAGCACCGCACCACACAACGGCACGATGATGAAGGCCTTGTAGGAGAACACCTTGTAGTGGTCGCAGATGGCGCCCATGTTGGCCACCGCGTTCGGTGTAGCGCCCAGGCCATGGCCCATGTAGCCGGCGCACAGCACCGCCGCATCGTAATTGCCGCCGAACAGGCGAAACAGCACGAAGATGCACAACAGCACCATGATCAGCACCTGCACCACCAGGATCACCAGCAGCGGCAGGCCCAGTTGCTCCAGCTCCCAGAACTTCAGGCTCATCATCGCCATGGTCAGGAACATCCCCAGGCTGATGTCGCCCAGGGTGCTGACGGCGTTGTCGGGGATCTCGATCAGCCGTGCGCGGTCGTTGAAGTTGCGCGCCAGAATGGCAACGAACATGGCGCCGACATACACCGGCAGAACAATTCCCAGGTGCGCCTTCAAGGCATCGCCAATCCAGAAACCGAGCACCATGATCACCAGCATGCAGGTCAGCAGGCGCAGCAGCACCGGCGCATCGAGGCTGACCACAGGGGTTTCGTTGGCTTTTTCCAGGGCTTGCAGGGCATCGGCCTTGTCCGCCTGAACCACCAGTTTCTTGCGCTCGATCAGGTAGCGCGCCACCGGGCTGCCGAGCAGGCCACCGGCAACCATGCCGAAGGTCGCCGAGGCCAGCGCTGCGGTGGTGGCGCCGACAGTGCCGAGGCTCTCGGCGATCGGACCAAACGCTGCGGCCGCACCAAAGCCGCCTTCCAGCGACACTGCACCGGCCATGATCCCCAGCAACGGGTCGATGCCCAGTGCCTTGGCCATGCCCACGCCGACCAGGTTCTGCACCAGCGCCAGGGCCCAGCAGGCGCCGAGGTAGACGAACAGGATCTTGCCGCCCTGGCGCAGCAAGCCAAGGCTGCCCCCCAGGCCCACGGTGGTGAAGAACGCCACCATCAGCGGCGTTTGCATGGCGGTGTCGAGCTTGATGTCCAGCCACTGCTGGTCACGCAGCAGCCACACCACCAGGGCGAAGCCGAAGCCGCCGATGACCGGGGCCGGGACACAGAGTTGGCGCAGCCAGTAGCTGTGCTTTTTCAGTTGTGCGCCCATCGCCAGCAGCAATAGCGCCAGGGCGACGGTGGTCAGAGCATCGAGTTGCAGGGTCAGCATGGTTAACACTCTTCTTTTTATAGTTGGATCAGGGGGTAAGGGTTTCAGTCGACCAGGCTGGCCAACAGCCGCGCACCTATGCGCGCCGTTCGCTGGTCCTGGTCGAGGCCAGGGTTGAGTTCCGCGATATCGGCCATGCGCAACTTGCCGCTCGCTTTGGCGCGGCGGGCCAGGTGCTCGACCACCATCAACTCGACACCATGGGCCGAAGGCGCACTGACGCCAGGCGCCTGGCTTGCCGGTAGCACGTCCAGGCAGAGGGTCAGGTACAGGTGGTCGATGCCACTGAGGAAGTCATCGACAAAGGCTTCGAGAGCGGCGATGTTCCACGGCTGCATCTGCCGATCAAGGCGATAGCGCACGTTCAGGCGCCGGGCCTGGTCGAACAGCGCCTGGGTATTGTTCAACTCGCTCACGCCCAGGCAGCAATACTCAAAGGCCATGCCCGCCTGCTGGCAGTACTCGGCGATCTGCCGGAACGGCGTGCCGGAACTGCTCTGGGCGCTATGGCGCAAGTCGAAGTGCGCATCGAAATTGACGATGCCGATGCGCGGGCGCTGTTCGTGCCGTCGCAGATGTCCGGCCAGGCCAAGAAAACTGGCGTAGGCGATTTCGTGCCCGCCGCCCAGGCCCAATGGCAGATGCCCTTGATCAAGCAGTTGCGTCACTCGCTTGGCATAGGCCTGCTGGGCGCCTTCCAGATCGCTGCCGAGGCAGACGAAGTCGCCGCTGTCATACACCGGACGCTGGCCGCGCCAGGCCAGGTTAGCCAATGCCTTGCGTAGGGCCGGTGGCCCCTGGCGCGCACCGCTGCGGCCCTGGTTACGGATGACACCTTCATCACAGGCCAGGCCCACCAGGGCGTTGCCTGCCGGTTGATCGTCAGCCCAGGGCCGCACCCATTGGTGCCAGCGCAATGCCGACGCACCTTCCGCGGCATCGACGCGACCCTGCCATAGCGGCAGTGCGGTATTGCTGTTCATGCGGGGTACTCCAGTAGATTCAGTCCAGCCGCGCACCGATGCGCAGGGCGACCTCACAGGTCCAGCGGGTCAGGCGCTCGCTGTTCTGCCGGGCTCGAATGGCCGGGGCCATCAGGCTGATTGCGCCGTGCAGGCGGTTGCGGCTGTCGAGCACCGGAGCACTGACGCCCCAGATGCCGTCGTCGATTTCACCGAGGCTGATGGCATAACCCTGGTCACGGATCTGCACGAAGCTCTGGCGGTAACTGTCCAGTGCTTCAGCCTCCAGGCCCTGTTCCTCGAGAATGGCCAGGCTGCGCGCCGGCTCCATGTGCGCCAGCAACACCCGCGCCGAAGCGCCGACCCGCAACGGTTGGGCCAGGCCCTTCTGGTAACAGCAGCGCAGCGGCTGCGGACTGTCGATCAGTTCGATACAGATGGCCTGGCCGTTACTGGGCACCATCAGTGCCACGCTTTCCTGGCTGAGTTCGGCCAGGCGCCTGAGCTCGGGCTTGGCCAGCGACACCAGCAGCGCCTCACGGTCGAATTTCTTCGCCAGCTGCAGGCAGGCCGGGCCCGGCAGATAGCGGCCATGACCGTTGTCCTCAGCCAGCCCCCAGCGCAGCAGGGTCTTCAGGTGCCGATAGGTACTGCTCAGGGGCTGGTCCAGTTGCAGACTCAGCTCCTTGGCCGACACGGCCTCGTTGGCCTGGCCGAGGGCAACGAGGATTTGCAGCAGGCGATCGGTGGGCGCGGTGTAGGTCATATGTGCTCCTTGTCGCCATGGTGCACAGTCTTTCTCAATAGGTGAAACTCGATTCCCATTGAGTGGGAAATGCCCTACTTATAGAGGCTGAGCCGCCGTTTGTCAGTCCCGACCGAATACTGGCCGAAAGAACGAACGCTCATAGCTGAGGATGCACCGGGTATCCTGGGCGTACTGGAAGGCGGCCAGGCACTCAGGGTCGTTCATCGAGTCCTGGCGGTAGCGTTCGTACTCGGCAAGGCTTGGGAAGGTGAACATCGCCAGGGCGATATTGTTGGCGCCTTCCGAGGGCAGGAAGTAACCGTGGTGCTGGCCGCCGAAGCGTTCCACCAGCGGGATCCAGAGTTTGCCGTAATGCTCGAACTCGGCGAGTTTGTAGGGGTCGAGGACGTAGCGCAGGTAGCAGGTGATCATCGGTGGGTTCTCGCTCAGGTTGTTGTCCAGGGAAATGGCAGAACTGAAATCAGTCCCACTCCATCTTCACATCGGTTTTACGGCGAAATTGATCAACAATTGATGGGTGGTGAGCGTCAGTGGGTTCACTGAGGCGTCCTTTCGGTCAGTGTGGTGTCGATCAAGGCTGCGGGCTGCCAATCTCATCCATGAAACCTTGCACAAACAGCTCAAGCCGCCGATGCCGCTCCGCCGCCAGGCGTGCGCCCTCCCCGGTCTGAAAGCCCGAGGCCAGCTTGAGCAGTTTGCTATGGAAGTGTTCGAGGCTGTACTGCCGGTCCTGATAGTCGCGCCCTGCTGCGGTGGGATTATTGAAGTCGTACAGGGCAGAGCCCATGCGCCCGCCGACGTAGAAGCAGCGGGCCACGCCGACCATGCCGATGGCGTCCAGGCGGTCGCTGTCCTGAAGGATTTTCGCTTCGAGGGTTTCAGGCTGCAAGCCAGCAGAAAAACTGTGGGTGGCGATGGCGTGGGCCACGGCGCTGATGCGCTCGGCGGGCCAACCCAGTTCAGCCAACAGTTTTGCAGCCTTATCCGCAGACAGGCTCGAGGCCTTTGAGCGCAGTGGGGAACTCTTCTCGATCACGACGCAGTCGTGCAACAGCGCGGCGGCCAGGAGGAGGGTCAGGTCGCCGCCCTCTTGGGCCTGAATGGTGCGGGCGTTGATCCAGACCCGGTGGATGTGAGCCAGGTCGTGGGAGCCATCGCCGTTGTCCGCAGGCAAGTGCGGCAACAAAATGTCGGCGAGGTCTTGGCAGGGATCGAAAGGTTGGGCTGGCATCAGGAATGGCGTCTTGGACCGGGTTATCGAAAATACGCCAGCGGCGCCTGGATTGCGACTGCTTCGCACTCGATCGCGGGTCAAGCCGCTCCCACAGGTTATGCACCAGAGTCAAGAACAGCACCGGATCCGCCCTAACCCAGGCAACTCCATTTATCCGCGATGGGACGCGGCGCGCCCATAAATCAGCAACTCGCCACCCGTGGCGATCACCAGGCTCAGGCCGGTGTAGGAAAACCCGAATGCGCGCACTTCGGTCTCGATCGCCAGGGTATGAAACTGCCAGGGACGGTTATAGCGCGCACCATGCAGCCACGAACCCGGCTCGACCAGCAGCAGGTGCTGCTCGGGCCAGGCCAGGGTGATGTTCTCCACGACCCAGCCATCGCTGGTGCTGATCGGCAGGCTGCCGCCCTGAATGCCGGCCATGCGAATCACCCGGTCGTGCAACGGGCCGATGCCGCGGGTTTCCAGGTAATGGTCGCTGCCGAGGTTGTCGGTACGGTCGCGGGCAATTTTCTCGCCGGTGCGACAGTCGATCACGCTACGGCCTGAACTTGAGGCCACCAGCAGCCGCTCGCTGTCGCGGTCGAAACCGATTTCCAGCAGGCCGGCGACGGTGAACTGGCCGGTCAGTTTCCACGGCGCGGGTGCTGGCGAGACCGGCTGTTGGCGGATGGCCTGGCGTAACGGGTCGAGGTGTCTGCTGGTCATGGCGCCTTCCAGTGCTGATGCGTCAGCCGGTACACACGCACGGGCCGGCCGTGAAACTGCACGGTATCGAACGCATTGAAACCGGCTTTTTGCGCCACGCGCAAGGAGGCGACGTTTGCAGATTCAATGATCGCAATGACTGCAGGCTGTTGTTGCTGGCTGAATACATACTCCAGCACACCCTTCACCGCCTCGCTAGCGAGCCCCTGACGCCAATAGCGCATGGCCAGCCGATAGCCCAGGCTGGCCTCCTGCACCCCTGCGACCTGCTCCGGGCTGACCCCGCAGAACCCGACCAGCTCGCCGCTGGCCTTGTCGACCAGGGCCCACTGGCCCATGCCGTAATTGGCATAGCACTGCACGCACCAGTCGATGAAGGCACCCGTCATCTGTTCGTCACAGACGCCGCGCAGCGAGAACTTCATGACCTCGGGGTCGCTAAGGATGGCCGTCAGGGCGGGCAGGTCCTGGCGAGAGAGTTCGCGGACGAGCAGGCGCGGGGTTTCGAACAGGGGCATGGATACTTTCCTTGTATCGGTGTAGGAGCGGCGGTGCAGCGCCGCTCCTACAATCCCTATCGCCAGCCGGTTGGTCAACCCTCGCGGGAAATCGGCACTCCTGCGCTGGCTTTCGGCCCAGCCACGAGATATGACCGTTTTTTCATGGGTAGCCTCCAGAGGGGTTCTGAAGGTTAGGTGTGCCGGGTCCGCCAGGGTTCATTTCGATTGCCATTGCGGGCAGGGCAATATCTGGCATCATCGCCTCAACCTGCCAGTTCGCGGAGCCGCGCCTTGCCCACCCCACGCCAGTTCAGCAAGAAATCCAGCACCAGCAACATGCTCAATCTCAAACACCCTGTGGCGGCCTCTACCCCGGCTTATCAGGTGGGTTTCCTGCTGCTGGAGAACTTCTCCATGGCCAGCTTTACCGTGGCGATGGACGTACTGGTCACGGCCAACCTGCTCAAGAGCCAGCTGTATTTGAGCACACCGTTTTCCCTGGGCAGCGAACGGGTGACCAGTGACCTGGGCCTGGAGATCTATGCCGCGCACATCGACCGCGCGGCCCTGGACCACCTGGACATGCTGATCGTCTGCGGCGGCTTGCGTACCCCGCTCAAGTACCCGGAGCTGGACAGGCTGCTGGCCGATGCCGCCGCCCACCAACTGGCCCTGGGCGGGTTGTGGAACGGTGCCTGGTTTCTCGGCCGCGCCGGGGTGCTGGAAGGCTACAACTGCACCATTCACCCCGAACAACGGGCAAGCCTGGCCGAGCGCAGCCCGCAGTGCACCATCACTCCGGCAAGCTTTGTGCTCGACCGCGAGCGCCTGACCGCCGCCAGCCCCAACGGCGCGCTGGAGATGATGCTGGGGTTGCTCAAGTTACAGCATGGCGAGGCGCTGGCCGAGGGTGTCGAGGAGATCCTGGCGTTTTCCAGTGCGCGCTTTCGCCGGGTCGACAGCAGCCAGAAAAAAACCATGAGCGCGCCACTGCGCACCATCGTCGAGCTGATGGAAAGCAACCTGGAAGAGACCCTCAGCCTCGATCAGCTGGCAGCCTACAGCGGCCGTTCGCGGCGGCAGATCGACCGCCTGTTCCAGGCGCAACTGGGCACCTCGCCGAGCCGCTACTACATGGAGCTGCGCATCACCAAGAGCCGGCGCCTGCTGCAGTATTCCGACCTGCCGCTGATGGATGTGGCCATTGCCTGTGGCTTTGTTTCGGTCTCGCACTTCAGCAAGTGCTACTGCGCCTACTTCGGCTACCCGCCTTCACGCGAGCAGCGGCTCGGCGAGTAAGTGCGGCGGTTGCCGTTGAGGCTCAAGCCGCCCTCCACCACCAGTACCAGCACCGCCAGCCAGATCGCCAGGTAGGTTGGCCACTGCGCCGGGGCGATGCTGTCGCCCAGCAGCACCGCGGCCACCACCAGCAGCACCGGCTCGACATAAATCAGCAGACCGAACAGGGTCAGGTTCAGGCGCGGTGCCGACAGTGCTTGCAAGCCCAGGGCCGCCGCGCTGATCGCACCCAGGCCGAGCACCAGCCAGGGCAGGTTCGAGGCCAGCCCGGCAAGGCCGAGCACCACCCCGCCCTTGAGCACGAAGTACAGGCTCACCGGCAGGCTCAAACTCATGTCGAACCACAGCCCGCCCATATTGTTGGTGTCGGTCACCCGGCGCAGCCAGAAATACAGGGGGTAGCCCAGGGATACCACCAGCACCGGCCAGGAAATCGCCTTGGCGATGGCGATCTGGTTGATGATGCCCAGCGCCGCCAACGCACACGCCAGCAGTTGCAGGCGGCTGATCGAATCCTTGAAGGCCAGGCGGCCGACAATCACCATGACCAGCGGCATCAGGAAGTAGCCCAGCGATACATCCAGGCCATGGCCGTTGATCGGCGCCCACATGAACAGCCACAACTGCACGCCGAGCAAGGCTGCCGAGACCAGGCGAATCGCCCAGAACCAACGCTCCTCGAACAGCCGCTGGAAGATCCGCCGCACCTGCGGCCAGTGTCCGCTGGCGATCACCATCAGGGTCAGGCACGGCACGGTCAGCAGAATCCGCCAGCCGTAGATTTCGGCGCCGTCGAGGGGCGCGAGCAGGCTGGTATAGGCGTACATCACCGCGAACAGCACCGAGGCGAGGACATTGAGCACTACACCCAACGTGGAGTTATGCGCGGTCATTGCAAATTCCCTAATGAGGAGCCACAGACGGTGATAATTTATTCCACAGGCACTGATAAGTGCCCTCGTTTTCACCCCTCAAGATGAGAAATTTTTGCATGGACCTGGACGAATTCGACCTTGCCCTGCTCGCCGCCTTGCAGCGCGACAACAGCCAGCCCCTGCGCGAGCTGGCCGAGCAGGTGCACTTATCAACGGCCTCGGTACAGCGGCGTATCCAGCGCTTGAAAAAGACCGGGGTGATCCAGGCCAACGCCGCGGTCATCGACCCGGACAAAGTCGGCCAGGTGATTACCCTGATGGTCGAGGTACATGCCGACCGCACCCAGTCAGCGGACCTGGAAGTGATGAAGCGCGCCTTCTCTGGGCCTGAAATTCAGCAGTGCTATTACGTCACTGGCGATGCCGACTTTTTGCTGGTGCTGACGGTGGCGAGCATGACCGTGTTCCAGAACATCGCCCAGCGGCTGTTTCACGATAATCCGAACGTGAAGTGGTTCCGGACCATTGTGGTGCTGGAGCGGGTCAAGACGACCTTGCAGGTGCCGCTGTAAGATCTGCGCCGGCCTGCACTGCCCATGTGGGAGCGGGCTTGCCCCGCGATGGGGTCAGTACAGCCTCCCCATCAGGTGGCGTCTGGATTGCGACCGTTTCGCGCTCGATCGCGGGTCCAGCCCGCTCCCACAGAGTTGCGCTGCATCCAAATCCACTATGGCTGCGGCAACGCCTTGAGCGCTGTGGCCAACGCCTCGGCACTGGCATATTCCTTCTGCCCCGCCATAACCCCCTGCTCCAACTGAATCCACAGCACCTTGTCTTCAGCCCCCGGATAGCGCGCAACCACCTTGCCGTCGCGGTCCAGCACCACCCGGTAGCTGTAGTCGCGCATGGCCGGAATCGCGAACAGCTTGCTGATCAGCGCCGGCATGCGCTGAATATCAGCGACGAACACCGCATCGCGCGCTTCCAGGTAGCCCTTGGGCTGTTCGCCCACTGCAGCCTGGACCAGCTTGGCACCGTCCATGTTGCGCGCCACCAGCAGCACACGGGTCTGCTCGTTGAGGCTGTAGGCCTGGTCGTGCTGGTCGAGCAAGGTAAAGGGTGCCAGGCGTTCACCGACTTCGGCGGCGCTGGCCAGCAGCGGCATCAGGCTCAGTAGCAGGGTAATGGCGTATTTCACAGGTGACCTCATTGTCAGTGCAGGACTGCTGATCCTAGCGTGGATGCGAGGGCTGCAGTACCCTTTGCGCTCATTTCAAGGAGGACCCGGTGTGCCAAGGATGCTGACATTGTTGCTCTGCTGTGCCCTGTTCCCGAGCACCGCCTGGTCGGCGCTGAGCCTTGGCGAGTTCACGCTGGGCATGCCGCGCGCGCAGGTCGTGGAGGTAATGGAGCGGCATTTCACCCGGGTCTGGCTGATCAACGGCGTGCACTACAACGTGCCCCGTCAGTACTACCAGGCTGTCGACCCGGTACCGGGTATCGAACCCTACAAACTCGGCGGCGTCGAGGTCAGCCGCATCGAAGCGGCCTTCGACAAGGATGACCGCCTGCGCCAGGTTTCGCTGTCGCTGGAGACCACCGACGGCGAACGCGCCATGCAACTGGTGCCGTTGATGCGTCAGGCCAAAGAAGCGCCGAACAGCAGTGGCCGCCACGACCTGCTGCTCGAAGACGGTGAACTGACCTACTGGACCAGCGCGTTCTGGGAGTGGACGGTGATCAACATCGCCGACAAGCCCACTTCGCTGGAGAACATCCCGGCACGGGCGCGCAGCGACGAGAATCAGCGCGCCAAGGCGGCCAAGCGCTGATCGCTGCATTACCCCTCGCCATTGCTGGCACCGATCACCCCTGCCCGCTCCCGGCGCGGCAAGCGGCCATTGAGCACGGCATAAGCGCCCAGGCCGATCACCAGCCCCCAGAACGCCCCGCCGATACCGAGCAAACTGATATTGGCGGCCGCAGCCAGAAAGGTGATCAACGATGCTTCGCGGGTTTTCGCATCGGCCATGGCATTGGCCAGGCTGCTGCCAATGGTGCCCAGCAGCGCAAGCCCCGCCAGGGTGCTGATGAAGGTGGCCGGGAAGGCCATGAACAGCGCGGCCAGGGTTACCCCGAAGACGCCGACAAGAATGTAGAACACGCCCGCCGCCACCCCGGCGATCCAGCGCTTGGCAGGTTCTTCGTGGGCTTCCTTGCCGGTGCAGATCGCCGCGGTGATCGCGGCGATGTTGAAGGCGTGGGAGCCGAACGGCGCCATCAACAACGAGCCCAGCCCGGTAACGGCGACAATAGGGTTGGCACTGGCCTTGAAGCCGTCATTGCGCAGCACCAACATGCCGGGCATGTACTGGCCGGTCAGGGTAATCAGGAACAGCGGCAGGGCCACGCTGAGCATGGCATTGAGCGAAAATGCAGGCGCGGTGAAGACCGGCGTCGCCAGTTGCAAGCGCAGCCCCGACAGCTCGACCTGCCCGCGCATCAGCAAAAAGCCCAGCCCCAGCAGCAGGATGCCGACCACCGCATAGCGCGCACTGAAGCGCTTGAAGAGCAGATAGGCCACGATCAGCAGCGCGGCCAGCAACGGGTCGACGCTGAGCCCGGCAAAGGCACCGATGCCGAATTGCAGCAGGATCCCGGCCAGCAGCCCCGCCGCAATGCCCGGCGGGATCAGGCGGATGAGCTTGTCGAAACAGCCCGATAAGCCCAGCAGCACAAACGCGGCTGCCGAGATCAGGTAGGCGCCCACCGCCTCGGCGTAGGGCGTACTGGCCAGGGCCACGACCAGGAAGGCGGCGGCCGGTGTCGACCAGGCGGTGATGATCGGCTGGCGGCTGAGCCAACTGAGCAACAGCCCGCTAACCCCCACGCCGATGGATACCGACCACACCCAGGAAGCCGTGAGGGCCGGGCTCAAACCAGCGACCTTGGCCGCTTGGAACACCAGGATGAAGGTCCCGCCGTAATTGACGATAACCGAGATGAGACCGGCAATGAGCGGGTGCATGAGGTCGCCGGGGCGTAGTGCTGAAGTAGACATGGCGGCAGGGTTCCTTGCGAAGAGGCAGTGACGAGCGACCGAGTGTACGAATAGACTGGCCTGCCCGTTCAGGCCAGTTTCTTCACTTGCGGCAGACCACATGGCAACCACGTTCGAGCTTGAAACCCTGAAGATGCGCGTCAACGACGCCGAGTTCGCGCCGCTGGACCTGCACCAGCGCATCCAGCGTGCCCTGCGCGCACTGATCCTTGAAGGCGCCCTGGCCGGCGGCGTCAAGCTGCCCGCCAGCCGCGCCCTGGCCAAGTCGCTGGGGGTCGCCCGCGACACCGTCGAGAACGCCTACGTGCAGTTGCAGCGCGATGGCTACATCCTGCGTCGCGAGGGCTCGGGCAGCTATGTCTCGGACAGCCTTGGCGCCGAACTGCGCGGCAGCACGCAACGGCGCATCCGCGCCCAGGCACAAAAACGCAGCGATCTGCAGCCCGGCCAGGGCCTGAGCCAGCGCGGACGCATACTGTTCGACAACGGCGGCGTCAGCGACCAGCAGGCAATCAAGGCCTTTGCCACCGGCCTGCCGGAAACCCGCTCGTTCCCGCTGGAGGTCTGGGAACGCCTGCAGCGCCAGGCCGTTAAAGACCATCGCGGCAACATCCTGCTGCACGGCGACCCACAAGGCAGCGAGGCCCTGCGCAAGGCCATTGCCACCTACCTGAACCTGGAACGCGGCGCCAAGGTGGCGCCCGAGCAGGTGCTGGTGCTCAGCAGTACCCGTCAGGCACTGTTCCTTTGCGCGCAGATGCTGGTCGACGCCGGCAAACCGATCCTGCTGGAGAACCCCGGCTACTTTGGCGCGAAGAAGGCCTTTGAAGCGGCGCAAGCGCGGGTCGTGCCGATCGACGTCGATGCCCACGGCATCCGCACCGACCTGTTGCGCGCCGACCGCAGCGGTGCCAGTTGCGTATACGTCACCCCGTCGCACCAGTATCCCACGGGCGCGACCCTGAGCCTGGAGCGGCGCCTGGAGCTGATCAACTGGGCAGCGGAAAACGGCAAGTGGATCATCGAGGACGACTACGACAGCGAGTTCCACTACGACGGCCTGCCGACCGCCTGCGTGCAGGGCCTGGACCGCCACCAGCGCACCCTCTACATCGGCACCTTCAGCAAGACCCTCTATCCCGGCCTGCGCATCGGCTACATGGTGCTGCCAACGCAACTGGTGGCGCCGTTCAGTGCGGCGCGCAGCATTGTCGACGGACACACGCCGCAGGTCCTGCAACTGACCCTGGCGCGCTTCATGGACGACGGCCACTACAACGCCCATGTACGCGCCATGCGCAAACTCTACGGCGGGCGCCGGGCGTGCCTGCTCGACGCCATTGGCAAGCACCTGGCGGGCATCGTCACGGCCATGCGCCCGCCGGGTGGCCTGCAGATTCCCTGTTTGCTGGAGCCAGGCTGGTCAGAACAACAAACCCTGCGCCTGGCCGCCCGCGCCGGTGTGCAGTTGCCGGGGCTCAGCCGTTTGTATGCCGGTGAACATAAACAACAGGGCTGGTTGCTGGGCTATTCATCGCTGACGGCCAGCGAGATCGAAACGGCAATCCGGCAACTGGCCAAGGCCCTCTGCAGGAGCGGGCTTGACCCGCGATGAAGCCCGTTCAACCAACACATCAGGCGGCGCTCGCTGAAAGGCCAACCTCAATCGCTCGATCACCTGCTCGATCGAAGGCCCCTCGACCGCCTTCACCCCGCCTGCCCGTCACGCTCCTTGAGCAGTTGCTGGATCACCTGCTCCTGGGTGTCGTAGGCCCCTTCGCCAAAGTGCACATAGCGCACCTGGCCGCTGCCATCGACGATGTAGTGCGCCGGCCAGAACTGGTTGCCGAAGGCGTTCCAGATCGCATAGTCGTTGTCGATGGCCACCGGGTAGGCGATATCCAGTTTCGCCACTTGCTCGCGCACATTGTCGACCACCCGCTCTTCGGGGTATTCCGGGGTGTGCACGCCGATCACCACCAGGCCCTGATCAGCGTAGCGCTTGGCCCAGGTGTTGACGTGCGGCAGGCTGCGCCGGCAGTTGATGCACTCGTAGGTCCAGAAGTCCACCAGTACCACCTTGCCCTTGAGCGCTTCGCGGTCCAGCGGCGGCGAGTTGAGCCACTGCACGGCGCCGGCCAGTTCCGGCATCGGCCCCAGCACTTCAAGGCTTGAAGGCGTGCCAGCGAACAGGCGGTTACCAAGGCCCGCCACCGCCAGCAGCACGGCCAGCAGTGCGGCGATGCCCAGCACCCGGCGGCGGGTAGTGATGACGTTGATGCTCATGTACGAACCTCCCTGATCGATGGCTTAACCGCCGTCATTGCAGTCGCTGGCAAATTTCAGGTACTGCAGGCGGTGTTCCTTGCCCTGGGAATCAAGGTAGTCCATTTGCGCATTGACCACGCCGCAGCCAATCCTGCTGTCCTCGTGCAGGGCCAGGACCTTGTGCACATCCAGTTGCTGGCCGTAGCGATACTGCTGCACCGGTACGGTGTCGTCGGCCTGGGCAGCAACGGTGCCGAGGCTGAGCAGGCTAAACAGGCTGGCAGTGGCAAGGGTCTTGATGTTCATGGCGGTACTCCCGAATCAGCGTTGCAAGGAGGTGGAGGGTTCCACCCCGTTGCTGTCTATTGCAGGCCCGCCAGGTATCGCCGATGTGTCCGGATCAGCCCGCTTTGCCTCCCCAGGTATCTATGGCCACAGCAGATACACTGCAATACAAAGCCCGGCAGGCAAGCACTACCGGGCTCGGTACACTTGCCCCACCACCACGGGAGCCGGACGATGGAACATGTCGATCACATCCTGATCGTCGACGATGATCGCGAGATCAGGGAGCTGGTAGGCAACTACTTGAAAAAGAACGGGTTGCGCACGACCATCGTCGCCGACGGCCGGCAGATGCGCGCCTTTCTCGAATCCGATGTGGTCGACCTGATCGTGCTCGACATCATGATGCCCGGTGACGATGGCCTGCTACTGTGCCGCGAACTGCGCGCCGGCAAGCACAAGGCCACGCCGGTGCTGATGCTGACCGCCCGCAACGACGAAACCGACCGCATCATCGGCCTGGAAATGGGCGCCGACGACTACCTGACCAAACCCTTCTCGGCCCGCGAGCTACTGGCGCGGATCAACGCGGTGCTGCGCCGTACGCGCATGCTGCCGCCGAACCTGACCATCAGCGAAAGCAGCCGCCTGATCGGCTTCGGCCACTGGCGCCTGGATACCACGGCGCGTCACCTGCTCGATGCCGACGGCACCCTGGTGGCCCTGAGCGGCGCCGAGTACCGGCTGCTGCGGGTGTTCCTCGATCATCCGCAACAGGTGCTCAGCCGCGAGCAACTGCTCAACCTCACCCAGGGCCGCGAGGCGGATATCTTCGACCGCTCCATTGACCTGCTGGTCAGCCGTCTGCGCCAGCGCTTGCAGGATGATGCCCGCGAACCGGCCTATATCAAGACAGTGCGCAGCGAGGGCTACGTGTTCTCCTTGCCTGTGCAACTGGTCGAGGCCTGAGCATGAACAACCTGCTGCGCTGGCCGCGCACACTCGCCTCGCGCCTGGCGCTGATCTTCTTCACCGGCCTGGTGCTGGCTTACGGCTTGTCGTTCAGTTTCCAGTTCTACGAGCGTTACCAGAGCTCGCGCTCGATGATGCTCGGCAACCTGGAGCAGGACGTCGCCACCTCCGTGGCCATCCTCGACCGCTTGCCGGCCGCCGAACGCACCGCCTGGCTGCCGCGCCTGGAGCGACGCACCTACCGCTACCGCCTGGATGCCGGCGAGCCCGGCCAGCGCCTGAGCATGGACGACGCGCCCATGGCCGCGCTGTCCATCGGCAAGGCCCTGGGTGGGCAGTATGTGCTGGATTACCAGAACATCCCCGGGCCCAAGCCGCACTTCCAGGTACGCCTGCGCCTGGCCGACGGCGCGCCGCTGAGCGTCGACGTCACCCCGGCGCCGGTACCCATGTCGAGCTGGCTGCCCGTGGTGCTGCTGATCCAGCTGGCACTTCTGTTGCTGTGCACCTGGCTGGCGGTGAAAATCGCGATCCGCCCGCTGACCCGCCTGGCCGAAGCGGTCGACCAGCTCGACCCCAACGCCCCGGGGCCGCAACTGGACGAAAGCGGCCCTCGGGAAGTGGTGTATGCCGCAGTGGCCTTCAACAGCCTGCAAGCACGCATCGGCGCCTACCTGAAAGAGCGCATGCAACTGCTGGCGGCGATCTCCCATGACCTGCAGACGCCGATCACGCGGATGAAGCTGCGGGTCGAAGCCATGGACAACAGCATCGACAGGGACAAGCTCTGGAGCGCCCTGGAGGCCATGGAGCACCTGGTGCGCGAAGGCGTGGCCTATGCCCGCAGCATCGATGGCAACAGCGAGGCGCCGTGCCGGGTTAATCTCGATGCCTTTCTCGACAGCCTGGTGTTCGACTACCAGGACAGCGGCCAGCAGGTCGAGCTGCAAGGCAAGAACGGCGCGCGGATCGAGACCCGCCCGCAAGCCTTGCGCCGGGTGCTGGTGAACCTGATCGACAATGCCCTGAAGTTCGCCGGCGCAGCGCAGCTTGAGGTGCAGACCGGTACCAGCCACAGCACCATTATCCGCGTGCTCGACCAGGGCCCGGGGATTCCCGCCGAAGAACTCGACGCGGTATTGCAGCCCTTCTACCGCATAGAGAACTCGCGCAACCGCAGCACCGGCGGCACCGGCCTGGGCCTGGCCATCGCCGCGCAGCTGACCCAGGCCATCGGCGGCACCTTGACCTTGAGCAACCGTGACGGTGGCGGCCTCTGCGCGCAAATCGAGCTGCACTGAAAGCCCCCTGCGACAGAGCAATACACAACTGCCCGGAAATACTCCTCCACAAGCGCATATTTGAGAATGAACGTTATTATCGTGAACGTTATCTACCGCCACGAGCTCGCGCCTTGTCCGCACCGACCCGTTACCTGCTGTCCGACTTCCACGCCCTGGGGCACCGCTACAACGTGCACTACAGCTTGCCCGAAGGCGATGGCGGCGAAGACGACCCGTGCCTGATGCAGGGGCGGATCAGCGAACATGGCCTGGCCCCCGGGTTCAGCCTGGTGCATTCGGATGTACAGCCCTATCACACGTTCCGCGCCGACTCACTGGACATGCCCGGCCTGTCCCTGGCCCTGGTGCTCGATGGCGAAGCAACGATCTCCTATACCGCTGTTCAACGCCTGCAACCCGGCACTTGCATGACCACCCTTTGCGCCGATGGTCGGCCGATGTCGGCGCTGCATCAGCGCGGTGCCAACCTGCGCGGGCTCAACCTGGCGGTGCGTCAGCCCGAAGATGTTGGTGAAGAGGCACTGGCCGACCTGATCCAGGCCCGGCTGCGCAGCCACGGCTCGGTTTTGAGCCATTGGCAATTGCCCGCTTATCTGCTGGCCAGCATAGAGGAGTTGCTGGCCGCACGCTGGCAAGGACCATTGCAGCACATTCTCTGCCAGGGCGTGAGCCTGCAACTGCTGGCCCACGCCCTGGCACAGTTCGAGCCAAAACCGACGAGCAGCACCCTCTGCGCTCGCGACCGACTGATGCTCGAACGGGTCCGCGAGCATCTGCACCTGCAACCCGGCGATGATCATAACCTGGCCGATCTCGCGCGTTTGGCATGCATGAGCAGCAGCTCGCTGCGCGGCAAGTTTCGCCTGCTGTATGGCCAGTCGGTGTTCGCCTATCTGCGTGACCGGCGCCTGGACCAAGCCCGGCAATTGCTCAACGAAGGTTGGCGCATTCAGCAGGCGGCGCACTATGTCGGGTACCGTCATGCCAGTAATTTTGCCACGGCATTTCGCCAGCGCTTCGGCCAGTCGCCGCGGGAAATCACCTGAGGTTCTCGCCTGCCTTATGCTTTGGCAGCGCCCATACAGGCTCTGGCATCCGGCAAAACTGAGAACCCAGGTAAATGTGAATAATACGCAGACGATAACTATACTCTGCGGAGAACTATTCCCATGCAGTACCGCCTTGCTCCTGCCGCTCGTCCTGTCCGCTTGCGCACGGCATTGTTGGGCAGCGCTTTCGTCACGCTGATCGCCAGCGCCGAAGAGCCCACCCAACCCGAAAGCGATCAGGTCCTGACCCTGCAGGCCATCGACATCCAGGGCGAGGCCTACCAGCCGCAAACCACCGAAGGCAGTGGCAGCTATACCACCGGGGCGATGTCCACCGCCATCGGTTTACCCTTGTCGATCAAGGAAACGCCACAGTCGGTGAGCGTGGTCACCCGCCAGCAGATCGAAGACCAGGAACTGACCACCACTGCCGATATTCTCAACACTGCGCCGGGCGTCTCCTACACCCGCAACGACAGCAATCGCCTGTCGTTTTCTGCTCGTGGATTTACCATCGACAACTTTCAGTTCGACGGTCTGGCTTCACCGATCAATGGATTGTGGAACTTTGGCGCCACCGAAATGGATTCGGCAATCTACGACCGGGTCGAAGTGGTGCGCGGCTCCACAGGCCTGCTGACCGGTGCCGGCAGCCCATCGGCGGCAGTCAATTTCGTGCGCAAAAGACCGTTGCCAGATTTCGCCGTGAGTGGCTCGGCGGGGGCCGGGCGCTGGGACGAGCGGCGCGGCGATATCGATGTGTCGACACCACTGAGCGCCGATGGCCGGATCGCGGCACGGGTGGTGGCAGCCTATTCGGACAAAGACAGCTATGTAAGCTTCCTCGACTATGGCTCACGTACCCTTTACGGCGTGATCAGCAGCGAGCTGACACCTAGCACGCGTCTGACCACCAGCATCGAGTACCAGAAAAACCAAACCAATGGCATGGGCAGCGGATTTCCGCTGTTCTACAGCGACGGTTCGCGCACCGATTTCGGCCGCTCGGCGGCGAACAACACCAAATGGGCCGACTTCGGAACCGAGTCGACCACGGCCTTCGTCGACCTCGAACATAGCCTGGACAATGACTGGAAACTGCGCGCCGCCTACAGCCGCTTCGATGGCAACTACCGCATGCGCTACCTCTATCGGGGCGGCTATCCGGACCGCGACAGCGGCCGCGGCATGAATGCCAGCTTCCTCAAGTACAACGGCGAACGCAGCCGCGACGACTGGCATCTGACGGCCAACGGACCGTTCCAGCTGCTGGGTCGCAGCCATGAGCTGGCCCTGGGCTGGATGAGCATCGACGATGACCTGAACATCGACCAGTTCCGCCCTCTGGGCGCGGTACCGGACACCGGCAACTTCATGGACTGGGGCATGGACCACATTGCGCAACCGGTCTGGTCAAGCACCCGCGCATCCGGTGACGCCACCCACACGAAACAGACCGGCAGCTACGCCGTGGTGCGTTTCTCGCTTGCCGACCCGCTGCACCTGATCATCGGCACACGGATCAGCGACTGGCAAATCGACCAGGATTACTACAGCAGTCAGCGCAAATACCGCTACCACAATGAGGTTACGCCTTACGCTGGCCTGATCTATGACATCGACAAGACTTACAGCGTGTACACCAGCTACACCAGCATCTTCAACCAGCAGAATGCCCGTAGCGCCGACGGCAGCATCCTCGATCCGGTGACCGGCGACAGCTACGAAGCGGGAATCAAGGCAGGCTACTTTGACGGTCGTCTGAATGCCGCTTTTGCGGTGTATCGCACCCAGCAGGAAGGCCTGGCCGAAGCCATCCCGGGAGTGAACGTGGAAGGCCAGGCCAATGAGCAAGCCTACAAGGCTGGCACGGGGGCGCGCGTCGACGGGTTTGACCTGGAACTGGCCGGGCAGCTCAGTGAAGTGTGGAACCTGTCGGCCAGCTACACCCATTTCATCGCCCGCAACAGCGACGGCGAAGCGATCAACAGCAACTTCCCGCGCAGCCAGGCCAAGCTGTTCAGCACCTACCGCCTAAGCGGTGCGTTAAGCCGCCTTACCCTCGGTGGTGGCGCTACCTGGCAGAGTGGTATCTCCCGTAACAATGTCGCCCGTCCCGGCGGCTTCACCGACCTTGAGCAAGGCAGCCATACCCTGTTCAACCTGATGGCGCGTTATCAACTTACCGATTACATCAGCGTCAGCGCTCATGTCGACAACCTGTTCGACAAGCGCTATTACGAACAGGTCGGCTTCTACAGCCAGGGCTGGTGGGGCGAGCCGCGCAGCATGAGCATGGGTGTCCGGGCGGCATTTTGAAGGTCGGCGCTCAGCCTGGAGCCGGCGCCAGCACGGCGGTGATGCTGGCGAATGGAATACAGCGGCATTCATCATCGCAGGCGAAGTACAGCTGCAATTGGTGAGTGCGCCAGTCGATGCTGCGTACTTCGCCTGACTGGGTGTCCATCACTCCGTATTCGGCGGCAAAACAGCCGTACAGCACCACGGTGTCTCCAGGTTGATACAGGCGAAGACGCTCTTTGTTGTTGTCGTCCATGTCGGCATGGCTCCGGCCCTTGAGTCGGCATAATCACCATCTGCGGGCGGGCGCGCTACTGGTAAAAATACCAGGCACGACTCAGGCCGTTTTCTGTTGCGCCACCAGCGTGATCCAGTAACGGCTGCGCGCCTGCACCGCCACTGGCAAGCTGGCAGCCAGCAAGGCCAGGACCCGGTCCGTGTCATCCAGGCGGAAAGTGCCGGTGACTCTTAGCGACTCCAGCGCCGGGTCCCAGCGCAGCCAGCCCGGGCGATAACGCGACAGTTCACGCAAAAACTGCCCCAGCGGCTGGTTATTGACACTCAACACACCGTCGCGCCAATCCGGTTGATGCGGATCGAAACGGTCCATGGCGCCACTGCCGTCGGCGTTGATGGTCAGTTGATCGCCAACCTGCAAGGCCAGCGCCGTGCCGTGGCGCGGCTGTACCTGCACCGAGCCATGCAGTACGGCGATACGGCACTGCTCGGCATCGCGGCGCAGGCAGACCTGGGCCTGGCCGACGCTCACCCGGGCCATGCCGAGCTCGACGTGCAGCGCTTGTGCGCGGCTGACACTCAAGGCGATTTCGCCCTCGACCAGGGTCAGGCGCTGGTGGGCAAGGTCAAGGTTGACGGCCGTTGCGGTGTTCAATTGCAGCAGGCTGCCATCGGCCAGGCGCACACCGCGGCGCTCGCCCACTGCGGTACGCAAGTCGGCGCGCAGAGCCTGCAGCGGCGTCTGCTGGCTGAGCAACCCGCCAGCGGGCAGTAGCAGTGCCAACGCCAGGCCGCGCTTGAGCAGGGTTCGGCGGCTCGTTTCGGGGCGATCCAGGCTGGCCATGGCCAAGGCTGGCGGCACTTCTTGAAAGCGCTGGCGCAAGCCTTCGGCGCGCTGCCAGATCTGCTCATGCTGCGGGTTGGCCGCGCGCCAGTGCTGCAACTGCTGCAGGTCATCAGCGCTGGCCCGCCCGGAATCGAGCAGGGCCAGCCAGCGCGCGGCGGTGCGGGCCAGTTGCCGGGATTCGCGAGTGACGGTGCGGTTCATAGCTCGACCAGCAGGCAATGCTCATAGGCCTGGGCCATGTAGCGCTTGACGGTACGCTCACTGACAGCCAGACGCTCGGCGATCTGTGCGTAGCTCAGGCCTTCGAGCTGCGACCAGAGAAACGCCCGACGCACCACTGCCGGTAAACCGTCGAGCAGTTCGTCCAGGGCCTGCAGGGTTTCCAGTAGCAGCCAGCGCTGCTCCGGCGAAGGCACCCGTGCCTCAGGCAGGTTGGCCAGGGCATCGAGGTAGGCGCGCTCCAGGCTGCGGCGCGTGTGGAAGTTGATCAGCAAACGCTTGCCGACGGTCAGCAGATAGGCCCGCGGTTCGCGCAACTCGCTGAGCACCTGGGGGCTGGCCAGCACCCGCAGGAAGGTGTCCTGGCTGAGGTCGGCGGCATCCCAGCGGTTGCCCAGGCGCTGGTACAGCCAGCGCTCAAGCCAGCTGCGATGCTCCCGATAGAGGCCATGCAGGGTCTGCTCGGTGGGGCCCGCCGCTTCGCTCATGTCAACGCACCTGGATTGATTAGACTCAAATGAGATTGATTCTAATTAATACCCCTGCGCAAACCAAGCGCTATTACATGGCTTTTATCATCTGCCAGCGCTGGCGCACTTCCCGCACCGTACTGGCAGATACCCCGCGCAGTTCGCGCGGATAGTCCACCTGCGGGTTTTCCTCGAAGCGCGTGGCACAGAACTGGCCGTTGCTGGCGCGCAGGATATAGCCGCTGTCCTGGCAATCGGCCGAGGCCAGGTACAGCACGCCGGGGACAACCCACTCGGGCTTGAGATCCTCGGGTTCGCCTTGCTGGCCCCACATGCGCGTGCGCGCCACCGGCGAAATCGCATTGACCCGAATCCCGTGCTCGGCGCCCTCGGCAGCCAGGGCGTTCATGATCCCCAATTGCGCCATCTTGCCGGCGGCGTAGGCGCCAAGACCGATCTGCGCATGGCGCAGGTACATGGCCCGGTCGGAGGTGGTGAGCACGATGCGCCCGCTACCGGAGGCCTTGAGCGCAGGCCAGGCGTGCTTGCTCAGCCACAGCGGCGCGTGAACATTGATGGCCAGGGCGCGCTCGATGAAATCGGCGCTGCTGTCCTCGACATTCTGATAACCGACCCAGCCAGCGTTATGGACCAGCGCATCGAGGCCGCCAAAGGCGTCCAGTACCTTGGCAAGCAACTGCTGGCAGGCCTGTTCATCGCCAAGCTCGGCGCTGTGGCCGATCACCTGGTGGCCTTCGTTGCGCAAGGACTGGGCCGCGGCTTCGGCTATCGAAGCGTCGCTGCCACACCCCACGCGGTCGGTGCCAAGGTCGCTGATGACGACTTGAGCACCGGTTTCTGCCAGGGCACGGGCATAGGCCAGGCCCAGGCCACGGGCGCCGCCAGTGATGAGTACAGTTCTGGATGAAATCACAAGCAGTCTCCTGATGGGCCGTTCAGCCTAGCCAGTGAGCACCGCAAAGTTGAATACTATCGGGCTGACCCGCCGATATCCTGCCGATATCGATGCGCATCAAGGACGCCCGCCGTGATCGAAACCCGCCTGCTCCGCCAGTTCATCGCCGTGGCCGAAGAGCTGCACTTTCACCGCGCCGCCGAACGCCTGCACATGGCCCAGCCGCCCTTGAGCCAGGCCATTGGCAGGCTTGAACAGCGTCTGGGGTTTGCCCTGTTCACCCGTCACTCCCGAGGTGTTGCGCTGACCGCTGCCGGAGCGGCGTTTGTGCAAACAGCGCGGGCGACCCTGGCGACCTTGCAGCAAGGCATCGTCCAGGCCCGGCACGTGGCTGAAGGCATTGCCGGGCAGTTGCGCATCGGCAGCCTGGCGCTGGCCGGCTATCCACTGCTGCTCAATGCGCTCAAGCAGTTTCGTGCCGACTGGCCCAAGGTACAGCTGGACCTGCAGCAGGGATCGTCGGCGCAGTTGGTCGAGAACCTGCTCGATGGCCAGCTGGATATCGCCGTGGTCAGGCAATTGCCGATCATGAGCGAACGCCTGAGCAGCCGCTTGTTGCTGGAAGAGGAGATTCTGCTGGCGGTGCCGAGTGAACATTCTCGCGCTGGCGAAACATCTGTCAGCCTGGCGGACTTTGCCGATGAAGATTTCGTCTTCACCCCACAAGCCTTGGGCGCCGGGTACCATCAGCAACTGCTTGACCTGTGCCAAAGCGCAGGCTTTTACCCACGCATCAGCCAGCAGGCGGCGCAGTTGCAAACGCTGATCAACCTGGTGGGTTGCGGGTTCGGCATCGCTTTGGTGCCGGCGGCAGCCGCCCAGGCCAATGCCCAGCCGGGGGTACGCTTTTGCCATTTGCTGGGAGCCAGCCCGCGATTGGGTCTGTACCTGGTGTGGCGCAGCGACGATCCCTCGCCGCTGCCGGGGCGCTTTATCGCGTTGACTGAAAGCGCGGACACTGACCTTCGAGCCGATAACGCAAGGTAACCAGCTGGCCGCTGGAATCTTCATAGGTCATCAGCATCGGCGCCGCTTCGCAGCCGCGGGCCATGGGGGTCTGTTCGATCAGACGGGCGACATCCACGGATTTACCGTAGGTAAAGTCCTGGATGGTCGGGACGGTCTTGCCGGTTCTTGCTGCATAGGCCTGCACTGCCTGCTCATGGGCAACCAGACGCGCATCCTTTACCTCTGGTGCCGAAGCCAGCGCGCTTTGGCCGGCCAGCAGAACCACTGCGGCCAATACCAAACCTTGCTTGCGCTTCATTGGCGGATACCTCGAATGAAGTGAAATGACGACAGGAACAACGGCTTTGAGCTTACGCCCCTAATGGCATTTCAGCTACAAAGTGATATCGAGCGCCTGGCGCAATTGCTCGCCCCGGCTATCGGACGTGGCGCTGATCAGGGCGTAGTTGTAGTCACCCCGCGACCAGTAGCGTGCCTGCAACTGGCCGTCGGTTCGCTCACCGCTGGGCATGCGCGCATAGTGTTCGCCCGGCGAACGCAGGAACAGGCTGACGCGCTGGCCCTGGGCGTCCTCGAACAGCAACAGCGCCGCTGGCCCCTGCTCGTTGCTCAACAATCGTGCACCGACCGGGGTGAAGCCGTAGGCCGAGAGGTCCGGCAGGTTGCCGACATGGGCGAAGTGCTGGCCCAGCCAGGCTTGCAGGCGCGCCGGGTCCTGGGCGTTGAGGTCGAGGGCCTTGGCGTTGGCGAACAGCCGATGGGCCTGCACGGCATCGGCCATCGGCGGGTTGCTGGCCAGCAGGCTCGCCTCGCGCACCTGCCAGCCGCCCAGGCCGCCGATGCCCAGGGTCACCAGCAATACCGCGGCACTGGCCCAGCGCCGCTGCCGGCGACGACGCAACGCGCGGCGCACGTTGGCCGGGTCCAGACGCGGATTGGCTGCCTGCCCGGCAAAGCCGGACAGCGCCGCGCGCAACTGGCGGGCATCGTTACGCCAGGCCTCGACCCGCGCCGCCTGTTCGGGGTTGGCCGCCAGGTACAGCTCCACCGCCCGACGCCGCTCGCTGTCCAGGCGTTCGTCGACATAGGCGTGCAGTTCGTGGTCAGACGGAATCAAGCTCATTTCAACCTCCGCAGCGCCGGGGGCGGCGTATTGCCCTCGGCCAGTTCGCGCATGGCCGCGCGAGCGCGCGACAAGCGTGACATTATCGTGCCGATCGGCACATCCAGGGCCTGGGCGGCCTCCTTGTAGCTCAGGCCTTCGACGCTGACCAGCAACAGCAAGGCGCGCTGCTCGGTAGGCAATTGCGCAAACGCCGCCAGGCCCGACTGGGCAACGACGATGTCTTCGGTGTTGCTGCCCGCCTCCTCGCCGCGGCCGAACCAGGCCAGCCAGCGCGCCTGACGGCGTTCGCGGCGTTTACCGTCGATAAACTGCCGGTACAGGATCGAGAACAGCCAGGCGCGCAGGCTGGCGTCTTCGCGTTGTTGAGCGCGGCGGCTGAGGGCGCGCTCGAGGGTGGCCTGGACCAGGTCGTCGGCGCTGCTGGCCTCGCGGGTCAGCCACAGGGCGAAGCGGCGCAGGCGCTGGAGCATCTGGCGCAATTGCTCGTCGTCTAGTTCGTTCATTGCCGCAGTCTTGGCCTGTAGGCGATCAGTGTACGAGGCAGACGCTGGTGGTGAAGAATTATTCCCTGGTGCTGGAATAAATTTCTGCCCCACGCGTCGTACCGGCTCATTCACTGACCCGGATCACCGCCATGAGCACTCCGTTACACGGTCGCTCCCGCGCCCTGCGCCTGGCTGCCATTGGCCTCGGGCTTACCGCCCTGGCCACCGGCTTTGCCTATGCTGCCGGCTGGATCGGCGCCGAGCGCCTGACCCCGAAGCGCTTTATCGACACCTTCGAAACCCAGGCCGGGCACTACCCCGGCTACCGTAAGAATCACGCCAAGGGCCTGTGCGTCAGCGGCTATTTCCTGAGCAGCGGGCAGGCGGCGAGCCTGTCCACTGCCCGGGTGTTCAACCAGAGCAACGTAGCGGTGATCGGTCGCTTCGCCATCGGCGGCGCCAACCCCCACAGCCCTGACGCCAGCGTGCCGACCCGTAGCCTGGCGCTGCAACTGAGCACGGACGATGGCCAGCAGTGGCGCACCGGCATGAACACCCCGCCGGTGCTGGCTGTGGGTACGCCTGAAGCCTTCTACCAGCAGGTACTGGCCATGAGCCCGGACCCGGCCACCGGCAAACCCGACCCCGCGCGCCTGCAGGCGTTTTTCGCCGCCCACCCGGAAAGCGCCGCCTTTCGCCAATGGGCCAAGGACTACAAGGCCTCCGACAGTTTCGCCAGCACCAGCTACAACAGCATCAACGCCTTTGCCCTGATCGATGCCAGCGGCAAGGCCCACTACGTGCGCTGGAGCCTGTTGCCACAAACGCCGTTCAGCGCGCTGCCGGCAAAGGTCGACGACAACGACTACCTGCAGCATGACCTGCGCCAGCGCCTGAGCCAGGGCCCGCTGCGCTGGACCCTGCAATTGACCCTGGCAGCTGCCGGCGATGCAGTCGACGACCCAAGCCAGCCCTGGCCCGCACAACGCCCCACGGTGAACGCCGGCACCCTGGTGCTCGACCAGGTCGATGCCGCGGAACGAGGCGCCTGTCGCGACCTGAACTTCGACCCGCTGATTCTACCGAGCGGCATCAGGCCTTCGGCCGACCCGATCCTTGCTGCCCGCTCGGCGGCCTATTCGGAATCCTTCAACCGCCGCAGCCGTGAAGCCGCGCAGCTGGGAGCTCGCCCATGAAACCTGTTGCCTTCCATCCCCTGGCCCGCCTGCTCCATTGGCTGATGGCCGTGCTGATCCTGGCCATGCTGTTCGTCGGCGTGAGCATGGTCAGCGACCTGTCGCCGCGCCACACCTGGCTGGTCAGCCTGCACAAGGCCATTGGCCTGGCGCTGTTGCTGCTGGTGCTCGTGCGCATTGGCGTGCGCCTCAGCCTGGCGCCCCCGCCGCTGCCTGACGACATGCCACCAGTGCAACGCTGGGCGGCGAAAGCTTCGCACCTGTTGCTCTACGGGCTGATGCTGGCGATGCCGGTGCTTGGCTGGGGCATGCAGTCTGCAGGAGGCTATCCGCTGCCATTACAACTCCCGGCACTGCTGCCCCACGACCTGCCGCTGTATGCCCTGCTGCGCCAGGCCCACGGCTGGCTGGCCTATGTTTTGTTCGCCACCGTGCTGCTGCACCTGGGCGCGGCACTGGTGCACGGGCTGGTACGCCGTGACGGCGTGCTGCGCAGCATGTGGCCGGGGCCGCTGCCCAAGAATTAATATCTTAATTATTTTATGCTCAGGTCCAATTGCACCCACAAGAGGTCTATTCAAAAATAAAGATAATATGTTAACAATATAGGCAGAGACACCTGGCACCCGCCACACACAACAACAAAAAAAGGTAGCCCCATGCTTCTGCCCCGTTCGCTGACGGTGAGTGCCGGCCTGTGCGCCGCATTCACCCCCTACATCGCCCAGGCCGAGTTCATCAAGGACAGCAAGGCCAGCCTTGAGACACGCAACTTCTACTTCAGCCGCGACTTTCGCCAGAGCGGCGCGCCGCAGAGCCAGGCGCGGGAATGGGCCCAGGGTTTTATCCTGAAAATGGAGTCGGGCTTTACCGAAGGCACCGTAGGCTTCGGCCTCGATGCCCTGGGTGAACTGGGGGTCAAGCTCGACTCCAGCCGCGACCGTCGCGGCACCGGCCTGCTGCCCTTCGGCGCCACCCAGGAACCGGTGGACGACTACAGTGAACTGGGCCTGACCGCCAAGCTGCGGGTCAGCAAGACCACGCTCAAGCTCGGCACCCTGCAACCGATGCTGCCGGTGGCGGCGATCAACGACGTGCGCCTGCTGCCTTCGACCTACAGCGGCGGCCTGCTGACCTCCCAGGACATCGACGGCCTGACCCTGAACCTCGGCCGCCTGGAAAAACAGAACCTGCGCGATTCCTCGAGCAACGACGAAATGAGCTACGCCGGGGTCGAGAGCAATCATCTGGACCTGGCCGGTGGCACCTACGCGGTCAACCCGCGCCTGGCGGTCAGTTATTACTACGCGCAGATGCAGGACATCTACCGCCAGCACTACGCCGGGCTGGTCCACGACCTGCCCCTGGCCGAAGGCATCAACCTGCGCAGCGACCTGCGTTACTTCGACACCCGCGAACAAGGCAGCCACGACCTGCGCGCCGCCTCGCGGGTTGACGGCGGCAAGATCGACAACCGCTTCTTCAACGGCATGCTCACCCTCGGCGTGGGTGCGCACAAGTTCGGCCTCGGTTACCAGAACCTGTCCGGCGACGGCGATTTTGCCTACCCGGGCCTGGACCCCTACTCGGTCAACCTGGTCACCGTGAACGTCTTCACCAAGGCCGAAACCGATGCCTGGCAGGCGCGCTACGACTACAACTTCGCCGCGCTCGGTCTGCCGGGCTTGAGCTTCATGACCCGCTATGTCAATGGCAGCCATATCGAAACCGCCAGCGTCAACGGCGGCAAGGAATGGGAGCGCGATACCGACATTGCCTACGTGGTGCAAAGCGGTCCGCTGAAGAATGTCAGCGTGCGCCTGCGCAACGCCACCTTTCGCTCCAGCAGCGGTTTGACCACGGACATCGACGAGAACCGCCTGATCGTCGGCTACACCCTGGCCCTCTGGTAACGCGGCTGGCGGCCGTGTGAAAACAACCCTTTGTTAGTTTTTTGGGAATGCTTATCATCTGCATCATTTTTCCGGGATGCAGCCAGGATGAGCGCACCGCCGTCACCGCCCAATGCCGAGCTCGGCCAGCTCTATCAGCACCATCACCTGTGGCTGCAACACTGGCTGCGCCGGCGCCTGAGCTGCCCGCAACGGGCGGCGGACCTGATGCAGGACACTTTCGTGCGCATCCTCGCCTCCTCCGAGGCGCTGGAACTGGTGCGCCTGCTGCGTGAGCCGCGCAACTACCTGGCGACGGTGGCGCGGCGGGTGATGATCGATCATTTCCGCCGTCAGCAACTGGAACGCGCTTACCTGGAAGCACTGGCCGCGCAACCGGAAGCCGAACAGATCTCCACCGAAGAGCAGGTGCTGATTCTGGAAACCCTGCGTGAAATTGACCAGTTGCTGGCCGGCTGTGGCGCCAAGGCGCGCAAGGCGTTTCTGATGGCCAACTGGCTGGGCATGACCTACGTGGAAATCGCCGAGGCCCTGGGCGTGTCGCTGACTACGGTGAAAAAGTACCTGATCAAGACCACCGAGCGCTGCCTGCTGCTCGCCTACGACGCCCAGCCATGACGGAGCGCGAGCGCCAACGCCAGGCCCTGAAAGCCGCCGCCCGCTGGCATGTGCAACTGGCCGCCGGCGATGCCCCGGCCGAACTGCACCAGGCCTGGCAGCTATGGCTGGCCAGCGCCGCGGAGCATCGCTGGGCCTGGGCGCGGGTCGAGCAATTGCAGGGGCGCCTGGCCAGTGTGCCCGGGGCGCTGGCCTTCGACACCTTGCAGCGCAGCGAAGCTGAGGGCCTGCCCCGGCGCAGCGTGCTCAAGGGTCTGCTGCTGGCCACCGGCCTGGGCCTTGGCGGCTGGGCCAGCTATCGCAGCCAGCCGGCGCAGCACTGGCTGGCTGATGTTCACAGCGCCACCGGTGAAATTCGTCACCTTACCCTGGACGACGGCAGCCAGTTGGTGCTCGACACCGCCAGCGCCGTGGACATTCGCTTCGACCACCTGCAACGGCTGATTCGCTTGCGTCACGGGCGGATCTTTCTTACCAGTGGCAAAGACAGCCGCCAACGCCCCTTGCGAGTGGAAACCGCTCAAGGCCTGGTCGAAGCCCTGGGCACGCGCTTCAGCGTTGAGCAGCACGACACCGCCAGCCGGGTCGAAGTCTTCGAGCATGCGGTGCGCATCAACCCGCACCAGGCGCCGGCACGTCGACTGCACGCCGGCCAGCGCTGCCAGTTCGACAGCCATGTGGTGCATGCCGCGCAGACCGTCGCCAGCAGCGAAGCGGCCTGGACCGGCGGGCACCTGATCGTCGAAGACTGGCGCCTGGGCGATTTGCTCGAAGAGCTCGGCCGCTACCGGCCAGGGCTGTTGTCTTACTCCAACGAACTGAACGGGCTACGGGTATCCGGGACCTTTTCCCTCACAGACAGCGATGCGGCGCTGTCGGCGCTGGCCACGTCGTTCAAGCTCCAGGTGCGTCGCTACAACCGCTTCTGGGTCAGCGTCGGCCTGAGTTAAAAAAATTTCAGCGAGGGGTGCCTGTTTCTTTTCGTTCGTCCGCCTCTGTAGGAAATAATCTCATTTGCGAACGAAGAGGATTTCCATGCAACCCCGCTTCCCCCGTGCCCTTCTACCCCACCTGATTGGCAGCCACCTGCTGGCTGCCGCCCTGGTCCTGCCCCTGCTACCCCTCGCCATTGCCCAGGCCGCAGAGACCGAAAGCACCAGCAGCGGCCAGGTATTCGCCATTGAAGCGGGTTCCCTGAGCCGGGTGCTGGGCAGCTTTGCCGCAGCGGCCGGAGTCAACCTGTCGTATGACGCACAGTTGACCGCCAGCCTGCAGAGCCAAGGCCTGCAGGGCCGCTTCGGGGTACTCGAAGGGTTGAGCCAGATCCTCGCCGGCAGCGGCCTGCAAGCGTTCCGCCAGGCTGACGGCAGCTACTCGATCCGCCCGCTGCCGGCCAGCAACGGTGCACTGGAACTGGGCGCCACCACCATCGGCGCCAGCACCCTCAACACCGGCATGGAAACCACCGACAGCCTCACGGTGCGCCAGGTCAGCTTTGCCAAGGGCGAGCACTCACTGCGCGAGACGCCGCAGTCGGTGACGGTGATCACCCGCAAGATGATGGATGAGCAGAACCTCACCACCCTCGAACAGGTGATGGAGAAAACCCCGGGGATCACCGTGCATGACTCGCCCATGGGCGGTAAATACTTCTACTCGCGCGGTTTCATGCTTGCCGGCCAGTACCAGTACGACGGTGTGCCGCTGGACCTCGGTGGCAACTACGTGCAGGCCAACAGTTTTGCCAGCGACATGGCCTACTACGACCGCGTCGAAGTGCTGCGCGGTGCCGCCGGCATGCTCAAGGGCTCCGGCAGCTCCGCCGGTGGCGTCAACTTCATCCGCAAGCGCGGACAGGAAAAGGCCGCTACCAGCGTCAGCCTTTCGGCAGGCTCCTGGGACAACTACCGCGCCCAGCTCGACACCGGCGGCCCGCTGAACGCGTCCGGCAGCCTGCGTGGCCGGCTGGTGGTCGCCGGGCAGGACCGCCAATACTTCTACGACATGGGCAAGCGCGACGACCAGGTGGTCTATGGCGCACTCGACTACGACTTCAACGACGCCACCACCCTCGGCATCGGCGCCGCCTACGAGAAGCTCAATGCCACCCCGTGCTGGCAGGGCCTGCCGCGCTACAGCGATGGTTCGGACCTGAAGCTGTCGCGCTCCACCTGCCTGGGCGCGACCTGGAACAGCTGGGAAAGCCAGCGGGTCAACCTGTTCGCCGACCTCACCCATCACTTCAATGACCAGTGGCTGTTGAAAGTCGCGGCCATGCACAGCCACAACACCCAGGACATGCAGTACGCCATGACCCTGGGCAGCGTGCCGGTCGGCAGCAGCTCGGCCAACAACCCGCTGTACTCCGGCCTGTTCGACTACGACCAGCACGACTACGGCATGGACGCCTACCTGGATGGCAAATTCAACGCCTGGGGCCTGGAGCACGAGCTGATCATCGGTGCCAACGCCAGCCGGGCCAAGGGCAGCGACACCTACGCGCTGATCAACATGACCCAGTTGCTTGGCACCACCATGGACCCGTTCGCGCCCAACCGCGACATTCCCAAGCCGCCGGACAGCCTGTACCAGACCGCCTCCTACCGCGGCGGCCCGCTGCCGGTGGAAAGCGACACCCGGCAGATCGGCACCTATGCCACCTTGCGCCTGAAACTGGCCGAGCCCTTGACCCTGGTGCTTGGCAGCCGGGTCAGCTGGTACCGCAGCCAGCGCGATTCCTACACCCAGGCCTGGGACTACTGGCAGCATGACCGCAGCCAGGAAAACGGCCAGGTCACGCCGTTTGCTGCGCTGATCTACGACCTGGACGACACCTGGTCGGTGTACGGCAGCTACGCCGATATCTTCCAGCCGCAAGGCACTTACACCGACGCCCAGGGCAGCCCGCTGCAACCCAAGACCGGCGCCAACTACGAGCTGGGGATCAAGGGCGAATGGCTCGATGGCGGCCTGAACGCGGCGTTCAACCTGTTCCGCACCATCGAGGCGCACCGCGCCGAAGCCGACTATAACTCGGTATGCGCCGGCTCCTCCGACGGCTACTGCTACAGCGACAAGGGCAAGGTCCGCGCCCAGGGCTTCGAGGCCGAACTCAGCGGCGAGCTGGCCGAGCGCCTGCAGGTGCTGGCCGGCTACACCTACACCGAGCTTGAATACCTCAAGACCAATACCAACAGCCAGGACGCGACCTTCACCGCCAGCTATGTGCCACGCCATCTGTTGCGGGTCTGGGCCGACTATCAGCTGGACGGCCCGCTGCAACGCTGGAGCCTGGGCGGTGGGGTCAATGCGCAAAGCGACAACCACTACCAGGACCGCGCGGCGAAAACCGTACAGCCCGGCTATGCAATCTGGAACGCGCGCCTGGGCTACCAGCTGGACGACAACTGGAGTATCGCCGTCAACGGCAACAACCTGTTCGACAAGCATTACTACTCCAGCGTCGGCGCCCTGGCCTGGGGCAACTTCTATGGTGAGCCGCGCAATTTCATGGTGACCCTCAAAGGCGATTTCTGACGCAGGTGATTTGCGGTCGACGCCGACAGATGACAATCGTTATCATCTTCTGCCGGTCGTCGACCGCCTTGCCCTCACCTGCCCTGGATAGCCCATGACCACCGCAACGGACCCTGCCATGCTCGACGAACCCGAGCGATCTACCTTCGACCTACGCCCGTTACTGGCGGCCAACATGGCCTGCACCATGGCGATGATGGCTTTCGTGTCCTTGATCGGCCCGATTGCCCGCACGCTCGGTCTGGCCACCTGGCAGGCCGGCGCAGCGGTGACGGTTGCCGGGGTGATCTGGATGCTCCTGGCACACACCTGGGGCCGAGCCAGTGACCGGCTGGGACGGCGCAAGGTGCTGTTGCTTGGCACCGCAGGCTTCACCGCGGCCTATTGGGCGTTATGCCTGTTCATCGATACCGCCTTGCACCTGCTGCCCAGTGTCGCCCTGGCCTTTGCCGGGCTGGTGCTTGGCCGCGGCTTGATCGGCGCCTTCTACGCCGCTCTGCCGGTCGCTGGCGCGGCGCTGATTGCCGATAACATCGAACCTCAGCACCGCGCTCGGGCAATGGCTTCGCTGGGTGCGGCCAACGCCTTCGGCCTGGTGATCGGCCCGGCGCTGGCAGCGGTCCTGGCCCGCTACAGCCTGAGCCTGCCGTTCTATGTGATGGCGGTGCTACCGATGCTGGCGTTCCTGGTGCTGCTGCTCAAGCTCAAGCGTCAGGAACTGCACCTCAAGCAGCCACCCCGCCCGGTACGCCTGGCCGACCCGCGCCTGCGCCAGCCGTTGCTGGTGGCTTTCGTGGCGATGCTCAGTGTCTCGGTGGCGCAAATCACCGTCGGCTTCTTCGCCCTCGACCGTCTGGGCATGGACCCGGCCGATGCGGCGCAAACCGCCGGGGTTGCCCTGACCATGGTCGGCGTGGCGCTGATCCTGTCGCAGATCCTGGTGCGCAAACTCGAGTGGCCACCGCTGCGGATGATCCGCGTCGGCGCCAGCATCGCCGCCGTGGGCTTTGCCGCCAGCGCCCTGGCCACCAGCGCCGTGGGTTTGTGGGCGTGTTTCTTTTTCTCGGCCTGCGGCATGGGCTGGGTGTTCCCGGCGTTCTCGGCGCTGGCGGCCAATGCCATGGACGCCTCCGAACAAGGCGCCACGGCCGGTTCCATCGGCGCCGTGCAGGGCCTGGGCGTGGTCATCGGGCCGCTGGCCGGAACCCTGATCTACGCCGTCGATCCACGCCTGCCATACCTGATCGTGGGTGCCTTGTTATTGCTGGTGGGGTTTTGGCCGATGCCGCGGCGTCAGGGCTGAGCGGGTTTGGGTTTCGCGCATTCGTCGAAACCCTTGACGGTGTCGCGGCGGATCAACTGCAGTTCCTTTGTCGTCGCCGTGATAGGCCGCGCGTAATAGATGCCGTCGGCCTCGGCGAGGATTTTCATTGACTCGGTCGGCCCCTGCTCGGTATTGAGCACAATGCAGGTCCTGCCGCCCGAGCCCGACACTTGCAGGGCGTAACCGCCAATTTTTGCAGCTGCTTCGGGGAACAGCCCCACAACCATCAGCAGCAAAGTGAAGCTCACCATCAAAGGGCGAAAGACATTTTTTTGCCGATGGAAATGCACCATCATTGCCACCACCAGGACTTGCACAATCACCAGCACCAGCACTTCCAGAGCCATGATCGGCAGGAATGTCGAGGCTGAGCCGGCCAGCTCGCCCACCAGTGTTTCGACGACAGCTGTGACTTGCAGAAGCACCAGCAGTTGCAACCCGGCGCTGCACAAAGCAATCGTGTAAAACTCGCCACGTTCGGGCTTGTCGAGATCCGTAGGAACCAGCCAATGGATAAATCCTACAAAGGTTGCTATGGCAATCAGCCCGACCGGCAACAGCACCAGCCAGTACCAGTCCATGGGGCCTATCTGAATCACGAAATACCCGGAAAACGCCAGGAACAATGCCAATGCGAGGGAGCCCGCAAGCCACGCCAGGCTCACTGCGCCCCGGCTCTTCCCCTCCAACTGATCAGCCAGACGCCTACCCTTGGCATCCAGGCGCTGGAACAGCACCATGGTCGGCAGCAGGATGTTGGTGCTGAGCACCACGATCACGAAGATCATCATGGCAAACATGATTGGCAATGCCGTAATCACCGCCCCCGAAGTAATACTCAAGGGGATCTTCTCGACCTGGATGTACTGGTGCAGATAGAGCCCGGACAGGAATAGCAGACACCCCCCTAGTGGCCAGGCACGATCATTTATCCAGAGCAAACCATCACTCAACTGCCTGGCGTACTCGCGCAAGCTGCTATTGCCCTCGGGGATAGGTTCAAGCTGGCTCATCCAACACTCCCTGTCGTTGTGGCGTGCAAAATCAGGCCCGCAACACCTGCGGCCATCCATCCCTACAGGCGGACCGCTATAGCCTAACGGAATGTGCTTTAATGCTTCGCCCAAAATTTTTGACACATAAGGCGGCTATGGACACGGGGACACGACTCAAACTGGTGCGTGAACGCAACAAACTCTCCCAACGGGAGCTGGCTCGGCGCAGTGGCCTGACCAACTCGACGATCTCGCAGATCGAGCAGAATCGCGTCAGCCCTTCGGTCAGTTCCCTGAAAAAACTGCTTGAAGGCATTCCGATGTCGTTGGCGGAGTTCTTCAGTTTCGACGAGCCGATCCGCGAAGAGCGCTTTGTGTTCCGCTCCAACGAGCAGCCCGACCTTGGCAACAGTGGCCTGCGCATGCTGCTGGTGGGTGCCAGTGTCGAAGGCCGGCAGATGCGCATGTTGCGCGAGCTGTATGCGCCAGGTGCCGATTCCGGTGAGCCGATCGTGCATGCCGAGGGCGAAGAATGTGGCCTGGTGACCCGTGGCACCATCGAGCTGCGGGTGGATGGCCAGGTCAGCATCCTCAACTCCGGCGACGGTTACTACTTCCCCACCACCCTGCCCCACAGCTTCAAGAACATCGGCCAGGATGAGGCCGAGATCATCAGCGCCAACACCCCGGCGAACTTCTAGATTCGGGGGCTGCTGCCAGCCCATCGCCGGCAAGCCGGCTCCCACAGTAGATTTGTGTACACCGGAACTGTGGGAGCTGGCTTGCCAGCGATCGAGCGCGAAGCGGTCGCAATCTTGGCCCTTTACATCCAGCCCAGCCACTGCCACCAGGTAGCGGCAAACACCAGCATCAGCCCATAGCCAATCAAGGTCACCACAATCCCCACCCGGGCAAACTGCTTGGCGGTGAAGGTCTCGGTGCCCAGGCAGACCATGTTCTGCGGCGCGTTGATCGGCAGAATAAAGCCGTAACTGACCACGAAACCCAGGGCCATGGTCATGCCCAGGCGGCTGAAGTCACCCGGCAGGGTCTGCAGCACGGCGATCAGTATCGGCAGCAGCGCCGAGGTCAGCGCGGTGGCGCTGGCAAAGCCCAGGTGGATCAGAATCAGGAAGGCCGCGAGGATCGAAAACACCCCCAGGGTGCCCAGTTGATCCAGCCCGGTATGAGCCACCACCTGCGCGCCCAGCCATTGCCCGGCCTGAGTGGTAAGCAAGGTGGTGCCCAGGCTGATGCCGACACCAAAGACAATCACCGTCCCCCAGGGAATGCGCGCCTGCACGTCTTTCCAGGTCATCACCCCGATCCGTGGCAGCAGCAGGATCACCAGCCCGGCATAGGTGGTCGAGGTGGTGTCGAAGTGATGCAACTTGCCCTCGGTGGCCCAGGCCAGCAGCAACAGCAGCGACACGCCAAGCAGGCGTTTCTGCGCCGCGGTCATCGGCCCGAGTTCGGCCAGGGTCTTGCTCACTGCCGCCTTGCCGCCGGGAATCGCGTCGCTCTCGGGCGGCAGCATTTTCAGCACCAGCACGATCAGCACCACCGACATGATCAACGCCCAGGGCGCGCCGGCGATCAACCAGTCGATCCACGACACCCGGGCGCCGAGCATCTTGTCCATGAAGCCGACGGTCAGCAGGTTCTGCGCCGCCGCGGTCTGGATGCCGATGTTCCAGATGCTGGTGCCCTGGGCGACGATGATCATGATCCCGGCGGCGATGTTCGAGCGCTTGTCGACGCCAAAGGCGGCGATCACGCCCATCATGATCGGTACCACGCAGGCACTGCGCGCCGTGGCGCTGGGCACCACCAGGCTGAGTAGCACGGTGACCGCGACAGCACCGAGAAGGATGCGCCGGGTGCTGACACCGATACTCGACAGCGTCACCAGAGCGATGCGTCGGTCCAGGCCGGTGTGGGTCATGGCTGCGGCGATGAACAAGGCACCCACCACCAGGGCCAGGGCGCTGTTGGAGAACCCGGTCAGGGCCAGGGTAATGGCTGCGGAGGAGCCGTAGATCACCGAGGGGTCGGCCACGGTCGGCGCAGTGCCGAGCAAAAAGGCCATCAGCGAGGTGATCATGATCGCACTGGCTTCGTACGACACCGCTTCGGTGATCCACACCACCACGGCAAAGGCCAGGATTGCCAACACCCGGTGGCCGGCCACTGGCAGGTCGGCGGGCATCGGCAGCAACAGCACCCCGACCAGGGCCGCGATACCCACCAGCAGGCCAATAGGCATGCGGGTTCCGGCGGTTTGAGAGACAGGCGCATTGGCCGGCGAATTCATGGGTAACTCCCTGCAGAACATGTGCAGCCATGATCCTGCAGATCGCTTTAACGCAGACTGATGCGTGTCAATGCCCCGAATTCGAGGCATTGTCGGACAAGATGTAGTGCATCAAAAAAAACACTACAAAACCTGTTGACGCCGTTCGTCGCCCCTTGCATGATGAGGTCGTCTCCCCGATCGGGGGTACTGGCAAGGGTGTTCCAGGCAGCTCGACAGATCCATGAGCTGTGTGCGGATGGGTACTGCCCAAAAGGCAGCGTGTAGAAGCCCCCAGTTGTGACGCTGCTGTAGCAGCTTTCATTTAACGCTACATGTTATGCGCCAAGTGCGAACAAACAACGAATGGTCTAGGGGGCTTTATGATGAATCTGAACAATCAACCGACTGTTGAAGAACTGGCCCGGCTGTTCGCCGCGCGCAAGGACACTCTCGACAGCCACATCCTCTGGGTTTGCGAATCGGGTGAAGTTCGCCTGGACAGCCTGGAAAGCATGAGCGACGAAACGCAGTTCGAGCAATGCAACCCGAACATGCGTGCCCGCCTGAAGATGTACCGTCGCGGCCAGGGCTACGTCGGCAAGAAAGCCGCTGCCGACACCCAGTATGTCGGACGGGTTCTGCAGACCCTGCAAAGCGAATGGGCTGCGCTGCAGAACACTCCTGGCGTCGCGGTGATCGACCGTCTCTGCTAAGGGTCGCTGGGGTGCAGCACTGCCCCAGCCACGCTTGAGCCCAATCCCTGCGGATTGGGCTTTTTTATGGTTCTTCACGGAATCCTGGGGGGCTAAGCCTCAACATCCCAACCCTGGATTCCGTGAAGAGCCTTTTTTATTTATCCCGGTACCTGGCTAGAATGGCGCTTTGCACAAGAGCCCGCTTATGACCCAACCTGCTTTCGGCACCGGTGATGCCTCCTACCAGGCCGCCGGTGGCATCGACGGCCTGCGCCGCCTGGTCGATGCGTTCTACCGGTTGATGGATGAGAACCCCGAGGCACTGGCCGTGCGCCAGATGCACCCGCAAAGCCTCGATGCCTCGCGCGACAAGCTGACCTGCTTCCTCAGTGGCTGGCTCGGTGGCCCGCGGCTGTTCAGTGAACGCTATGGTCCGATCGCCATCCCGGCCTTCCATGCCCAATGGCCGATCGATGAAAACCACAGCGCCATCTGGTTGAACTGCATGGAACAGGCGATTGCCCTGCAGGATTATTCTGCCGAGTTCGCCGAGTACCTGCTGCGCCAGCTACGCGTGCCGGCCCAGCGCATCGTCCAGGCCAGCCGCGCCCGTCACCCTCAGGCCTGACGGCGCAATGGCGCCTTCTCCAGTGGCAACGCCCCGGTAGCCAGTGCCCTGGCCCGGTCGACGCCCCAGACCATGGCGCGCGTCATGGTTTCACAGGGGCGGTTGTCGTAGTACTCCTCGACCATGGCCTTGCCCTGGCGCGTATAGATGCCGAGGAACAATTGCGTGGCGCCGGTACGCGACAGCCTTACCTGTACGTCGAGGCTGGTCCCGTCACTGAGCTGTTCGTCATGGCTGCGGCTGTGCAGTTGTGCGTCGGCCCAGTTCCAGTAAGTCTCTTCCCTGATACGCATCGAATGGCTCCTGTATTGATGGCGGCGATAGTAAGGCACACAACCCGGCATCAGGCGAGTGCGAGCCACGCAACCTTTGCGCAAGGTCAAACAATGCAAAAAAAACCCCGCCGTTGGGCGGGGTGGTGGACGATTCGTTTACTTCTTCGCGGGCAAGCGCGGGGTGAATTTGCCCTTCTTGCTACGCTGCAGCGCGTTCAGGCGCACCTGTGCGTCTTCCTGCGTCATGTTGGTAAAACCCAGCCGATAGCCGCTCTGCCCGCAACGGATTAGATTGTTGATTGGAAAAGCGTCGCCGTTGTCCTCATTGAACAAGTCAACCATGCCCCAGTCTCCCTCCGACAGCGGATCAGTACCGGCAAACAGATGATTGCCCAGAAAAGCACTGACCCTGGTGATTCTGAGACTAGCCGGTCATTTACGGACCACACGGGCAAAGACAAAAAAGCCCGACCAATGGCCGGGCTATTTTGTCGCACCCCAGGGTGACTTGAGAGGCTTACTTGAGCTTTACGGCGGTGCCGGTGACAAACACCACGACCATGCCACCGCGCGCCGACGGCATGCTGATTTCGTAATCCAGGCCCACCACTGCATCGGCCTGCAGGCTGCGCGCGCGGGCGCGGATTTCATCGGTGGCCTGGATGCGTGCCTCTTTCAGCGCGCTTTCCAGGGTTTGTGAACGGCCACCGAAAAAGTCGCGGAAACTGGCGAAAATATCGCGAACCACGTTGATACCCTGGACCGACTCGGCGCTGACCACATCCAGATAGGCGGCAATTTCCCGGCCTTCGATGGTCCCTGTGGTAGTGATGATCATACTGCTCTCCTTCGGCCTTGCCAGTCAGCCGCCCGACGCTTCAGCGAGCGGGCGGTAAAAAAACGCGATGGTAGCAAAACCAAGGCCAGTCGCGCGGTCTATTTATACAAGCAATACATTGTGTAATAGTGCGACTGCACCTAGACTTTCAGCCACTCGAAACCCCACCTGCGAAGGAGCCGCGCATGAACACCGCCCATCCCCCTGCCCCCGCTTCATGGGCTGAATTGTTGCGCGGGCGCAACGCCCTGCGCTCGATTGCCCTGGCCGGAGGTGTGGCCTTGCATGCGATCAACGTCTATATAGTGACCACCATTTTGCCGACCGTGATTGCCGACATCGGCGGCCTGGCCTTTTATGCCTGGAGCACCACCCTGTTCGTCGCCACCTCGATCATTGGTTCGACCCTGTCGGCGCAATTGATCGAACGCCTGGGCGCGCGGGCAGCCTTTCTCCTGGCCCTGGCAGTGTTCGCCCTGGGCTCGGTGATCTGCGCCGCAGCGCCCAGCATGCCGGTGCTGCTGATCGGCCGCAGCGTCCAGGGCCTGGGCGGCGGCATCCTGTTTGCCCTGAGCTACGCGCTGATCCGCCTGGTATTCGACGAACGCCTGTGGCCGCGGGCCATGGCCCTGGTGTCCGGCATGTGGGGCGTGGCCACCCTGTGCGGACCGGCGGTCGGTGGCATCTTTGCCCAGGGCGGCCATTGGCGCTGGGCATTCTGGTCACTGCTGCCGGTGGCGGCGCTGCTGGCGCTGATCGTCATCAGTCAGTTGAGCAACAAGGTTGCCGCCCGCTCGCAATCCCGTCCGCCCTATGGCCTGATCGCCTGCCTGGTGGCGTCAGTACTGGCGATTTCCGCCGCCAGCCTGTCGACGCAGCTGCTCTGGAACCTGATCGGCATCGGCGCGGGGCTGGCCCTTGCCGCACTCATCGCCCGCCTCGACCATACCCCTGGCCGACGCCTGCTGCCCACCGGCGCCTACGCACTGGGCACGCCGCTGGGCGCGCTGTACGCGGTGATGTGCCTGCTGATCGCGGCGATCACCACGGAAATATTCGTCCCCTATTTTCTTCAGGAAATTCACGGCCTGAGCCCACTTGCCGCCGGCTATATGACGGCGGCCATGGCCGCAGGCTGGACCGTCGCCGCGTTGTTCAGCGCCAGCCGCACAGGTGCTGGCGCCGAGCGCATGATCCGCTTCGGCCCGGCAGTGATCCTCGTGGCCCTGCTGGCGCTGGCGCTGATGACCCCGCAACAGCCGTGGCTGGCCCAGGCGTCGGGCCTGGCGTTGTATTGCCTGGCCCTGGCCGGGGTCGGGCTAGGGATCGGCCTGGGCTGGCCGCACCTGCTGACGCGGGTGCTCAGCGCTGCCCGCGCAGGCGAAGAGAACCTCGCCTCGGCGTCGATCACCACCGTGCAACTGTACGCCACCGCCCTGTCCGCGGCGCTGGCCGGGCTGGTCAGCAACAGCGCCGGGCTGGTCGAGCCCGGCGGCGTCGCCGGGGCACAGCAGGCCTCGACGTGGCTGTTCAGCGTGTTTGCCCTGGCGCCAGCGCTGGCCCTGCTGCTGACCTGGCGCCTTACCCGAAACCCGGCCAGGGCCCTGGCCTGATGAGTTGAGTCCCCCGTCCGATGCAAGGAGCAGCGATGAAAGAAGCCAAACAGGTGTACGAGCGCATCAGCGAACAGTTTGAAGACTTCACCAGCCACGCCAGCCAGCGCGGCATCGAAGTCGATACCTTCCGCTACATGGTCGGCAACGTGCAGGGCCTGGAGATTCTCGACCTGGCCTGCGGTCACGGCTTTTTCAGCCGTCAGCTCAAGGACTGGGGCGCTGCCCATGTGCGCGGCGTGGATATTTCGCCGAGCATGATCTATCAGGCCCGCCAGGCCAACGACGGCATCGCCTACGAAGTGCGGGACGTGGCGCAGATGGGGCGCATCGGCACCTACGACAAGGTTACCGCTGCCTGGCTGTTCAATTACGCCAGCAGCGTCGAGGAGCTGGGGCGGATGTTCAGCAGCGCCGCGCAGAACCTCAAACCCGGCGGCCAGTTGGTGGCCTATACCGCCAACCCGGCGTTCGACCTGGGCAAGGGCAACTTCACCCGCTATGGCATCAGTGTGCTGGATGAAAATGTCGTGAATGGCGGCTATCGCTGCAAGGCGCAGTTCATGTCCACGCCGCCGGCCGACTTCACCTACTACCGCTGGCGTCAGGACGTGTATGAAGACGCGGCAAAAGCCGCGGGGTTCAGCGACTGCCGCTGGATCGCGCCCTTGATCAGCAAACAACGCAAGGATGCCCGGGAGCCGGGCTACTGGGATGGGTTCGAAAGCAACAGCCTGCAGATCGGCCTGATCTGCAGGAAGTAAACAGAACGGCCGGGAGCTGAAACCTCAGATCCCGGCCGTGATCACCCTCAGTTGCGGACCAGCGCCAGCAGGTACATGGCGTCGCCATGCTGGCGTTCGATCACCACCAGTTCCTGCCAGGCAAAGCCGTAGCCTTCGAGGCTGTCGCGGATGCCCTGCTCGGTGAAGAAGTAACCCTGGCGCTGGTTGTCCATCTCGCGCCAGCCCGGTACCGGGTTGCTACTGTCCACGCCAAAGACGTTAAGGGCAATCAGACCGCCCTTGCGCACATGGCTGCGCATATGCGCCAGGTAGGCATCCCACTCATCGGGGTGCTGATGGTGGAAGCAGCCGTTGTCGAGTACCGCGTCGAACTGCCGACCGTCCGCTGTCTGCCAGTCCTGCAAAGCGCTGTTGACCAGCTCCAGGCGTTCGCCCCAGCGCTTGCGCAATAGCGGCCAGCTGGAGTTCTCGACGATGTCCAGGCCGGTGACCCGGTGCCCGGCCTGGATGAACTCCGAGGCATCGCGGCCACGTCCGACGCCGACATCGAGGATGCGCTGGTCGGGCTTGTCGCCCAGCGCCGCGAGGAAAACCCGCGCCGCCCGGGCCATGCCGATGTCCCACGACCACTCGTCCTCGCCATGGCTATAGCGGTGCACGAACGAGGTATCGAGGGCCTTGCGGTACGCCGAAGGCTCCATGAAATCCACTGCCTGCTTGCTCATTGACCGATCTCCTCGCACTCAGGAAGCACGCCGGGCGGCGATGCCATAGATGTTGCCGTCATAGGAGCTGGCCAGAAAATCATGCTGCTGGCCGCTGTGGGTGATACAGGAAATGCCGCTCGCGGTTGGCCGTTGCAGCGGCTGCCAGCTGCGCGTGGCCAGGTTGAACAGCGCCACGGTGCCGTTGTAGGCGGCGGTGGCGATGATCGCGCCATCGGCCGAGGCGCCGATGCACTTGATCGAGTGCTGGTGCGGCGAATCGTAGACCTCATCACCGCCCTCCAGCCACAGACGCAGCTTGAGGTCACGACCGATGCTGGCAAAGCCGCCTTCGATCTGGCAGCAACCGTTGGAGATCCGCGCGTGGGCGTTGTCGATGTGGCGGGCGCAACTAAAGTCGTCGATGCGGTGCAAGGCGGCGTCGGCCGAGGCGCAGACGCTGAACAGGTAACGCTCATTGGCGGCCACGCCCTTGATGGCGTTGTCGTGCATGGCGATCGAAGCCACCAGCTTCAGGCCGTCGCGACCGTCGAGGATGAACACCAGGCCTTCGCCGGTGTAGGTGCCGATCAACGCATGCGGCACGCCATCCTTTTCAAAGGTGGTGCCACAGTTCAGGGGCGAGCGGTGCTGGTACAACAGCTGTCCGCTGAGGGCATCGAACACCTGGCCCATCTGCCCGCCGGTCAACAGCAGCGGCCCGAACGGCAGGAGGAAGTTGCACAGGCTGCCGACCCCGGTCACCGGCTTGTTGTCGCGAAACAGCAAGCCGGCATCGCCGATGCTGTACTGCTGGCCCTGGGCAGTCACCACCGCGTTGATGCTGACCGCGGGCTGGATACCGTCGACGCTCCACTCGTCACGCTCGTAGTTCCAGGTGGCGTAGCGTGAACCGAAGGTGGCGAACACCAGTTCTTCTTCGCCAACAAAGGCGCAGCTGCGCGGCCAGATGATGCTCGGCAGCGCGGTGCTGCGCAGCTTGCTGAGGTTGTGCTGGGCATCGAAGCGCCAGAGAATTGCCGAACGGTCGTAGCTGAGGGTCACCAACAGTTGCTTGTCATCGTTCCAGACGATGCGCTTGATCCCGGCGTCGTGGGCGGCAACGCTGCGCACCTGGCCCTGGCCGATGATCGAGATGCGCCCCTCGTCGTCGCCGGCGAACACCACGCCGTTGCGGGTGATGGCAATGGTGTCGGTCTCGACGCCGCCGATATCCACCTCATCGCACTGGGCGAAGCTGGTGGTGTCCCACTGGCGCACGGTGCCATCGTCGCTGCTGGAAATCAGGCGCTTGCCGTCCGGCGACCAGACCACCGAAATCACGTCGGCCTGGTGGCCATGGAAACTGCCCTTGAGGTTGCCCTGCAAATCGAAAATGCGCAGCACATGATCACGTGAACAGGTGGCAACCAGCGTGCCGTCGGGCGAGAACACCGCCATCTCGACGTCGTCCTGGTGACCGGACAGCACCGCCTTGAGGCGCATGCTCGGCACTTCCCAGATCCGCGCGGTGTAGTCGCTGCTGGCGCTGACCAGGTGCTTGCCGTCGGCGCTGAAGGCACACTGGTTGGCCAGGTGATCATGGTGCACGCGATGGATCGGCAGACCGGTGCGGGCGTTCCACAGGATGACCTGGTTGTCGTAGCCGGCGGTGGCCACGAACTCTGCTGCATGGGCGGCAATGCCGCTGATAGGGCCTATGTGTTTCATCGAAAAATCCTTTTTTCTTCAGAGAACAATCAAAGCTTGATGGAGTGGCTGGACTTGGCCACCTTCGACAGCAGGTAGTTGCGGTTGTGCTGGGTGAGGAACACCCCGGTCGGCACCTGGTCGACCACGTCGATGCCGCCATCACGCAGCTGCTGGACCTTGTCGGGGTTGTTGGTGAGCAGACGGCAGCGGTGCACGTTGAGGGCCTTGAGCATCTGCGCCGCGGGGCTGAAGCTGCGCGAATCCGCCGGATGGTTGAGTTCGAGATTGGCCTCATAGGTGTCCAGGCCACGGTCCTGCAGCAGGTACGTCTCGAACTTGGAGTACAGGCCGATACCACGGCCCTCCTGACGCAGGTAGATCAGGTAGCCGCCCTGCACGTTCAGGGTGTTGAGGGCCTCCTGCAATTGCGGGCCGCAGTCGCAGCGCTGGGAGCCGAACACATCGCCGGTAATGCATTCGGAATGCACCCGCACCAGCGGCACCTCGGCCTTGTCCAGGTTGATGCCGACGGCAAAATGCTCGTTGTGCTTGTCGAAGCCCTTGAAGCCGAAGAAGTGAGCGTCGACCGAACCGCCCAAAATGGAAATCGGCACCTTGGTGTGCAGCGAAACGTCGTTGTTCATGATCAAACCTCGCACGATTGACAGATGTTTCAGTTGTTGTTTTCTACCAGGCGAAAGCCCATGACATAGATCGGTCGCGGGTAGCGCCCATGTCGCCGAGGGTTGCGCGCCAGGTCGCGAAAGCGCGTGAAGCTGCCACCACGGGCGATACGGTGACGACCGACATCCAGCACCAGGTCGTCGTTGATCTGCGGGCCACCGGGGTACGGCCGATAGTCATCGGCGACGTATTCCTCGACGTTACCGGCCATGTCCAGCGCACCAAACACCGAGGCGCCCTGGGGAAATACCCCCACCGGGGTGCTGTCCAGGTAACCCAGTTCGATGGTGTTGGCGTATTCGGCGTGGAAGCTCTCGCCCCAGGGAAACTGCAGGCGCTGGGGCCCGGCCGCGGCATGTTCCCACTGGGCTTCGGTGGGCAGGCTGAAGCGTCGGCCGGTGCGCTGGCTCAACCACTGCGCATAGGCATCGGCGTCCGTGTCACTGACGCTGTACACCGGGTGGTTGGCGCGCTGCAGCGGGTAGCGGCCGAAGGCCCAGCTGCTGGGCAGCGCCGGGTGGCCGGTGTCGAGCAAGAATTCCCGGTACTCGCTGTTGGTCACGGCAAAGCGGGCGATGCGGTAGCGGTCCAGATCGACGCTGTGCAGCGGGGTTTCCTTCTCGATCCAGCTACGGTCCAGGCCCAGGCCCTCGAAGTCGTCCATGACCTGGCCGACCCTTGCAGGGTCCAGGCCGATCTGCACGGTCGCAGCGGGAATGTCGATCATCTGCGGGTTGAACACATCGATGCGCGGGTCGCCGCGCAAGCCCAGCACTTCGCCAGCGGCAATGCGCCGGTACAGCGGCGCGCCAGCGCTTTCAAGCAGCGCCAGCAATTGTTCGACCGGTGTATCGAGCATCGAGCTGATCGCCAGCCCCACCTGCTCCACCAGCGGGTATTCCAGGTAATGTTCCGGGTAGCCCATCAGCACCCGGTCGGTAACATCTTTGGGCAGCGGGCTGGGGAGCCGCGGCCAGTGCCGATCCTTGAGACTGTTCATCCTTGCACCTTGTTTTGAGTAACGACGCCCACGACGGGGCCGAACCCGGTTCGGCCCACGACGTAGTACCCAGGGGTAGCCTCAGAGCTGGTCGAGCAGCAGCCGGCGATTGGTTTCGATCATCTCGATTTCCGCGCTGTAGACTTCGACCACCAGGCCATCGGGGTCTTCGAAGTACACGGCGCTGCGCACGTTATCCGGGCCATGGTGATAACCCGGCGCCGGGCCGTTGCCCTTGACCAGCTTGATCGAGCCATTGGCGGTGACCCGCTCGGCGATGCGCTTGACGTCTTCGGGCAAGGCGCGAATGCCGATGTGATAGCCCGGCGGGTAGCTGAACTCGGCGCTCTGCTCGATGAAGAAATCAAAGCCGTTTAGCTCCATCACCACCTTGCGCGGGCCGAGGTTGTAGCAGTAGCGCGCGCCGAAGATGTTGCGGTAGAAGGCCTGGGAAACCTCCAGATCACGGGCCAGGATGTTGATGTGATTGAGCTGCGGCTGCTGGCGGGCCAGCGCGGCGGCGTCGATCGACACCCCTTCAAGGGCACGCCACATCTTTACTGCAGCGGTAAACTTCGCGTACCCGGCCAGCCAGGTTTTCAGCGCCTCGCTCGACTGCGGCTTGTCCAGCTGGGTCAGGCCATAGGGGTAGACGAAGCAGGCCGCAGCCTGCGACAGCTGCTGGTTGATGGCCTCTGCAGCAGGCTCCCTGCCCTGGCTGTCGGCCAGGCGCACCAGGGTCACCGCCGTGTTGCGATAGAGGGCTTCGGCTGCCTTGAGCTGGGCAGCCAGCGCCGCTTGCTGATCACTTGCCAGCAGCACGATCAGGCCATCGGCCTCGCCCTGGCGGGACAGTTGCGCGGTAGCGTGCAATTCGAAACCGGCGGCGCTGGCCACCTGGCCCAGCTCACCGATCAGGGTCAGCGCACGGGCGTCAGGATTGGCCCCGTGCAGCAGAATGAACTTGAGCATCAGTTGACCCTCCGCCCGACCAGCAGGGTGTAGCGACCGATCGGCTCCTGGTCGACGCTCAGGCCCTGATCCTGCAGCTGTTTTGCCAGCCAGCGGGTCGGGTGCAGCTCGCCATTCACGGTGTTGACCATCATGTGCAGGGAGAAGTCAGCCGACAGCGCCGGGTGAATCTCGTCCTCGTCCAGGGTCATGCTGAGGATCAGCAAGGCGCCGTGGTGTTCGAGCAACCGGCTGGCGCCCTTGATCAGCGTGGTGGTCTGTTCACGGGTGAAGTAATGCAGGCAGTCGTTGAGCATCACCACGTCGGCGCGCGCGTCCTGGTAACGGGCAAGGTCGAGCAGGTTGCGCTCCTTGAAGCTCAGGCGCTGCTCGAGCTGGTACTTGCCAATGGTGCTCTCGGCCGCCTGGCGGGTGGCGCCCAGGTCCCAGATTTCGCCGCTGACCTGCGGGTGGCGGCGGGCGATCTCGGCGATGTAGGTACCGTGGCCGCCAGCCAGGTCGATGACCGTCTTCGCCTGGTCAAAGACTGACAGCTCACGCAGTACATCGACCATTGGCTGGCTGAAGCGGACCATGGCATCGTTAAAGGCATCGCGGGCGGCGACGTCATGCTTGAAGCGGTTTTCCTGCTGAAAGTCCAGTGACCGGGTGGTGCTGAGAATCTCGCCCAGGCGCGGCCAGTTCTGCCATTGCAGGCGCTGGTGAGCAATGATCGGGCCGATGAATTCAGCACTGCTGCTGACCAGGAAGCGCTCGCTCAACGGCTGGTTGACGAAACCGTTGTCGGTTTTTTGCAGCAGGCCCATGGCGACCAGGGCATTGAGGAAGATCTTGCCCTTGTTGGCCACCCAGCCCAGCGCCAGGCTCACGGCCTCGGCCTTGACCGGCGTGCGGGTGTGGTCGAACACCTGGTGCGCCACCGCCGCATGGAGGATGGCCGACTGGCGGTACTGATCGGAGAGTTTCACCAGGTCGAACACACCATTGAGGGCATTGGTTTCCTCGGCGTGTTCATAGATGGTCACCGGTTTTTGCGCATTCATACACTCACTTCCCTGTTGAGTTTCATTTCCTGCATGTTCCAGGCCGATGGCCTGCCGTGCACGGCAAGGTTCTGGCTGTTGGCGGTGCTCACTGCGGCCACAGGCGCAAAACTAAGAAATGATCCTAGTCGCTGGCTGGAAAAACACAAATTCGATCTTTTATATTTTTTCGAGCTTTAAACTTTACTGCTGATACCTTTTACAAATAACCATCGCAATGCTAAAACTGGCTATGCTCAAGCTCGTTACCTGCGCAATGGATGGCGCCACAGGTCGACCGTTAACGCCTATTCGCAGGGTTATTTGCACACGATGACTGCACCCGCCGCCGACGCCAGCTCCACCGCCGACCGCATCCTGTTTTTGCTCAAGACCCGTGGCGCGCTGAAAACCACCGACCTTGCCAGCTTGCTGGACATCACCTTTGAAGCCGCGCGCCAGCAGATCCAGAAGCTGCAGAGCGCCGAGCTGATCACTGGCATCAGTGCACCGGCCAAGGGCGCTGGCCGTCCTTCGCAGAAGTGGACCCTGACCGAAGCCGCGCAGCGGCGCTTCCCCGACTCCCACAGCGTGCTGACCCTGCAACTGATCGAGACGGTCGAACAGGTGTTCGGCCATGAAGGCGTCGACCAACTCATCACCCGCATGGAAACCGCCAACCGCAGCGAATACCTGCAGGCCTGCAGCCTGGCCGAAACGATCGAAGACAAGGTGCGGATCCTGGTGCAGCTGCGCGAACGCGCTGGCTACATGGCGGAAATGGTCGAGAGCGACAACGGCTGGCTGATCATCGAAAACCACTGCCCTATTTGTGTGGCGGCATCACGCTGCCAGGGGTTTTGCCGCTCAGAGTTGCAGATCTTCCAGTCGGTGTTTGGCGAGCAGGCGCTTGTCGAGCGCTGCGAACATCTGATATCAGGTGACCGACGCTGCGTGTACCGGGTTTCGCCGAGGACGGCGCCCGCGCAGTAACCCCCTAAGTCCTTAAGGAATGAGGCGCACATGAACCCGACCATCGAGCTGCTCGCCAGCCACCGCAGCGAGCGCAGTTTCCACAGCAGACCGATCAGCGACGACCTGCTTGACGCCATCCTCCAGGCGGCCCACCAGGCGCCGACTTCGTTCAATGCTCAGCATATTTCCGCGGTGGTGGTGCGCGATGCCGAGCGCCGCCGGCAAATCGCCGAGCTTGCCGGTGGGCAACCGTGGATTGCCGCGGCGCCGGTGTTCATCACCTTGGTAGTGGACTTCTACAAGACCGAACTGGCAGCGCGCCTGAGCGGTGACCAGCAGTGCATCCACCAACACCTGGAAGGCATGATTGCCGCCTGCACCGATGGCGGCATCATCCTCTCGATGCTGATGACCGCGGCGCGCTCGCTGGGTTTGGGCGTGGTGCCGGTGGGCGGCATTCGCGCCAACGCCAGCGGCATGATCGAGCTGCTCGGTTTGCCGGAAAAATCCTTTGCCCTGTGCGGGGTTGCGCTGGGTTACGTGCAACAGCCGGCGCTGCAAAAACCGCGTTTGCCCTTGGCTTCGTTTCGTCATGACGAGCGCTATGACGCCCAAGCGTTGCCGGCGGCGATCGAGGCATACGATGCTGCGCTGATGGAGCATTGGCAAGTTGCCGGGCGGGTTGAGGGGCAGAATTGGTCGGGCAGTATCGGTCGTTGCTATGCGCGCAATTATCGGCCGCAGCTCAAAGCGCAGTTGCTGGCCAACGGGTTGGCGGCGGACTGAACGGCCTCATCGCGGGTCAAGCTGAACTGGCCTAATGATTTTGGACACCTTCGTCGG
>NZ_JBGOGX010000028.1:0-72190 GCF_054788455.1 Pseudomonas sp. ZL2 | reverse complement strand
CTCACTTCTGATTCTATTCCTACCTCAAGACACAAGCCGGCGTTGCCGGCGATGACGCCAGTACCGTCAGCCGCGGGACAAGGCCCGCACCGGCAAGCTCAGAATCGCTGCCACGGCACACAATATGATCACCCCCAACGCATAAACCTCCCCGGTCGGCACCAGGCCGAAGCTGCGCACCATCCACCCGGCCAGCATGGCCGGCACACAGAAGGCCAGGTAGCTCAGCACATAGAATGTCGCCATCAGCCCGGCGCGCTCGTGGGCCTCGGCCAGCGGCATGATGCTGCGTAGCGCGCCCAGGAAGCTCGCGCCAAAGCCGACGCCGGTGACCACCGTGGCCATGAAAAACAGCCCCAGTTCACCGCGATGCAACGCCAGCAGGATCAACAGCATCCCAGCCGGCAACACTCCAGTACCCAGGCGCAGGATCTGCCCGGCCGGGCGCAGTCGCAGGTGGTAGATCGCCACGGCACCGGTCACCGTCAACGCCGCCACCAGCCCGCCGCCCACCAGGTTGGAGGTCGCCCCGGTCGCCTCGCGCGCCAGTGACGGCGCCAGCGACAGGAAGAACCCGCCCAATGCCCAACCGGCAACGTTCACCGGCAACATCCGCCACACCGCTGCCCGCGCCTGGGGCGGTACATGCAGGGCCGGGCGCAACGATGCCAGGGCGCCGGGCTGGCGGCTGACGCTCTCGGGCAGATGCCACACCAGCAACGCCTGCGCCACAAACAGGCCGAGCAACAGCCCGTACGCCAGGCGCAACGGCCATGGGGCAAACTCCACCAGCAAACCAGTACCCAGCGCACCGCTGGCCATGCCGAGCAAGGGGGTCAGGCTGTTGACCAGCGGCCCCTGTTCCCGGTCGATATCCAGCAACGCGGCCCCCAGCACACTGGTGGCCATACCGGTGGCAAAGCCTTGCAGGATCCGCGCCGCGATCAACCCACTGACACTGTCGGCCTGCAGGAACAACAGCATGGCGACGCTTTCCAGTACCAGCGCGGTAAAGATCAACGGCCGCCGCCCCAGGTAGTCCGACAGCGAACCGACCGTCAACAGCGCCGCCAACAGGCTCACGGCATACACGGCGAAGATCAGCGTCAGGGTCACCGCCGAGAACTGCCACGCTTGCTGGTACAGGTGATACAAGGGCGTGGGGGTGCTCGACGCCGCGAGAAAACCAAGCAGAGCAGTGGCCAGAAACACCAGACGAAAACGCCGCGAGGCCGGGGCTTTGAACAACATGAACATGGTCAGCACTCCGCTAAAGCAATTATTTAGCTTTTGCGCAGTCTGCTCGCCTTCATTCCTTAACGCAAACCCTTTGTGTTAAGGTCGACCGATGGCGATTAAAGAAGGTATCCGCACGGGTGGGCGCAGCGCCCGTGTTCAGGCATCGGTACATGCGGCGGTACGCGAGCTGCTCAAAGAGCAGGACCGCGCGAGCCTGACCGTGCCGCAAATTGCTGCCCGCGCCGGCGTCACCCCGTCGACCATCTACCGGCGCTGGGGCGAACTGGCGGCCTTGTTGGCCGATGTCGCCGTCGAGCGTGTGCTGCCCGACGTGGCGCCGCTGGACACCGGCGAGCTACGCGCCGACCTGCGCGCCTGGACCGAGCAATACCTCGACGAAATCACCTCCGAGCCAGGCCGCAACCTGATGCGCGACGTGCTCAGCAGCGCCTGCCCGGGTTACTGCACCAACATCCTGCGCGGGCAGTTGCAGGTCATTCTCGATCGTGCCCAGGCGCGCGGCGAGGCCTTGCCAGACATCGAGCACCTGCTCGATTTGATCGTCGCGCCGACCGTCTACCGTACCTTGTTCGCCGAAGCCCCGCCGACCCTGGAACAGCTCTACCGCCTGCTTGACCTGGCCTTGCCCGGTTAAGGCCTGCGACGCTCTGCCACTGCGACCATCGTCGGCGCTGACGAAGCCTCGGCGGCGTGCCAGACTGATTGATCGAGGTTCGCTGTCAGGCTGAATCACCCTTTTGCTTCGGAGTTGTCATGTCGCTGTCCAGTGGGCTGATCGCCGTGGTCGCCCTGGCCTATATGGCCATCATGTTCGCCATCGCCTTCTACGGCGACCGCCGCAGCACACCGTTGCCGCCGCGCCTGCGTGCCTGGGTGTACAGCCTGTCGCTGGCGGTGTACTGCACCAGCTGGACCTTCTTCGGTGCCGTCGGCCAGGCCGCCGAACAACTCTGGGCGTTCCTGCCGATCTATCTCGGCCCCGTGCTGTTGCTGCTGTTCGCCCCCTGGGTGCTGCAGAAGATGGTGCTGATCAGCAAACAGGAAAACATCACCTCGATCGCCGACTTCATCGCCGCCCGCTATGGCAAGTCGCAGAGCCTGGCGGTGGTGGTGGCGCTGATCTGCCTGATCGGCGTGCTGCCGTATATCGCCCTGCAGCTCAAGGGCATCGTGCTCGGCGTCAACCTGCTGATCGGTGCCGGCGCCGACGCCACCGGCAGCCGCGTGCAGGACACCGCGCTGGTGGTGTCGCTGGTGCTGGCGCTGTTCTCGATCGTCTTCGGTACCCGCAGCCTGGACGTCACCGAACACCACCGCGGCATGGTCCTGGCCATTGCCTTCGAATCCCTGGTCAAGCTGCTGGCATTCCTTGCCGTCGGCGCCTTTGTCACCTTCGGCCTGTTCGATGGCTTCGACGACCTGTTCAGCAAGGCGCAACTGGCACCGCGCCTGGAAGGTTTCTGGAGCGAGACCATCAACTGGCCGTCGATGATCGTGCAGACCGGCGTGGCGATGATGGCGATCATCTGCCTGCCGCGACAGTTCCACGTCACCGTGGTAGAGAACATCGAACCCCAGGACCTGCGCCTGGCGCGCTGGGTGTTCCCGATGTACCTGATCCTCGCCGCGCTGTTCGTGGTGCCGATCGCCCTGGCCGGGCAGATGCTGCTGCCTGACTCGGTGCTGCCCGACTCCTTCGTCATCAGCCTGCCGCTGGCCGAGGCCCATCCGGCGCTGGCGCTGCTGGCCTTTATCGGCGGCGCCTCAGCGGCCACCGGCATGGTCATCGTCGAGGCCGTGGCGCTGTCGACCATGGTCTCCAACGACATGCTGCTGCCCTGGCTGCTACGGCGCAACAACGCCGAGCGGCCGTTCGAAGCCTTCCGCCACTGGATGCTCTCGGTGCGCCGGGTGACCATCGTCGTCATCCTCCTGCTGGCCTATGTCAGTTACCGCCTGCTTGGCTCCACCGCGAGTCTGGCGACCATCGGCCAGGTGGCCTTTGCCGCCGTGACCCAATTGACCCCGGCCATGCTCGGCGCCCTGTACTGGAAGCAGGCCAACCGCCGCGGTGTGTTCGCCGGCCTGGCCGCCGGGGTGTTCCTGTGGTTCTACACCCTGGTGTTGCCGATTGCCGCCCATAGCCTGGGCTGGTCGCTGGAGCTGTTCCCGGGCCTGGCCTGGCTGCACGGCAACCCGCTGAACCTGCCGATCACCCCGCTGACCCAGGGCGTGGTGCTGTCGCTGGCGGGCAACTTCACCCTGTTCGCCTGGGTGTCGATCCTTTCCCGCACCCGGGTGTCAGAGCACTGGCAGGCCGGGCGCTTTATCGGCCAGCAGACCAGCGCACGGCCGAGCAGCCGTTCGCTGCTGGCGGTGCAGATCGACGACCTGCTGCACCTGGCCGCACGTTTTGTCGGCGAAGAGCGCGCACGACAAAGCTTCATCCGTTTCGCCTACCGCCAGGGCAAGGGCTTCAACCCCAACCAGAACGCCGACGGTGACTGGATCGAGCACACCGAGCGCCTGCTCGCCGGCGTGCTCGGTACCTCCTCCACTCGCGCCGTGGTCAAGGCCGCCATCGAAGGCCGCGACATGCAGCTGGAAGACGTGGTGCGCATCGCCGACGAAGCCTCGGAGGTACTGCAGTTCAACCGCGCCTTGCTGCAAGGGGCGATCGAGAACATCAGCCAGGGCATCAGCGTGGTCGACCAGTCGCTGCGCCTGGTGGCCTGGAACCGCCGCTACCTGGAGCTGTTCAACTACCCCGACGGGCTGATCAGCGTCGGCCGGCCGATTGCCGACATCATCCGCTACAACGCCGAACGCGGCCTGTGCGGCCCGGGCGAGGCCCAGGTGCACGTGGCAAGGCGCCTGCACTGGATGCGCCAGGGCCGTGCACACACCTCCGAGCGCTTGTTTCCCAATGGCCGGGTAATCGAGTTGATCGGCAACCCGATGCCCGGCGGCGGCTTTGTCATGAGCTTTACCGACATTACGCCGTTCCGCGAAGCCGAACAGGCCCTCAAGGGTGCCAACGAAAGCCTGGAGCAACGGGTCGCCGAACGTACCCATGAACTCTCGCAACTGAACCAGGCGCTGACCGAAGCCAAGAGCCATGCCGAAGCGGCCAACCAGTCCAAGACCCGCTTCCTTGCTGCCGTCAGCCACGACCTGATGCAACCGCTGAACGCCGCGCGGTTGTTCTCGGCGGCGCTGTCGCATCAAGGTGACGGCCTGTCGGCCGACGCCCAGCAACTGGTCCAGCACATGGACAGCTCGCTGCGCTCGGCCGAAGAACTGATCAGCGACCTGCTGGACATTTCGCGCCTGGAAAACGGCAAGATCACCCCGGACGTCAAGCCTTTCGCCCTCAACGAGCTGTTCGACACCCTCGGCGCCGAATTCAAGGTGCTGGCCCAGCAGCAAGGCCTGGATTTCCGCCTGCGCGGCAGCCGCCTGCGGGTGCAGAGCGACATGAAGCTGCTGCGGCGCATTTTGCAGAACTTCCTCACTAACGCCTTCCGCTATGGCAAGAGCCCGATCCTGCTGGGTGTGCGCCGCCAGCAAAACCGCTTGTGGCTGGAGGTCTGGGACCGTGGCAGCGGCATTGCCGATGACAAGCTGCAGGTGATTTTCGAGGAATTCAAACGCCTGGACAGCCACCAGACCCGCGCCGAAAAAGGCCTGGGCCTGGGCCTGGCGATTGCCGATGGCCTGTGCAAGGTGCTCGGGCATCCGCTTGAGGTGAAATCCTGGCCGGGCAAGGGCAGCGTGTTCCGCGTCAGCGTGCCGCTGGCCACGGCGCCGGCGGTACCGGTGGTCAGCCCCGCCGAACAGGCCGGGCAGCCATTAGCGGGCATGCAGGTGCTATGTGTCGACAATGAAGACAGCATTCTCATCGGCATGAACAGCCTGCTCAGCCGCTGGGGCTGCCAGGTGTCGACCGCGCGCAACCGCGCAGAATGCGATGCCTTGCTGGAAAACGGCCTGCGCCCGCACCTGGCGCTGGTCGACTATCACCTGGACGATGGCGAGGTCGGCACCGAGCTGATGGCCTGGCTACGCACCCGCCTCGGCGAGCCGGTACCCGGCGTGGTAATCAGCGCCGACGGGCGCAGCGAGATGGTTGCCCAGGTACATGCCGCCGGCCTCGACTACCTGGCCAAGCCGGTCAAGCCGGCGGCCCTGCGCGCCCTGCTCAATCGGCATCTGAGCCTGGTCCAGTAAGGGCACTGGCGGCCAGCGGGTCGCCTTCGCTCATGGCCCGCTCGAGCAAGTCGGCAGGCAGGCTCTTGCTGGCCCGGGCGCCGAGCAGCTTGAGCTGTTCGCTGCGGCTGATCAGGTTGCCACGGCCTTCGCAGAGTTTGTTGCGCGCCGCGCTGTAGGCTTTGTCGACCTGTTGCAAGCGGTTGCCCAGCTCGTCCAGGTCCTGGATGAACAGCACGAACTTGTCGTACAGCCAGCCGGCGCGCTCGGCGATTTCCCGGGCGTTCTGGCTCTGGCGCTCCTGCTTCCACAAGCTGTCGATGACCCGCAAGGTGGCCAGCAAGGTCGTTGGGCTGACGATCACGATCTGGCGGTCGAAGGCTTCCTGGAACAGGTTCGGTTCGGCCTGCAAGGCCGCCGAAAACGCCGCCTCGATGGGCACGAAGAGCAGGACGAAATCCAGGCTGTGCAGGCCTTCGAGGCGGTTGTAGTCCTTGCCGGACAGGCCTTTGACGTGGTTGCGCAGCGACAGCACGTGCTGCTTGAGCGCGGCCTGGGCGATCTCGCTGTCGTCGGCGGCAACGTACTGCTGATAGGCGGTCAGGCTGACCTTGGAGTCGACCACCACCTGCTTGTCGCCCGGCAGCATGATCAGCACGTCGGGCTGGAAGCGCTCGCCATCGGCACTCTTGAGGCTGACCTGGGTCTGGTACTCGCGGCCCTTCTCCAGCCCCGCGTGTTCCAGCACCCGCTCCAGAATCAGTTCGCCCCAGTTGCCCTGGGTCTTCTGACCCTTGAGCGCCTGGGTCAGGTTGGTGGCTTCATCGCTCAGGCGCAGGTTGAGCTGCTGCAGGCGTTCCAACTCCTTGGCCAGCGAGAAGCGCTCGCGGGCTTCCTGCTGGTAGCTGTCTTCGACGCGTTTTTCGAAGGCCTGGATGCGCTCCTTGAGCGGATCGAGCAATTGCCCCAGATGTTGGTGGCTGGTCTGGGCAAAGCGCTGCTCGCGCTCATCGAATATCTTGGTGGCCATTTCGGCGAATTGCGCCCGCAGCTCGTCACGCGAGCCCTGCAGGTCGTCGAGGCGTTGCTGATGGCTTTCCTGTTGTTCGCGCAGCTCGGCGCTCAGGGCTGCGCTCTGGGCGTCCAGGCGGCGCAATTCGGCTTCACGGGCCGAACGCTCCAGCTGCCAGGCGTGGGCGGCATCCCGAGCGTTATCACGGTCGATCTGCAACAGCTCAAGCTCGCGGGCCTGGGCGGCCAAAGTGGCCTGCTTGGCGGCGTTGGCCTGGCTCAAGTCGCTGATTTCGTCACGGCTGGCATCCAGCTGGGCGAGCAGGCCTTCCTGGGCCAGTTGCACGCTGCTCAGGCGCTCTTCGAGCAAAGCCGCTTGCGCCTGCCGCGTACTCAGGCGCCGCTGCACCTGCAGCACCAGCGTCAGACACGGCACAGCCGCCACCACGATACCCAGCAGAATGCTGGTCAGATCCACTGCCATAGCCACCCCGAACTCCCTCGGCCAACAATCAACGGCTCAGCTTATCAGCCTTGGGCCTGTGCGCCGTATTCAGGCTTCAGGCAATTGCCTGAGCAGGCGCAGGGCTTCCTGCGAGCCTTGGGCTGCCGCCTGCTCCAACCAGAAGCGGCCCTGAGCGGGTTCGTTCAGTTGCCCCAGGGCGCACAGCCGGCCGTATTCAAGCTGGGCCCGGCGATCACCGGCCCGCGCCGCTTGGCGCAATAGTTCATGGCCGATACGACGGTCGCGCGCATTGCCGCAATCGCGGCAGAGCATCTGCCCCAAGCGGCTCTGGGCCACCACCACGCCCTGGCGCGCCGGCTGCTTGAGCAAGCGCCCGGCAAAGTGCTTGACGTTGGGGTTGTCACCCAGGCGCGGACTGTCGAGCAACCACAAGGCAACCTTCAAGGAGAAGCGCTTGGGCTCGGGCAGAGGCGGTTGGGCAGCTGGGTCAACGGGGATTTTGGAGCGAAACTTCATAAAAAACAGCGAAGGCAACTCGAGAGGCGCGCCACTCTACTCCATTTCTCTGACAATGGCCCGGTGCTTTTTTGCACTTTTTTTCAAAATATTTCAGCGTTTTTTCTTGACGTCAGGGCGGGCATTTTGTCCCTGACAGAAGACTGCCGAAGGATTGTCGGACACCGGCCAAAAAGCTGGCACGCCCGTCCTAGAGCAAGCGCTCGGGACAATCCACAGAAGCTGTGGATAACTCGGTGGACAACCCCCTAAACCACCCCGCAAACCCCTATGGAATGGGGCTTTCAGTCAAACTGTCGATTTTTTCACCAGCTAAAATAAGTGTTTTTTTTCATTGACTTAAGGCAACGGCCAAGTCATTAGCGGCCATGTGCCGCGTTGTTGCAGGGCTGTAACAGGGGCCGCCCCAAATGTGTACAACCGTCCTGAAGCGAGGCGTTTATCTGCACGAAACTGGCACGTTCCCTGCCTCACGACGCTACAAAGCCGGTGAAATACCACTTCACAGAGCGCCGGGAACGCGACATACTGATCGGCTCGCCAGACGAAAACCCCCAAAGCTTGCCAAGACCCGGAAAGTCCTGTAGTCTTGCCGCCGTTAGTACCAAGCTGAAAGTCAATTCTGGCCAAAGCAGTCCTTACAGTGCCCTGCCCCCTCACATCGGACAGGCCTGTTGAAACCAGGACCGGCCCACTCGATGGTTCCCCAGGTAAATCACTTCTTACTCTGACCGAACCAACCTGCAGATTGATCAGGATCTTCACCCAGCGGCATTGAACCCGACCCTGGCTGTTGCCTGTCCTCTGACGTACCTACCAGTCAGCCCCAGCGCCACATGATAAATGCGCCCAAAACTGGCTGCCCTGTTCCAGTCAGGTTCTTCGCACCGGCTTAAATGCCCGCGTTACTGGAACGTTTTATATGTGCACGGATCGAATCCGTGTCTATTGCAGGAACACCTAATAACTATGAATCACTCCAACCATACTCAGGCTGCCATTCGCACCCTTTCCCAGGCATTTGCCCCTCTGAACTGCTTGATCCTGGCGTCGCGCAAAGGCGGCTTCAGCTTCACCCTGGTCAACGAGCACGGCATTGCCCGTCACAGCGAGCGCCTGTACCCGGAGCAATACTCCGAAGCCGAGCCGCTGCAGGCCGTCATCGAGCGCACCCGTCAGGCCCTGGTGGCCTGATCCGCACGGCGCTGCAAACGCTCAAGCCCCGCCCTCTGGCGGGGCTTTTTTATGCCTGGTAAATCTGTCGAATCCCCCTGTGGGAGCTGGCTTGCCAGCGATGAGGGCAGCCCCGGCTAACGTGTTGCGGCCATCGCTGGCAAGCCAGCTCCCACAGGAATTTGGCCATCCTTAAGTGCGAATCACTAATCGCCACACGGCATATGATTTATAACTAAAAGCCGCAAATGTTTTAAAAACAGGCCTTTACAGCGTGAATATGACACTACACTTCAACTCAAGCGGCAAAGGCCGCTTCCGGCGGGCCTGACCGACTCACCAGCTGCCAAGCTCCAGCGTCCGCCGGTCAATTTCAAGTTCGAGGGCATCATGGGTATCGCCGCGAGCGAGTTGAGCCAGTTTGTCATTCGTCCGACCCTGATCTACCTGGGTCGTCATTGCGCCAGCGCCGAAGCCCTGCTGCTCGGCGTCGCCGCCAGCCAGTCAGCACTCGGTTCGGCCCTGCACGACCGTCGCGGGCACGGCCTGTACCGCATCGGCGAACTGCGCCACCAAAGCCTCTGGGACCAGTTCCTGGCCCGCGACCCGGACCTTGCCAGCCTGGTCCGCGGCCTGGCCAGCCAGCACGCCTTCCTCAGCGGCCCGCACCTGGAACTGACGGTAAACCTGCGCTACGCCACCGCCATCGCCTGGATGCTGATCGAAGAACAGGCCCCTGAACTGCCCGCCGCCGACGATTTACTGGGCCTGGCACGCATCTGGCGACAAACCTTCCAACCTCAGGGCCGGCTGCGCGATTTCACCTGCGCCTGGCAAACCTGCATCGCTCCTGTGACTCTTCAGGCCTGCTGAGAGTCACTGCTTTCCATAATCGGAAAATTCCCGCCATTTTGGTCGGATTGTCCTACAAAACCGCTCTATCTCCTGCGATACAGCCTATAGCGCTGCGGGCGAAATGTTGGTAGTTTTCGCCCCGGAGATCCCAAGGAGTTCTAATAATGAAAAAAGTCATGCTCAAAACCTCTCTTAGCCTCGCCGTCACTCTCGCTTCGACTCAACTGTTCGCCAGCGGCTTTGCCCTCAACGAACAAAGCGTCAGCGGCATGGGCACAGGTTTCGCGGGTCGTTCTTCTTCTGCCGATGATGCCAGCACCGTTTTCGGCAACCCTGCCGGCATGTCGCGCCTGAAACGCGAACAGATCACCGTTGGCGGCGCCGCCGTCATCGCCAAGTCCGACATTTCCGGTGGCGGCCGCCCAGGCGGCAGCACCGATGGTGACATGGTGCCGTTCGTTGGCGTGCCCATGGGCTACTACGTCAAGCCGATCGATGATCACTGGACCGTCGGCTTTGGTGTCTACGCACCCTTCGGCCTGGTGACCGAATACGAAGACGAAGCTGCCAGCCGCTACTGGGGCAAGAAAAGCTACGTTGAAGTCATTACCTTCCAGCCTACTGTCAGCTATGCCTTCAACGACAAGGTCTCGATCGGTTTCGGCCCGACCTTCAACCGTATCAAGGGCGAACTGAGCTCCAACGTCCTCAACCCACGCAGCCCGGGCTTCAACGACGGCGAAGTGAAGATCAAGGGTGACGATACCGCGGTCGGCTACAACATCGGCGTCATGGTGCAAGCCACCGACAAGACCCGCCTGGGCCTGACCTACCACTCGATGGTCGACTACAAGCTCGAAGGCAACACCAAGATCAACTCGGCCCTGATCGGCCCGTTCAGCGGCAGCAAGTTTGACGCCGAACTGAAGATCAAGACCCCTGAGTCGGTAGACTTCTCGGTCACCCACGAACTGGATGACCAGTGGACCCTCTACGCGGGCAGCACCTGGACCCGCTGGAGCCGTCTGGAAGCGATCACCGTAACCAACGAAGTGCCTGCGCCGATTGCCGGTCAGTTCGGCACCATCAACGAAGACCAGAACTGGCACGACACCTGGGCACATGCCATCGGTGCTTCGTACAAGCTGAACAAAGAGTGGGTACTGCGCACCGGTTTCACCGTCGACCAGTCGCCGACCAACAACCACGACCGCTCGCCACGCATTCCGACTGGCGACCGCAAGGTGTTCAGCCTGGGCGCTGGCTACAGCCCTACCGAAGACATGACCATCGACCTGGCTTACTCCTACTTGTGGGAAGAAGACACCAAGGTCAACCTGGCCAGCCCGACCAAGGGTTCGTACAACGCCAAGTACGAAAACAGCGCTCACGGTATTGGCGCGTCGCTGACCTATCGCTTCTGATTGCAGCGCCACTAAAAAAACCGCCTTCATTGGCGGTTTTTTATGCCTGATGGACCGGCCAGGCAGGCCCGACCTCAAGCTGGATGTACTCCATGAACGCCCGCACCTTGGGCGTCAGGGCAAAGCGATCGGCCACGCACAGATAGACGTCCATCGGCTCGGTCTGGGCATAGGCCATGGCGGGCTGCGAATATTCGAACAACGCCACCAGCTGGCCACGCTCAAGCAAGGGCCGGGCGACGAACTCGGCCAGCCGGGCGATGCCACCATCCTGCACGGCCATCTGGGTCAGTACATCGATGTCATCGCTGATCAGCACATTGTCGAACTCGGCATCAAAACGCAGACCCTCGCGGATAAAGCCCCAGCGTAAAAAGCGTCCGTCTACCGGGTAACGAAACACCAGGCAGCGATGCTCCTTGAGCTGCTCGGGCGATTGTGGCCAGCCGGCCGCCGCCAGATAGCCCGGGGAGGCGCAGCAAATGAACGGCACCCTGGCGATGTGCCGGGCCAGCAGGCCATCTTCGAGTTGTGGCTGGATGCGAATACTGACATCGACGCCCTCCTGGGCATGATTGACCCGCCGATCATTCGTAACCAATTCAATTGAAAGCTGCGGGTATCGCGCGCTGAACGCCGGAATCAACGGCGCCAGTACATGACGGCCAAACGCCGAAGACGAAGCGATGCACAAGCGCCCCTTGGGTTCGCAATCCGGGGTGGTGACCGCCTGCTGCGCTTGTTCAAGGTCGCGCTCGATATGCTTGACCTTGTCGTAGTACAGGCTGCCACTGGGCGTCAGCGCCATGCTACGGGTGGTGCGCGCGAGCAGGCGCACCTGCAAGTGAGCTTCCAGACGGGCGACGTTCTGGCTCACGGCGGCGGCACTCAAACCCAGGCTACGGGCGCCACCGGCAATGCTGCCGGCTTCGACAACCTTGATGAAACTCTTGATCGAACCGAGCAGGTTCATGGCAGGCTTCCGGGCATTCGTAAGATCTTCTTTATAAAGACCTAAGCCGCAGGCGTCTACCCGAGCCAAAGGCGGCCTTGCTAGGCTGCGCCCTCCCCCACACCAATGGAGCCAGCATGACGACCCAGACCAGCGCCCGCAGCCGACGCAAACTCGGCGTTCGCGCCACCCCCTACGTGTTTGCCTTCTACATGTCGGCGATCATGGCCCTGTTGATGTGCTTCGTGATCACCGCCGCCAACGCCGGCATCGACGAGCAGTACCTGGGCAACGTGCTCAAGGCCTACCAACTGGCCATGCCGGTGGCCTTCGCCTGCGTACTGGTGGTACGCCCGATCGTGCTCAAGCTGGTGGCCTGGACCGTGCACACCAGCCACTGAGGCAGCCGCTCAGGGCTGGGAAGCGATAGCCTTTTCGATCGCTGCCTTGAACGCCGGATCATCCGGCTTGGTTCGGCTGGAGAAGTTAGCCACCACCTTGCCCTGGCGGTCGATCACGTACTTGTAGAAATTCCACTTCGGCGCGCTGCTCTGCGCGGCGAGCTCCTTGAACAGCGGCGTAGCGTCACTGCCGCGCACCGGCTGGGCCTGGGTCATGGTGAAGGTCACGCCGTAGTTGGCATAGCAAACCTTGGCGGTTTTCTCGGCATCGGCGTCTTCCTGCTTGAAGTCGTTGGAGGGCACCCCGAGCATTTCCAGGCCCTGCTCGCGGTATTCCTTATAGACGCTCTCGAGCCCTTCGAACTGCGGGGCAAAGCCGCAATAGCTGGCGGTATTGACCACCACCAGCGGTTTACCGGCAAAGCGCTCACAGAGGTCGATCTGCTCCTTGCCGCGCAGTTCCGGCAGCTTGCTGTCGAGCAGCGCCGGGCAATCGGCGGCCAGGGCATTGGCAGCGGCGGCCAGGGTCAACAGCGGAACCAACATCCAGCGTGTGCGCATCTTCTCTCTCCCTCGAACGTTCCTGGAGAAATCAGAGTACTCCTAGCACACGCCCATGCCCAACTGCATCAATGCCAGGCCGCCCTCATGCCAGCCCCACCAGGCCAACCCCAGTAGCAACAGTGCGCCAAGGCCGAGCAAGGTGCGAATAGCGACAGGGTTCATGCCGCTTGCGCCTGCAAGCGCGCGACCGGGCGCTCGCGTACCGGCCAGTTGAGTGCCGCGGCGAGCAGGCTGAGGAGGATGGAAATCTGCCAGACCAGGTCGTAGTTGCCGGTCTGGTCATATACCACCCCGCCCAGCCAGCCGCCAAGGAAAGCGCCCAACTGGTGGAAAAGGAACACGATACCGCCAAGCATCGACAGGTTGCGCACACCGAACAGGGTAGCGACGGTGCCGTTGGTCAAGGGTACGGTCGACAGCCACAGCAGGCCCATGGCAATGCCGAACAGGTAGGCGCTGAACTGGGTGATCGGCGCCCACAGGAACAGCACGATCACCACCGCACGCAACAGGTACAGGGCGGTCAGCAGGCGCGGCTTGGACATACGCCCGCCAAGCCAGCCGGCGGTGTAGGTGCCGACGATATTGAACAGCCCGACCAGCGCCAGCACCGTGGTGCCGATGGTCGCCGGCAGGTGCTGGTCGACCAGATAGGCCGGCAGGTGCACACCGATGAACACCACCTGGAAGCCACAGACGAAAAAGCCCAGGGCCAGCAGCCAGAAACCGGAATGCGTGCAGGCTTCGCGCAGGGCCTGGCCGAGGGTCTGTTCATTGCCGGTGCTGGGCAAAGGCCGATCACGCAGCAAACCCACCAACGGCACGATAAAGGCCACCAGCAAACCCAGTACCAGCAAGGCCGCCGACCAGCCCAGCCAGCCGATCAGGCCGAGGGTGCCGGGCAGCATGGCGAACTGGCCGAAGGAGCCGGCGGCGCTGGCGATGCCCATGGCCATGCTGCGTTTCTCTGGCGGCACGGCGCGGCCGACCACGCCCAGGATCACCGAGAACGAGGTGCCGGACAGGCCGATACCGATCAACAAGCCGGCACTGAGCGACAGGGTCAGGGCCGAGTCCGACATACCCATCAGCACCAGCCCGACGGCATAGAGAATACCGCCGACCATGACCACCTTGGCCGCCCCCAGGCGATCAGCCAGGGCACCGGCAAACGGCTGGGCCAGGCCCCAGATCAGGTTCTGCAAGGCGATGGCGAAGGCGAACACACCGCGGCCCCAGCCAAAATCGGCGCTCATCGGCGCCAGGAACAGGCCAAAGCCATGTCGCACGCCCAGCGACAACGCCAGGATCAGCGCCGCGCCGAGGAGAATCCAACCACTGGTTCGCCATACCGATGTCATTTTTGTTGTCTCCAAAGCGCCGCAAGGCTTATGCGGGTATATACCCGCTTATAGTTTAAAAAAGCTCAGGCCAACAGCTCCAGCAGGCGTACCAGTTCATCGCGCCGGCCCTCGCCCAGGGTATCGATCAAGTCGCTTTGCGCCTGTTCCCAGGCCGGCTCTGCCGCTTGCAGCCTGGCTTGGCCCTGCTCGGTGAGCAGAACGATCCGGTTACGCTGATCCTGCCCCTCGGCCAAAGCCACCAGGCCCTCAGCCTCCAGCACCCGCAGGTTGCGCCCGAGGGTGCTGCGGTCCAGGCCCATGGCCTCGGCCAGGGTGGAAATGCTCGGTTGGTCCAGGCGACGCAAATGCCGTAGCAAAGAAAACTGCGCGACATTGATCCCAAAGCCTTCGAGGGCCTCGTCGTAGTGTCGGCTCACCCCGCGGGCGGCGCGACGCAGGTGGGTGCAGATGCATTCGCTGGTCAGCATAATGCGTGTATATACCCGCACCTGGCCAACTGCAAGCTTTTACTCGCCACTCACAGCACCAGGGCGATCAATACCGCCAGCTCCAATAGCTCAAGCATGGCCCCGGCGGTATCACCGGTGGTGCCACCCAGACGGCGAACCATCAAGCGACGCAGCCAGGCGAAGACCCCTGCGGCAACCAGCACAACCCACAGGCCCTTGAGCCCCGCCAGCAGCACACAGGCCAGCGCACTGACCAGCAATACCAGCTTGCCCGCCCCACGAGGCAGGTGGTCCGCCAGGGCCTGGCCCAGCCCACCGCTGCGCACATAGGGCGTGCTGAGGAACAAACCCAGCAATGCCGCGCGGCCGATCAGCGGCGCGAGCAACAACAGCACGCCCTGGCCGCTGTCGAGCAACGCCAGCAAGGCACAGAACTTGAGCAACAGCACCAGCACCAGCGTGACCACGGCAATCGGCCCGCTGCGCGGGTCCTTCATGATCAGCAACGTGCGCTCGCGGTCGCCGAAACCGCCCAGCCAGGCGTCGGCGCTGTCGGCCAGGCCATCCAGGTGCAAGGCGCCGCTGAGCAGCACCCAGGCACTGAGCAGCAAGGCGGCGTGCAGCAGCACCGGGCTGCCCGCCAGCAGCGCGTTCAGCCCCCAGAGCAGCCCCCCGAACAACAGCCCCACCAGCGGGTAATACAGCAGTGAGCGGCCCATTTGTTCGGGGGCCGGCATGCCCGGCAGGCGCACCGGCAAGCTGCTGAGAAATTGCAGGGCGATCCAGAACGCCAGCATGTCAGTGCACTTCCTGCAGGCTACCGTCCGCCAGCAGCTCAAGGCGACACAGGGCACCATGGGCCACTTCGACCTGCAGCAACTGCTCACGGGGCAAGCCTCGAGCGCGGGCCAGCAACAGGCGCATCACACCGCCGTGAGTGACCAGCAACAGGCGCTTACCGGCGTGCGCCTGGTGCAAGGCGCTGATGGCTTGCAGCACGCGTGCGGAGAAGTCCGCCACCGGCTCGCCAGCAGGCGGTGTGAACGCATAGGGATCAGCCCAGAATTGCCCAAGTTCGGCTTCGTGGGTGAGCATCAGATCTGCGGCACTACGCCCTTCCCACTCACCAAAATGCAGCTCCTGCAGACCCGGCACCCGCTGCAGCGGCAGGTTCAACTGCGCCGCCAACGCTTCGGCAAAGCGCGCGCAGCGCTGCAAGGGCGAGCTGACCAGCACATCCCAGGGGCCCGCGCCGCTCACTGCCGCATGCATCTGCGCCCAGCCCTTGGCGGTCAGGGCATCGTCGAGGCTGCCACGCAGGCCGCCACCCAGTTCGGTTTCGCCGTGGCGCAGCAGGTCGATGATCATGCCGGGCGGTCCGCCACTGCCGCTTCGGCGAAGGTCGCCATCTGCCCGTGCAGGTCGCAGGCCAGGCGCAATACCGGCACCGCCAGCGCCGCGCCACTGCCCTCGCCCAGGCGCAGGCCCAGCTCCAGCAGCGGCTCGACGTCGAGCTCGGCGAGCACCCGGCGATGCCCGGGCTCGGCGCCACGATGGCCGAACAGCAGCCAGTCGCGGCAACCCGGGTTGATGTGCGTCGCCACCAGCGCAGCGACCGTGCAGATAAAGCCATCCACCAGCACGGCAACACCGGCCTGGGCGCACCCCAGGTAGGCACCGACCAGTGCGGCGATCTCAAAGCCACCAAAACAGAACAGGCGCTGCAGCGGGTCGTCGCCGAGGTCTGCATGCTGCTGCAACGCTCGCTCGATGACCTCGGCCTTGTGCCGTACACCGGCGGCGTCCAGCCCTGTGCCCGGGCCGCTGAGCTCCACAGCCGGGCAGCCGAGCAAGGCACAGGCCAGGGCGCTGGCGGCGGTGGTGTTGCCGATGCCCATCTCGCCGCCGATAAACAACTGGGCGCCGCTGGCGGCCGCGCGCAAGGCACTCTCGCGCCCGCCCTGCAGGGCCAGCACGCCCTGTTCATGGGTCATCGCCGGCACCTGGGCGAAGTTCGCCGTGCCGGCGCCGACGCGCAGATGGCGTACACCCGGCAGCTCCAGCGCGAGGTCGATGGTGCCCAGGTCGACCACTTCCAGCTGTGCATTCAACTGCCGCGCCAGCACGCTGATGGCGGCGCCACCGCTGACGAAGTTATGCAGCATCTGCCCGGTCACTGCTTGCGGGTAGGCCGAGATACCCTCGGCGACCACGCCGTGATCGCCGGCAAAGATTGCGATCCAGACCTGCTCAACGCTGGGCTTGAGCTGGCCTTGCAAGCCGGCCAACTGCACCGCCAACTGCTCCAGGCGGCCCAGCGAGCCAGCCGGTTTGGTCAGTTGCTGTTGACGCGCCAGGGCCTGTTCGCGAACAGCCTGGTCAACAGGACGACAGGCTTCAAGCCACCAGGTTTGACTCATAGTGCAGGTCCTTTAAGGGTGAGCGGCAGGCCGGCGACGGTCAGCACCACGCGCTGACAGCGTTCGGCAATGGCCTGGTGCAGCCAGCCGGCTTCATCGACATAACGGCGGGTCAGCTCGCCCATGGGCACCACGCCCAGGCCGGTTTCGTTGCTGACCACAATGATTTCGCCCGGCAGTTGCGCCAGGCAATCGAGCAGTGCAGTGCGTTCAGCCGCCAGGCGCTCGGGGTTGTCGAGCATCAGCAGGTTGGTCAACCACAGGGTCAGGCAGTCGACCAGCAGGCAGCGCCCGGCACTGGCATTGGCACGCAGCACCCGGGCCAGTTCCAGCGGCTCTTCGATCAATGCCCACTCCGGCGGACGCCGCTCGCGGTGCAGTTGCACCCGCGCGTTCATCTCGCCGTCAAGCGGTTCGCTGGTGGCGATGTAGGTAACGGCCAGGCCGCTCTGCACCGCCAGCTGTTCGGCCAGGCGGCTCTTGCCCGAACGGGCACCGCCAAGAATCAGGTTGAGCATTTCAGTTCAGTCCGCAGAGTTGGCGCAGGCGCGCGGTGTCCAGGTGCTGCTCGACCAGATCGGCAAGGCGCTCGATGTCGCGTTCGCGCAGGGCCTGATAGTCGATCTGCTCTGCCTCCTGCAGCCCGGCCCAGCGCAACAGCGCGGCGCAGCAATGCGGCGCCTCGAACAGGCCATGCAGGTAGGTGGCGAGGATCTGCCCGTCGGCGCTAATGGCGCCATCGGCGCGACCATCGTCCAGTTGCACCGCCGGGCGCTCCAGCGCCGGTCCCTGGGTGACGCCGGCATGAATCTCGTAGCCGTTGATGGCCGCTTGTTCCAGTTGCAGGGTACCGGCGACATTGCGCAGCTGTTTCTCGGCCTCCAGCACGGTGACAAAGTCCAGCAGCCCCAGGCCGTCGCTGACACCCGCCGGCCCTTCCAGGCCCAATGGGTCTTCCACGCGCCGGCCGAGCATTTGCAGCCCGCCGCAAATACCCAGGACCTTGCCGCCATAACGCAAATGACGGCTGATCGCCTGGTCCCAGCCGCGCTCGCGCAACTGCGCCAGATCCCCGCGCACACTCTTGGAGCCGGGCAGGATGATCAGGTCGGCCGGCGGAATCGGCTGGCCGGGGCCAATGAACTGCAGGTCGACCTGCGGGTGCAGGCGCAGCGGATCGAAATCGGTGTGGTTGCTGATACGCGGCAGCACCGGCACGATGACCTTGAGCTGGCGCCCGGCCTTGATGCCCTGGCGCTGGTCGATGCCGTCCTCGGCTTCCAGGTGCAGGTCCATCACATAGGGCAGCACGCCCAGCACCGGTTTGCCGGTACGTTCTTCGAGCCAGTCCAGGCCGGGCTGGAGCAAGGCGATGTCACCGCGAAAACGGTTGATGACAAAACCTTTGACCCGCGCCTGCTCGCTCGGCGAGAGCAATTCCAGGGTGCCGACCAGATGGGCGAAAACCCCGCCACGGTTGATGTCGGCAATCAGGATCACCGGGCAATCCACCGCCTCGGCAAAACCCATGTTGGCGATGTCGCCGGCCCGCAGGTTGATCTCGGCCGGCGAGCCGGCACCTTCAACCATCACCACCGGATAGGCTGTGCTCAGGCGCTGGTGCGAGGCCAGCACAGCCTGCATGGCGATGACCTTGTAGTCGTGATAGGCCACGGCATTCATGCTGGTGACCGCGCGGCCATGGACGATCACCTGGGCCCCGGTGTCGCTGTTGGGCTTGAGCAGCACCGGGTTCATGTCTGTGTGCGGCGCCAGGCCGGCTGCCTGGGCCTGAACCGCCTGGGCTCGGCCGATCTCGCCACCTTCGGCGGTCACCGCACTGTTGAGCGCCATGTTCTGCGGCTTGAACGGCACTACGGCAACGCCCTGACGCAGCAGCCAGCGGCACAGCGCGGTCACCAGGGTGCTTTTGCCGGCATCGGAGGTGGTGCCCTGCACCATCAAGGTGGTCATGGCTGTTCCTTGCGGTAATCGGTGAAGGCCCGGGCCAGGCGCTGGAAATCCTGCTCGCTGGCCGGCAGGCCGAAGCGCAGGCTGGGCGGCTGGTTGAACAGGCGCAGCAGGATGCCGCGCCGGGCCATGAATTCATGCAGTTGCGGCGCCTGCTCGGTGACCAGGTACTGGAACAGGTCGCAGCTGCCGTGCGCAGCGAATCCACCAGCGCTGAGCACCTCGGCCAGGCGCTGGCTGGCCACGGCGCAGCGGATAATCTGCTGCTGATGCGCGGCGCTATCGAGCAGGCACGCCTGGCCGAGGATGCGCGTCGGGCCACTGATGGTCCAGGGCCCGAGCTGTTCGGCGAGCAATTGCAGGAGTTGCCGCTCGGCAAGGACAAAGCCCAGGCGCACACCGGCCAGGCCAAAGAACTTGCCGAACGAGCGCAGCACAATCAGGCCCGGGCGCTCGGCGTGTTCGCCGATGCTGTGCTGCGGGGTGTTGTCCATGAAGGCTTCATCGACCAGCAGCCAAGCACCGCGACGGGCCAGGCGCGCATGCCATTCGAGCAGTTGCTCGGCAGGTATCAGCCGCCCAGTGGGGTTGTTGGGGTTGACCACCACCAGTACGTCGAGACTGTCGAGGTAGTAGTCAACCTGATCTTCAGCCAACTCACGCACCCGATGCCCGGCACGGCGCCAGCCTTCGGCGTGCTCGGCGTAGCATGGCGACAGTACGCCGACCGTACCGGGGCGGCGCAAGCGCGGCAACGCCTGGATCGCTGCCTGGGAACCGGCCACGGGCAGCAACTGGTTGACCTGGTAGTACTCGCAGGCAGCCTGTTCCAGGCCGTCGTCGGTCTCGGGCAAGCGTGCCCAGGCGCGCAGCGGGATCTCGGGGATTGCATAGGGCCAAGGCGCAATACCGCTGGACAGGTCCAGCCAGTCTTCGCGGGCGATACCGTATTGCTGCACTGCGCGCTGCAGGCGACCACCGTGCTCAAGCATAGAATTCAGCTCCCAGGCACAACAGCAGTAACCACAACCACACGCCCTGGCACACCAGGCGCCAGCCGCGCTCGATGGCCTCGGCATCGGCCTGCGGGCCTTCGCCCAGCTGCGGGCGCTCGTGCAGCTCGCCGTGGTACACCGCCGGGCCGCCCAGCTCGACACCCAGCGCCCCCGCTCCGGCAGCCATTACCGGGCCGGCGTTGGGGCTGTCCCACAACGGCGCCTGGCGCCGCCAGCAGTGCAGGGCCAGGCGGGTCTTGCCCAGCAGCGCGTAGGTCAGGGCCACCAGCCGCGCCGGAATGTAGTTGAGCAGGTCGTCGATCTTCGCCGCAGCCCAGCCGAAGCGTTCGAAGCGCTCATTGCGATAGCCCCACATGGCGTCCAGAGTGTTGCTCAGGCGATAGAGCACCACCCCCGGCACACCGCCAACGACGAACCAGAACAGCGCGGCAAACACCGCATCGCTGCCGTTCTCCAGCACCGACTCGGTGGCGGCGCGGGCCACGGCGGTTTCATCCAGCTCACGGGTTTCGCGGCTGACCAGGTAACCCACGCGCTGGCGGGCGTGTTCCAGGTTGCCCTGGCGCAAGGCTTCGGCCACCGGCGTCACGTGCTCGCCGAGGCTGCGCAGGCCCAGGGCGCAATACAGCGCCAGCACTTCCACCAGCCAGCCAATGTACGGCAACCAGGACAGCAGCATGGCCAGGAAGGTCAGCGGCACCACGGCCAGGAACCAGGCGGTGACGCCATGGCTGCGCCAGCCGCGGCCACCGGCATTGAAGCGTTGCTCCAGGCGCCCGGCCATGCGCCCGAAGGCGACCAGTGGATGCCGGCGCTTGGGCTCGCCCAGCAACGCATCCAGCGCCACCCCGGCCACAGTCAGCAACGCCACACTCATCAAGACTCTCCCCACTGGTTTTCAAACAGCATTTCGTGCAACGGACGCGCCGTGGTCCAACCTTCAAGCACCAGCATGGGCGCCGGGTAAAATTCGTGCACCGGCCCCAGGCAAAGGATTGCCAGCGGCTTGGCACCGGCCGGCATGCCCAGCAGCTCGGCCAGGGCCCGGGGTTCGAACAGCGATACCCAGCCCATGCCCAGGCCTTCGGCGCGGGCGGCCAGCCAGAGGTTCTGGATCGCACACGACAGCGATGCCAAGTCCATTTCCGGCAAGGTTCGGCGGCCGAAGATATGCGCTTCGCGCTCATCCATCAGCGCGGCAACCAGCAGTTCGGCACAGTCATTTATGCCTTCGACCTTGAGCTTCATGAAGTCGTCGGAGCGCTCGCCCAGGGCTTGGGCGGTACGCAACCGCTCCTCCTCCACCAGGGCCTGGATACGCTGGCGCAGTTCACGTCGGGTAATGCGGATAAAGCGCCAGGGCTGCATCAGGCCAACACTGGGGGCCTGATGCGCGGCTTGCAGCAGGCGTGCAAGCAGTTCAGGGGCGACTTCGCCGCCGCTGAAGTGGCGCATGTCACGGCGTTCGCCAATGGCGCGGTAGACCGCCGCGCGTTCGGCTTCGGTAAAGGCATGCTCGGTCATGGACACAACAGCGCCGCCGACGCCTGGGGGTTGGAGGCAAAGTAGAAATGCACGTAGGAAGCGGTCAGCCGGCCACAGCGATACACCGCTTCGGCACCACGGCCACCGTTGGGGCTCTGGCCACGGGCAATCGGCTCAAGCCCGGTGCTGGTCAGCGAGTGATGGTAGGTGTGCCCGCGCAAGGTACCTTCGGGCAATTCCACCGCCTGCAAGGCCAGGGCGGCCAGGCGCTTCTGCATCACCGCCTCACCAGCCAGCAACCCGAGCAATTCGGCGCGCTCACCAGCGACATCGGTCAGGGCATCGAGCAGATAGAGCATGCCGCCACATTCGGCGAGCAACGGCTTGCCGGCGTGATGATGGGCGCGAATGGCTGCGAGCATCGGCGAGTTGGCCGCCAGGGCCTGGTGATGCAGCTCCGGGTAACCACCGGGCAGGTACAGGCTGTCGGCCTGCGGCAAACTCACGTCATGCAGCGGCGAGAAGAACGCCAGCTCCGCGCCCATGGCCCGCAGCAGGTCGAGGTTGGCGCCATAGGTGAAGGCAAAGGCTTCGTCGCGGGCGACCGCGATGCGCACACCTTGCAGCAAGGGCTCGCTCACAAGCTCGGTCGGCGCGGCGAAACTCACCGCCGGCGGCAAAGCCGCATCGCAACTGGCGCCCAGGGCGGCTGCAGCTGCATCCAGGCGTGCTTCGAGGTCGTTCAGTTCACTGGCCTGGACCAGGCCCAGGTGGCGGCTCGGCAGTTCGATGCCGGTTTCTCGCGACAGCCCGCCGTACCAGCGCAGCCCTTCGGTCAGGCTGCCTTCGAGCAATTGAGCGTGGCGCAGGGTACCGACGCGGTTGGCCAGCACCCCGGCAAACGGCAGGTCCGGCTGATAGCGCGCCAGGCCCAGGGCCAGGGCACCGAAGGTCTGGGCCATGGCCGTGCCATCGATCACCGCCAGCACCGGCACACCAAAATGACGAGCGAGGTCGGCGCTCGATGGCGTGCCATCGAACAGCCCCATGACCCCTTCGATCAGGATCAGGTCGGCCTCAGCCGCCGCTTCCCATAACAGACGGCGGCTTTCCTGCTCGCCGACCATCCACAGGTCGAGCTGATACACCGGCGCACCGCTGGCGCGCTCGAGAATCATCGGGTCGAGAAAGTCCGGGCCACACTTGAATACGCGGACCTTGCGCCCCTGGTTGCGATGCAGGCGCGCCAGAGCGGCGGTCACCGTGGTCTTGCCCTGGCCGGAAGCCGGTGCGGCGATCAATACCGCCGGGCAATGGCGCGCATCCCTCATAGCTCGACGCCCTTCTGGGCGCGGATACCGGCCTGGAAGGCGTGCTTGATCATGCCCATTTCGGTGACGGTGTCGGCCAGTTCGATCATTTCATCCTTGGCCGCACGACCGGTGACGATCACGTGCTGCATCGGCGGGCGCGCCTGCAAGTCGCTGAGGACCTGGTCCAGATCGAGGTAACCGTGCTTGAGGGCGATGTTCAGCTCATCGAGCACCACGAAGGCGATCGACGGGTCCTGAAGCATCTGCCGCGACACTGCCCAGGCGGCTTCGGCAGCAGCGATATCGCGCTGGCGGTCCTGGGTTTCCCAGGTAAAGCCCTCGCCCATCACGTGGTAGCGCACCTGTTCCGGGAAGCGTCGGAAGAACAGCTCTTCGCCGGTGCTGTTGCGGCCCTTGATGAACTGCACCACGCCGCACTGCATGCCATGGCCCATGGCCCGGGCGAGCATGCCGAAGGCCGAACTGCTCTTGCCCTTGCCATTGCCGGTGAGCACCAGCAGCAAGCCGCATTCGTTAGGCGAATTGGCGATGCGCTCGTCGATGACGGCCTTCTTGCGCTGCATACGCGCCAGGTGGCGTTCGTCGCGCTCGGTGGATTCAGTCATGAGGTTCTCCGCAAACCACTGTCGGCCGACCCGCAACGAGCGTAGCAGTCTATGGCTGCTCAGGGTTCGCGGCGAGGAACGGCGTGACAAATGAATGGATATGGCAGACGGAAAACGCGCAGGGCTACGGCACAGGCCGGAGGAACCGCGCATCACCCTCCGTGATGCCGTTGGCTGTAACAGGCCGGTCTCCGGGCTTGTGAGCGGGGCCATGAACACCCGGGACCGTGCGCCTTCCCGGGTCGAACACCCAGTGGCCCTGCGCGGCCTTGACTCACCTACCGTTGCGGGGGCAGCGCCGGATTCGCGCGCCTTGCGCGCCCACCGGCTTCCCTGTTTCACCCTGCCAGGCCATCGCCTGCAGAGCACCTGAAACAAGTCGCGAAGGTTAGAGGGTTGCACCCGGAGCGTCAATGAAAGGCGCTGAACTGGCCTGGATCAATGGCGCCTTTGACATCTTGTGCAACACTGACTTCAGTGATATCAAATAGCCATACCTCGGCTGTACTCGATCACAACTATAAGGGAGAGCAGCATGCAAGGCCTGATCATCAACAATGCGCGCCTGGAATTCCTGCGCCCCGCCCTGGAGCGCTGGGTCGATTGCATCGACCGCTTCAACCACACCCTCGGTGATGGCGATGCGCCCTACTGGCACGGTGCCCAAGCCAACCTCGGCCTGCTTTCGGCCGCCGCCTGGCAAGCCGAGCTGGTGACCCTGCAGCAGCATCAGAGCAAGAAGCAGCGCGATGACGGTGATCGTGAAGGTCGCTGCGACCTGTACATCGCCAACCGCGAAGAAGCCGCCTACCTGCAAGCCAGCCAGCGCTGGCCGAAAATTGCCAGGCTGGACCTGAACAATGCCCTGGCCGAAACCGTGTATGCCGCACGCCAGGTTGCCGCGCCCAGCCAGCTCAAGGTCGCCGCGCTGTTCGCCAGCCCCTGGAAAGCCGGCCAGCACGCCAGCCCCGAAGAACTACAGGACCTGGTCGACGACCTGCAAAAGCACAACGCCTGCGCCATTGCCTGGTACTTCCCCTACGCCTACCGCAAGCTGCACAACGAAGCCGGCCAGTACCACCCCGGGGTGGCGTTGCTGCTCAAGCAGGCCTGAACCAGGGAACCTCCCGCGCCTGATCCGCCTCTACTGGCAATAGCGGCCATCATCGCGAGGGAAACGACATGGGCATCAGCCGGATTGCACTGCTGCTGGCAGTGACTGCGGGATTAAGCGGGTGCGGCGAGAACGCGCGCCTGGAGGTCAGCGACGGGGTCGGCCCGTCGCCGCAATTGCCCGAACCCAACAAGACCCTGATTCCCACCGTCAACATCGCCCCGGCCATCGGCTGGCCCCGGGGTATGACGCCCAAGGCCGCGCCCGGCACTCAGGTGGCGGCCTTTGCCGAAGGCCTGGACCACCCGCGCTGGCTCTACGCCCTGCCCAATGGCGATATCCTGGTGGCCGAAACCAATGCCCCGCCCAAGCCCGATGACGGCAAGGGCATTCGCGGCTGGGTGATGGGCAAGGTCATGGACCGCGCCGGCGCCGGCGTCCCCAGCGCCAACCGCATCAGCCTGCTGCGCGACAGCGACCATGACGGCGTCGCGGAAACCCGCACGACCTTTATCGAAAACCTCAATTCTCCGTTTGGCATGGCCCTGGTTGGCAACGACTTCTACGTCGCCGACACCGATCGCCTGCTGCGCTTTCATTACGAATCCGGCGCCACCTCGATCAAGGGCCCGGGTACGCCGGTGGCTGATTTGCCGGGCGGCACACTGAACCATCACTGGACCAAGAACGTGATCGCCAGCCGTGACGGCAAGAAGCTCTACGTCACTGTCGGCTCCAACAGCAATGTCGGCGAGAACGGCATGGACCAGGAAAAAGGCCGTGCGGCGATCTGGGAAATCGACCCGGCCAGCGGCCAGCAGCGCATATTCGCCTCCGGCCTGCGCAACCCCAACGGCCTGGCCTGGGAACCCCATACCGGCCAGCTGTGGACCGCCGTCAACGAGCGCGACGAGATCGGCAGCGACCTGGTGCCCGACTACATTACCTCGGTCAAGGATGGCGGCTTCTACGGCTGGCCCTACAGCTACTACGGCCAGCACGTCGATCAGCGGGTCAACCCTTCTGATCCGAACCTGGTAGCCAGCGCCATTGCGCCGGACTATGCAGTGGGGCCGCACACGGCGTCGCTGGGCCTGACCTTTGCCGAGCAGGGCCTGCTACCGGCGCCTTTCGAGCAAGGCGCATTCATCGGCCAGCATGGCTCATGGAACCGCAAGCCGCACAGCGGCTACAAAGTGATCTTTGTGCCGTTCAGCACCGCAGGCAAACCTGCAGGCAAGCCAATTGACCTGCTGACCGGGTTCCTCAATGACGAGGGCAAGGCCATGGGCCGCCCGGTCGGGGTGATCAACGACCGGCGCGGAGGGTTGCTGGTGGCTGATGATGTGGGCAACAAGATCTGGCGGGTGAGCAAGGCCAAGTGACCTGGGGGCCGCTATGCGGCCCATCGCCGGCAAGGCCGGCTCCCACACAGATCACATGCACCAATACCCTGCGCCCTCTCAGCGCTTGCGGCACAGGGTCAAGCCATCGCCAATCGGCAGCATCGACAGGTCCACCCGCGGGTCATCCTTGAGTGTGAGGTTCAATGCCTGGATCGCCCGGGTGTCTTCGCTGTCCGGCGTTCCCTGCAGCACCCGCCCGCTCCACAAGGTGTTGTCGAACAGCACCAGCCCGCCAACCCGCAGCAAGCGCAGGGCCTGTTCCAGGTAGTGTGGATAGTTGGCCTTGTCGGCATCGATGAAGATCAGGTCGTAGCGCTCTGACGGCAGCGTCGCCAGGGTCTGCAGGGCGGGCGCCAGGCGTAGTTCAATGCGCTCGGCGACCCCGGCCTCCTGCCAGTAGCGCCAGGCCACGGCGTTGTAGCTGCCTTCAAGATCACAACAGAGCAACTGCCCGTGTTCCATGGCCTGGGCCATGCATAAGGCGCTGTAGCCGGTGAAGGTACCCACTTCAATCACCCGCTGCGCGCCGATCAGGCGTACCAGCAGTGCCAGCAGTTGCCCCTGCTCCGGTGCTACCTGCCAGCGCGCTTCGGGCATGGCCTGGGTTTCGGCACGCAAACGGGCAAGCAACGGCGTTTCGCGCAGCGACACGCTTTGCAGGTAGTGGTAGAGGGGGTCGTCGAGGTAGAGCGTCTGCGCGGTCATCATCTACCTCGCGAAGGTCAGGGGTTACGCGCCAGATGCGCTGGCTGCAGCACGCGCTTGGCATTCAGGTAGGTTTTTTGCCAGTAGCTGTTGGACAGGTAGTCCAGGCGCACCGTTCCGCCGGTGGCCGGGGCATGGACGAAGCGCCCCTCGCCGACATAGATGCCGGCATGGCTAACCTGCGAACCGCCATTGGTGGCAAAGAACACCAGGTCGCCGGACTGCAGGTCGGTGCGCTCGATGCTCGGCGCTCGGATGCCGATCATTTCCCGGGTCGAACGCGGCAGCGAAATACCGGCGGCATCGCGATAGACATAGCCAATCAGGCCGCTGCAATCGAAACCCGAATCCGGGGTGTTGCCGCCCCAGCGGTACGGCGTGCCAACCAGGCCCAGGGCGCGGAACAGCACGTCTTCGGCAACCGGGGAGAAATAGACTTGCGGGGCCATGACGGCAGGCTCGACCACTTTACGCGGGGCCGGGGCATGACTTGAGCATGCACCGAGCAGTGCTGCGAGGGAAAGTACAGCGAAGCGCGCCATCATCGCCATGGTCAGAACATCCTGTCTGAAGCCGCTTCGGCCAAGAGCCGAAAAGAGTTGAGAATTTAGATTAGACGCTTTCTGTAAACACGCACGGCGACGAGCTTTTCAGCTACGTCGCCGTGGTCAAACCTGTCGAAGGATCAGTTGCGCGAGAGGGTGGTCGCGGCCGGAGCCATGGCCAGTGCACGCTTGGCTTCGATGAAGGTCTTGCTCCAGTAGCGATCACCGAGCTTGTCGATGCGCACACCACCGCTGCGGCGGCTGCTGGAGTGGATGAACTGGTCGTCACCGAGGTAGATCCCGGCGTGACTGACGCGGCCGCGGCCATTGGTGCTGAAGAACAGCAGGTCGCCTGGCTTGAGGTTGTTACGGGCAACCAGCGGGGCCTTGACGTTGATCATTTCGCGGGTGGAGCGCGGCAGGTTGAGGCCAGCTTCTTCGCGGAACAGGTAGCCGATGAAGCCGCTGCAATCAAAGCCGGTGTTCTCGGAGGTACCGCCGAAACGGTAGCGGGTACCGATCAGCGACATGCCGCGCTCGAGAATGTTGTCGGCCAGGGCGGGCAGTTGGTAAGGCTTGCTGCTGGCGAAATCTTGCAGCTCTGCTTCGGTGTTCAGCTCTTCCTCGAACGTCGCCTGGACGGAGGACTTGGTCAAAACCTGAGCGGTAACCGGTTGCTGCTGAACCTGCTGCTGGGATACGGGACCGGTGGTCGCGCAACCAAAAAGCAGGGTCACGAGTGCGAGGGGCACGAGGGGTGCGAAGCGATTTAGCATGGGCACGACCGTGTCTGGGATTTAAAGAAGCCGAGACTATGCCTTCTATCGCATCGATTTGCAAATTCAATCGAAAAAAATGTGACTTTTATGTGCCGAGGCTCTAGCCCCTGCCTTACCAGCCCAAAGTTTCTTTCAAAAACGGGATGGTGAGTTTGCGCTGAGCCTGCAAAGAGGCCTGATCGAGGCGCTCGAGCAGGTCGAACAAAGCACTCATGCTGCGGGTACCACGCGTGAGGATGAAGTGCCCGACCTCATCGGTCAGGTGCAAACCACGGCGCGAAGCGCGCAGTTGCAGGGCGCGCAGCTTGTCTTCGTCCGACAGCGCACGCATCTGGAAGATCAGCGCCAGGGTCAGGCGCGACTTGAGGTCGGCGAGCTTGATCGGCAGTTCCCGGGGCGAGCTGGAGGCGGCGAGCAACAGGCGCCGGCCACTGTCGCGCAGGCGGTTGAAGAGGTGGAACATGGCCTCCTCCCACTCCGGCTTGCCGGCAATTACATGCAGGTCATCGAGGCACACCAGTTCGTACTGTTCGAGGTTGTCGAGCAGTTCGACGCCGCGGTCGAGCAATTGTGCCAGGGGCAGGTACACCGCCGGCTCACCCAGTTGCTCAAAGCGCAGGCAGGCGGCCTGCAGCAGGTGGGTACGGCCCACGCCTTGCTTGCCCCACAGGTAGATCAGGCTTTCGGTCCAGCCGGCGTCGGCTTCGCAGAGTCGCTCGACGTAGCCCAAAGCGGCGGCGTTGGCACCCGGATAGTAGTTGATGAAGGTGGCGTCATCACGCAGACGCACACCCAGGGGCAACTGGATCGGTTTCATGCTGGCTGGGCAGTTCCGGGGAACCGCAAGGGGCCTTTTGTGAAAAGTCTGCAAAGTTTATACCCGTGGCGCCAGTCGCACAATCGGCGCAGACCACAAGTAAAATCAAAGGCTTGCATTAGCGTCTAACGGCCAATGCAAGCCAGGTGCTATCAAGCTACAGATCCGGGTCGATTTCACCGCCGTAAATATCCGACTCTTTATACAGGTCGTGGACATGGCGCAGCAGCACCATGATCACGGCCGCCACCGGCAAGGCCAGCAATACGCCGGTAAAGCCGAACATTTCACCACCGGCGAGAATCGCGAAAATCACCGCCACCGGGTGCAGGCCGATACGATCGCCCACCAGCAACGGCGTCAGCACCATGCCTTCGAGCGCCTGACCGACCATGAACACTGCTGCAATCCCTAGCAATGGATAGGGGTCGCCACCAAACTGAAACAGCCCGGCAATCATCGCCGCGCCGATACCGATAATGAAACCCATGTACGGCACGATCGCCGCAAGGCCCGCCAGCAGGCCGATCAACAGGCCAAGCTCCAGGCCCACCAGCATCAGCCCCGAGGCATAGATGATGCCCAGGGCCAGCATCACCAGCAGCTGGCCACGGACGAAGGCGCCGAGCACCTCGTGACATTCCCCCGCGAGCGCCACCACCCGCTCCTCGCGCTGACGCGGCAGCAGGCTGCGGATTTTGGCCATCATCAGGTCCCAGTCGCGCAGCAGGTAGAAACTCACCACCGGGATCAACACCAGATTGGCCAGCCAGCCGAGCAGGGCCAGGCCCGAGGCGGTGGCCTGGGACAGGATGACCCCGACGATGTCGGTGGTCTGGCCCATGTGCTCGCTGATGGCCGCCTTGATCTTGTCGAACTTCCAGAAACCGTCGGCCAGACCCAGGCGCGCCTGTACCCAGGGCAGGGCCTGGTGCTGCAGCCAGTCGAGCATCTGCGGCGCCAGCTCGTACAGGCGCACCAGCTGCTTGGCCAGCATCGGCACCAGCACCAGCAGCAACAAGGTCAGCAACAAGGTGAACAGGGCGAAGACCACCACCACGCCCCAGGTGCGCGACAGGCCTGCGCGCTCCAGGCGGTCGACCAGCGGGTCGGCCAGGTAGGCCAGCAGGATGCCGACCAGAAAAGGCGAAAGAATCGGGTGCAGCCAGTAAAGCAAGGCGGCGCACAGTAGCGCCCCGCCTACCCATACCCAGCGACGTGTATCAGTCATGAACGGCTCCGGCCAGGTCAGGGGTTACCAACGAAAACGCAGCCCGTTGAAGGGTTGTGGGGCGGCGGCCTGGGTTGCCCCGGGATTGGCCGGATCGACGGCGGCAGGTGCCGCTGGCGCTTCGGGCGGCAGTTCCTGCAGTTTGGCCAGGCCCAGTTGCGCGCGCAGCTGATCGCTATTGCCGGTGACCTGGTAGGTCAGGGTGTCGCCCTGCACCACCTTGAGTCGCGCACCATAAGGTTCGAGCACCCGGCCCAGTTCGGCATAACGCTCCAGGGTCATGCCCTGGACCTGCACCTGCATTTCGCTGCTGGCGCCTGGACGGGCGACGAAACGCGGGGCCAGGCGACTGCTGACGGCAAGCATCACCGCATCGGCCAGGGCAGCCTGGTCAGCAGCCTCGACAGTGCCCTGCTCGCGCTGGTCACCCAGCCACAGGCGCCATTTGCCCTGCCACTTGCCATCGGCTTCGCTGGCGTGCACCGCCAGCAAGGCATCGGCGCCATAGCGCTCGGAGGCCTCACGCAGCGGCGCCGGGTCAGTGCCTTCAAGGTTCTTGCCGGTCGCCACCAGTTGCTCCTGCAAGTCTGCCAATGGCAGCCGCAATGGCAGCCCACGGTGCTGGGCTGCACGGCGCAGCGGTTCGGCGCTGCCCTGGCCGTCGCCGACCAGGCTCGAGCCCTCGGTGCTGTCGTTCAACCACCAGCCGAGGATCGACGGCCGGTTGTTGCCCCACAGGGCCAGGCCGGCCTGGCGCAAGGCGCGCTCGGTGCTGCCGGGATCGAAGTCGACCAGCACGGTTTCCGGCGGACCGGCCTCGAAACCGAACTGGCTGATGATCTGTTGCGGGTCTTTACGCAGCGCAGCCAGGCCCGGGCTTTGCGCGGCCTTGGCATCGCCGGTCAGGCGCAGCACCAGGGTCTCGAGGGCTTTTCCGGTGGCCTGGGTACGGGCTTCGGCGCCCTGGCCGTTGACCGGCTCGCGGACCTGATACAGGCCGGAGAGGGTTTCGGCCTGAGCCGAGAGGCCGAACAGGGCCAGACAGCCGGCGGCCAGGTAGTTACGCAAACGCATGGAGGATTCCTGTCCTGGTAATAAAGAAGCGAGGGCGACAAAAACGGACGCAGCTCAGACCGCAGCACCCGGTAAAACATTCAACCGCTGGCGGTAAATTCTGCCCATCGCCTTTGCTATACCTTATACAGCCTGCGCCGTGGCAACCAGTCGCGCACTGTTAAAGCGTATTTTTCGCAAGAATAAAGGCTCTGCCCGTCGGCCTGAGGATGGCCGCTACCGGGCAACCCTGATAAAATCGCGCGCCTTCGCAGACCGGCGACGGTCAGGCAGCCGGATTCCCTCCGCCTTGCCTGGCAGGTCACGGTCGATTCCCCTGAATCCCTCCCCCCTAAAGGCCTGGATCATGAGCAAGCAACCCTCCCTGAGCTACAAGGACGCCGGTGTAGACATCGACGCCGGTGAAGCATTGGTCGAACGCATCAAAGGCGTTGCCAAGCGCACGGCGCGCCCGGAAGTCATGGGCGGCCTGGGCGGTTTTGGCGCCCTCTGCGAGATCCCGGCCGGCTACAAGCAGCCGGTTCTGGTCTCCGGCACCGACGGCGTCGGCACCAAGCTGCGCCTGGCACTGAACCTGAACAAGCACGACAGCATCGGCCAGGACCTGGTCGCCATGTGCGTCAACGACCTGGTGGTCTGCGGTGCCGAGCCGCTGTTCTTCCTCGACTACTACGCCACTGGCAAACTCAATGTCGACGTTGCCGCCACCGTGGTTACCGGTATCGGCGCTGGCTGCGAACTGGCCGGCTGCTCCCTGGTTGGCGGTGAAACCGCTGAAATGCCAGGCATGTACGAAGGCGAAGACTACGACCTGGCCGGCTTCTGCGTCGGTGTGGTGGAAAAAGCCGAAATCATCGACGGCTCCAAGGTTGCCACCGGTGATGCGCTGATCGCCCTGCCATCGTCCGGCCCACACTCCAACGGCTACTCGCTGATCCGCAAGATCATCGAAGTCTCCGGTGCCGACATCGAAACCGTGCAGCTCGACGGCAAGCCGCTGACCGAACTGCTGATGGCCCCGACCCGCATCTACGTCAAGCCACTGCTCAAGCTGATCAAGGACACCGGCGCGGTCAAGGCCATGGCCCACATCACCGGTGGCGGCCTGCTCGACAACATCCCGCGGGTACTGCCAAAAGGCGCCCAGGCCGTGGTTGACGTGGCCAGCTGGGAGCGCCCGGCGGTGTTCAACTGGTTGCAGCAGCAAGGCAACGTCGACGAGCACGAAATGCACCGTGTCCTCAACTGCGGCGTCGGCATGGTCATCTGCGTCGCCCAGGACCAGGTCGATAGCGCCCTGAAGGTCCTGCGTGAAGCTGGCGAGCAGCCATGGGTCATCGGCCAGATCGGCGTCGCCGCCGAAGGCGCTGCCCAGGTCGAGCTGAAGAACGTCAAGGCACACTGATGCCGAGCAAGACCTGTGATGTCGTGGTGCTGTTGTCCGGCACCGGCAGCAACCTGCAAGCGTTGATCGACAGCACCCGCACCGGCGACAGCCCGGTGCGGATCTGCGCGGTCATCTCCAACCGCGCCGACGCCTATGGCCTGCAGCGTGCCAAAGACGCCGGTATCGCCACCGCCGTGCTCGACCACAAGGCCTTCGACGGCCGCGAGGCGTTCGACACGGCGCTAGTCGAGCTGATCGATGGCTACCAGCCGCAGCTGGTGGTGCTGGCCGGTTTCATGCGCATCCTCAGTGCCGGTTTCGTCCGTCACTACCAGGGCCGCCTGCTGAACATCCACCCTTCCCTGCTGCCCAAGTACAAAGGCCTGCACACTCATCAACGGGCGCTGGAAGCCGGTGATGCCGAGCATGGCTGCAGCGTGCACTTCGTCACCGAGGAACTCGACGGCGGGCCGCTGGTCGTACAGGCAGTAATACCGGTAGAGTTGGATGACACGCCAGAACGTCTGGCACAGCGGGTTCACAGCCAGGAACACCTGATCTATCCGCTGGCGGTGCGCTGGTTTGCCGAAGGCCGTTTGCGCCTGGGCGAACACGGTGCTCTACTGGATGGCCAGCCTCTGGCGGCCAGCGGCCACTTGATTCGACCCTAGGAGAAATTATGCGTCGCGCCCTGCTCTTCGCTCTCGCCGTGCTCGCGTTGCCGTTGCAGGCAGCCGATCTGAAGCCTTTCTCGGCCAGCTACACCGCCGACTGGAAGCAGTTGCCCATGAGCGGCACTGCCGAGCGCAGCCTGGAAAAGAACGCCAACGGTACCTGGAACCTCAATTTCAAGGCGTCGATGATGATCGCCAGCCTGATTGAGCAAAGTACCCTGACTCTGGACAAGGACACCCTGCTGCCAAAGACCTACCACTTCGAACGTGGCGGCCTGGGCAAAGCCAAGAAAGTTGACCTGGACTTCGACTGGACGACCAAGAAGATCACCGGTACTGACCGCGGCGACGCGATCAACCTGCCCCTCAACCGCGGCGTGCTGGACAAGTCCACCTATCAACTGGCCCTGCAGCATGACGTGGCAGCGGGCAAGAAGAGCGTGAGCTACCAGGTGGTCGATGGCGACGAGATCGATACCTACGACTTCCGCGTCCTGGGCACCGAAAAAGTCACCACCAAGACTGGCCAGGTCGATGCCATCAAGGTCGAGCGCGTGCGCGACCCGAGCCAGAGCAAGCGCATCACCGAGCTGTGGTTCGCCAAGGACTGGGATTACCTGCTGGTGCAACTGCGCCAGGTCGAGACCGACGGCAAGGAGTACGTGATCGTGCTGCAGGACGGCACGGTCGATGGCAAGGCGGTCAAGGGCAACTGATAGCCTGACTGCTGGTAACACCCGAAACCCCGCCAAGTGCGGGGTTTCTTTTTACACCCTTGGTAGGAGCGCGCTGCTACCGACATGAAAGATGTTTCATGCGCCAGTCATTTACTTAGCCTGCTAACAAATTCTATAAAAGAGACCTGCGACACGGTGCCGCAGTTAACTGAAAGTGGAGTTTGCAGATGACTGTCAAAGTAACTGAGCGCGACGAAAGCAAAATGTCTCACGAAGGCCTGGCTGCAGGCGTGCGCATCTGGGATGTGCATCAGCAGGGCGAGCTGGTCGGCATGTTCCACAATGAACATGAGGCCCACAGCTACCGCATCGAGCTGGAATACCTCGAGACCAGACGGCAACAGCAATAACCCCTCCAGAAAAAACAAACCCCGCCGAAGCGGGGTTTGTCGTCATTACCACATCAGATCGTCAGGGATCACGTAGGCCGCGTACGGATCGTCGGCATCCGGCTCTTCAACCTGGGTGTTGAGCAGGACGATACGCTGCGGGTCGCGCTCCTGGATCTTCAGCGCCGCCTCACGGGGGATCACCTCGTAACCGCCTCCATGGGCAACGATGGCCAGCGAACCACTGCTCAGCTTGCTGCGCATCAGGGCGTTGACCGACAGGCGCTTGACCTTCTTGTCGTCGACGAAGTTGTAGTAGTCCTCGGTGGTCAGCTTGGGCAGGCGCGAGACCTCGATCAATTGCTTGACCTGGGCGGCGCGGGCCTTCTGCTCGGCCTTCTCCTGCTGCTGGCGGTTGAGCTCCTGGTCGCGCTTGGCCTTCTCGGCCATGGCTTCCTTGGCCAGCCGCTGCTGGGTATCGTCGACCTCGACCTGGCCTTTGTGCTCCAGGCGCTTTTGTTTCTTCTGTTCTTTACTGACCTGCTTGACCTGTTTCTGGTTGACCAGACCGGCCTTGAGCAATTGGTCGCGAAGGGAAAGGCTCATCGTTCACTCACTTATGCAACAGCTCAGCCGCAGCTGGGCAGGTTCTTTTCCTGACGTTTGGCTTCGCCCCAGAGCGCATCCATGTCTTCGAGGGTGCAATCTTCAATCGGACGGCCTATGTCGCGCAATGCCTGTTCGATAAAACGGAAACGTCGCTCAAACTTTCTGTTGGCCCCGCGCAGGGCGTTTTCCGGGTCGACCTTCAGGTGCCGGGCCAGATTCACTGCGGCAAACAGCAGGTCACCGAGCTCGTCAGCCAGGGCCACGCTGTCATCGTCGGCCATGGCCTGGAGCACTTCATCGAGCTCTTCGCGGACCTTGTCCAGCACCGGCAAGGCATCCGGCCAGTCGAAACCGACCCGGGCCGCGCGCTTTTGCAGTTTGGCCGCCCGCGACAAGGCCGGCAACGCTGCCGGCACATCATCGAGCAACGACAACTGCTCGGGCTCGCCCTTCTCGGCGCGCTCCTGGGCCTTGATCTCGTCCCAGCGCTGCTTGACCTGGGTTTCGTCGAGCTTGGGTGTGTCGAGCGCGGCGTAGAGCTCGCCGGTGGGGAACACATGCGGGTGACGGCGGATCAGCTTGCGGGTGATGCTGTCGACCACGCCGTCGAATTCGAAACGGCCTTCTTCGCGCGCCAACTGGCTGTAGTAAACCACCTGGAACAGCAGGTCACCGAGTTCGCCCTGCAAGTGCTCGAAGTCGCTGCGCTCGATGGCGTCGGCGACTTCGTAGGCTTCTTCGAGGGTGTAGGGGACGATGGTCGCGTAGGTCTGCTTGAGGTCCCACGGGCAGCCATACTGCGGGTCGCGCAGGCGGGCCATGAGGTGGAGCAGGTCGTCTAGGATGTACATCAAAAGGCTCTCTCAGGTCTGGCCTCATCGCTGGCAAGCCAGCTCCCACAGGATCGGAGCAACCTGTTTCCTGTGGGAGCCGGCTTGCCGGCGATAGGGCCTCAAGGCGTACGGTTACGCCGCGTCTCGATGATGTTCGGCAGTTGCGAAATCCGCCCCAGCAAGCGCCCGAGGGCATCCAGGCCAGGAATCTCGATGGTCAGCGACATCAATGCGGTGTTGTCTTCCTTGTTCGAGCGGGTGTTGACCGCCAGCACGTTGATCCGCTCGTTGAGCAAGACCTGGGAGACGTCTCGCAGCAAGCCCGGACGGTCGTAGGCACGGATGATGATATCCACCGGATAGGTCTGTACCGGCACCGGGCCCCAGCTGACCTGGATGATCCGCTCCGGCTCGCGCCCGGCCAGTTGCAGCACCGAGGCGCAGTCCTGGCGGTGGATGGTGACGCCGCGGCCCTGGGTGATGTAACCGACGATCGCATCGCCCGGCAGCGGCTGGCAGCAACCGGCCATCTGCGTGAGCAGGTTGCCGACGCCCTGGATCTGAATGTCGCCACGCTTGCCCGGCTTGTAGCCGGTAGCCTTGCGCGGTACCAACTCGACATGATCGCTGCGCTCCGGCTCCACCAGTTGCTGCGCGGCGTTGACCAGATGCGCCAGGCGCAGGTCACCGGCACCCAGCGAGGCGAACATGTCCTCGGCAGCGCGCAGGTTGGCTTTTTCCGCCAGGCGTTCGAAGTCGACCTGCGGCAAGCCCAGGCGGTTGAGTTCGCGTTCGAGCAGGGTCTTGCCGGCGGCGACGTTCTGGTCGCGAGCCTGCAGCTTGAACCAGTGGACGATCTTCGCCCGCGCCCGCGAGGTGGTGACGTAGCCCAGGTTCGAGTTCAGCCAGTCGCGGCTGGGGTTGCCGTGCTTGCTGGTGATGATCTCGACCTGCTCACCGGTCTGCAGGCTGTAGTTGAGCGGCACGATACGGCCGTTGATCTTCGCCCCGCGGCAGTTGTGGCCGATCTCGGTGTGCACCCGGTAGGCGAAGTCCAGCGGCGTGGCGCCCTTGGGCAGGTCGATGGCGTGACCATCCGGGGTGAACACATAGACCCGGTCCGGCTCGATATCGACCCGCAGCTGTTCGGCCAGGCCACCGATATCGCCCAGCTCTTCGTGCCATTCCAGCACCTGGCGCAACCAGGAGATTTTCTCTTCGTAGTGGTTAGAGCTGGATTTGACGTCGGTGCCCTTGTAGCGCCAGTGCGCGCAGACGCCGAGCTCGGCCTCTTCGTGCATGGCGTGGGTGCGGATCTGCACCTCGAGGACCTTGCCCTCCGGACCGATCACCGCCGTGTGCAACGAGCGGTAGCCGTTTTCCTTGGGGTTGGCGATGTAGTCGTCGAACTCTTTGGGGATATGCCGCCACAGGGTGTGCACGATGCCCAGCGCGGTGTAGCAGTCGCGCATTTCCGGGACCAGCACGCGCACCGCGCGCACGTCGTAGATCTGGCTGAATTCCAGACCCTTGCGCTGCATTTTGCGCCAGATCGAATAGATGTGCTTGGCCCGACCGCTGATGTCGGCGTTGACCCCGGTGGCCAGCAGCTCGTTCTGCAGCTGGTTCATCACGTCGCTGATGAAGCGCTCGCGGTCCAGCCGGCGCTCGTGCAGAAGCTTGGCGATCTGCTTGTACTGATCGGGTTCGAGGTAGCGGAAGGACAGGTCTTCCAGCTCCCACTTGATATGACCGATGCCCAGGCGGTGGGCCAGCGGCGCATAGATATCGAACACTTCGCGGGCGACGCGGTTGCGTTTCTCGTCGTCGGCGCCCTTGACCGCGCGAATCGCGCAGGTGCGTTCGGCCAGCTTGATCAGCGCCACACGGACGTCGTCAACCATGGCCACGAGCATCTTGCGCAGGTTCTCGACCTGCGCCTGCGAGCCCAGCACCAGCGACTGGCGCGGGCTGAGGCTGGCGCTGATGGCGGCCATGCGCAGCACGCCGTCGATCAGCTTGGAGACTACCGGGCCAAAGCGCTGGCCGACTTCAGCCAGGGTCACCTTGCCTTCGCGTACGGCGCGGTAGATGACCGCGGCGACCAGCGAGTCCTGGTCGAGCTTGAGGTCGGCAAGGATTTCGGCGATTTCCAGGCCGGCCTGGAAACTCGACGTACCATCGGCCCAGGAATGCTTGGCCGGGTTGCCCTTCTTCTCGATGTCCTGGGCGAACTCGCAAGCGGCCTTGAGGGCCTCCCGGTCCAGCGCCAGGTCGACGCTCACCACATGATCCAGCCATGCTTCGAGATTGATACTGCCGTCGGTGTTGACCGGCTGGTGCACTCTCACCTGTACCATCTTTGTTTACCTTTCCCTACAGCGCATTCGCGATGCGCTTGAAATCACTGGTGCTGCCCCTGCCGGACCCAAGGTGCAGCGCCGAACGCGTCAGCCTGGCTAACCCGCTTCGAATAACGCCATGGCTTCGACATGCGCCGTCTGAGGAAACATGTCGAGAATCCCGGCACTTTTTAACCGGTAACCCTGCCTGACCAGTTCGACGGTGTCGCGGGCCAGGGTCGCCGGGTTGCACGATACATAAACAAGACGTTTTGCGCCGAGGTCTGCGATTTTTCGCACAACCTCGAATGCACCGTCACGCGGTGGGTCCAAGAGTACCGCAGAAAAGCCTCCTGCGGCCCAGCCCGACGCCGCCAAAGGCTGCGATAAATCGGCCTGAAAAAACTGCGTGTTATGCAAATTGTTGCTACGAGCATTGGCTGCCGCCCGCTCGACCATCGCCTGCACCCCTTCCACCGCCACCACTTCCCGCGCCTGCCGGGCCAGCGGCAGGGCAAAGTTGCCCAGACCGCAGAACAGGTCGAGCACGCGTTCATCGGCTTGCGGCGCCAACCAGGCCAAGGCCTGCTCGATCATCGCGGTGTTGACCTGGGCGTTGACCTGAACGAAATCGCCGGGCCGGTACGCCAATTCAAGGTTCCAGGGTTCAAGACGAAAACCGAGGCTCTGACCCGCATCCACCGGTGAAGGTTCACCCTCGCCTTGTAACCACAGCTGTACACCCGCCTGCGCGCAGAACGCCTGCAGGCGCGCCAGGTCGCCGTCCCCCAAGGGCCCGGTATGACGCAACAGCAGCGCCAGCGCGGTACCGCTGAACAGCTCGACGTGGCCAACCACCTGCGGTTTGCTCAAGCTGCGCAAGAGCGTGGGCAGGTGACGCATGATCGACTGCAAGGGTTGTACCAGCACCGGGCAGTCGTCGATGGCGACGATGTCCTGGCTGGCTTCGGCGCGAAATCCGACGTCGAGATGTTTCGCCTTGTTGTCCCAACGCACCGCAACCCGTGCCCGGCGCCGGTAGCCGAACTCCGGCCCGGTCAGCGGCGCAGCCCAGTGCTCGGGCTGCACGCCCGCGACCCGCTGCAACTGTTCGGCCAGCAGGCGTTGCTTGAGCGCCAGTTGATCGGCATGAGGCAAGTGCTGCAGGTTGCAGCCGCCACAGCGGTCGAAGTGCTTGCACGGGGCCTCGCGGCGCGCCGGGCTGGCATTGAACACCCGCTCCAGGCGGGCCTCGACCACCTTGCCGTGGGTATTGAGTACCCGCGCTTCGACCTCTTCCTCGGCCAGGGCGCCACTGACGAACCAGGTGCGACCGTCGAGAAAGGCAATGCCACGGCCGTCGCCAGCGAGGCGCTCGATGCTCAGGCGCTGTTTCTTGCCGGTGGGGATCTGTGGCGCACGGGTGCCACCGGCCGGCTGAAAGCGCAGGCCGCTGTTACGTTTGTTCTTGGACATCAGTTCACTGAATCGAAAATGCCGGTCGACAGGTAACGGTCGCCACGGTCGCAAATGATCGCCACCATCACGGCGTTTTCCAGCTCGCGGGACAGGCGCAGCATGGCTGCCACTGCACCACCGGAGGACACGCCACAGAAAATGCCCTCTTCGCGGGCTAACCGGCGGGTGGTTTCTTCGGCTTCGCTCTGGGCCATGTCGACCACGCGGTCAACGCGCTCGGACTGGTAGATCTTCGGCAGGTATTCCTGCGGCCAGCGGCGGATGCCGGGGATGGCCGAGCCTTCCATCGGCTGCAGGCCGACGATCTGCACCGCCGGGTTCTGCTCCTTGAGGTAGCGCGAGCAGCCCATGATGGTGCCGGTCGTGCCCATGGAGCTGATGAAATGGGTAATGGTGCCCTGGGTCTGGCGCCAGATTTCCGGGCCGGTGCTCACATAGTGGGCTTCAGGGTTGTCGACATTGCCGAACTGGTCAAGCACCAGTCCACGGCCTTCGGCCTGCAGGCGGTCGGCCAGGTCGCGGGCACCTTCCATGCCCTCTTCCTTGCTGACCAGGATCAGTTCGGCACCGTAGGCGGTCATCGCCGCCTTGCGCTCGGCACTGGAATTGTCGGGCATGATCAGGATCATCTTGTAACCCTTGATCGCCGCCGCCATGGCCAGAGCGATGCCGGTGTTGCCCGAGGTCGCTTCGATCAGGGTGTCACCCGACTTGATCTGCCCACGCAGTTCGGCGCGGGTGATCATCGACAGCGCCGGCCGGTCCTTGACCGAGCCTGCCGGGTTGTTGCCTTCGAGCTTGAGCAGGAGGGTATTGCTGGTTTCGCCGGCAATGCGCTGCAGGCGGACCAGAGGCGTGTTGCCGACGCAATCGGCGATGGTTGGGTACTGCAAGGTCATGGCGTATTCGCAATCCAGACTGCGGGGGCGCCTATCATACCGGCAAACGGGATTTGCCCATATCACGCAATGTGTTGGGGTTATAGCTGCAAGCTATAAGCAAGAGTTTACGGCCCTCTCGCTGGCAAGCCAGCTCCCACAGTGGATTTGCATGCACCTAGTACCTGTGGGAGCCGGACTTGCCGGCGATGGGCCGCGAAGCGGCCCCAGGATCACACCGCCGGCAGTTGCATGTTCAGCCGCAGGCCCTGGCCGGTGTTTTGCGCCCACAGACGCCCGCCCTGGCGGACGATGGCATTGCGGGCAATGCTCAGGCCCAGCCCAAAGCCACCATCGCCCGGGCGCGAACCGTCCAGCCGGGTAAAGGGCGCGAAAATACGCTCAAGCTCACTTTCCGCTACCCCACCGCCCTGGTCTTCCAGCCAGATCAGCCAGTCATCGCCCTGACGCCGCCCGTCCAGGCGAATCACGCCACCGGCTGACGAATGCCGAATGGCATTACGCAAAATGTTTTCCAGGGCCTGGGCCAGGCTGTTGAGGTTACCCTGCACCCAGCACGAGGCGTCCAGCGCACAGTGCAGTTGCGCCCCGGGCCAGGCACTTTCGTAGCAGGCATCCTCAGCCAGCATCTCCCACAGAGCCTGGACCTGGATCGGCTCCTTGCTCATCGGCGCCCGCTCGGTGTCGAGCCAGGCCAGCTGCAGTGCATCCTCGACCAGGCGCTGCATGCAGTCGATTTCGCGGCCCAGGCGCTCGCGCAGCTGGCCGGCATCAGCCTCGCTGTCGCAAGCCACGCGCAAGCGGCTCAAGGGCGTGCGCAGTTCGTGGGAAAGGTCGCGCAACAGCTGCTGTTGCAGGGCCACCGTGCCCTGCAGGCGTTCGGCCATGTCATCGAAGGCGCGGCCCAGCTCGCCCAGTTCGTCCTGGCGGCTGGTGGTGCTGCTGGCGACCCGTGCCGAGAGCTGATCGGCGCGCCAGGCATTGGCCTGCTCTCGCAACTGGATCAACGGCACAATCAGCATGCGGTACAGGCCGACACATAGCAGCAAGGTAAACAGCCCGGGGATGATGCCGTTGGTCACTACTCGCCACAGTACCCGGTACTGCCCCGGCGCCAGACGTTGCGGCAGCTCCATGACCAGGGTGCCCAGGTGCGGCTGCTGCGGGAAAGGCAAGCGCATCCACGGCATGCCGATCGAGCGCGGGCTCACCGGCCAGTCGATTCCGCGCAGGAAGGTCAGGCGCCGGCTTTCAACCTCGTTGAGCGGCGTGCTGCTCAACGACTGCAGGTCCGGGCCTATCACCCCGACCCAGCCGGGCTCCTGTTCGCGAACTGCCGCCAGCCAGGCGTCGATACCTGCCTGCCCTCCTCGCGACCAGGCCTGCTCGGCCTCGCCGGCATAGCCTTGCAGGGTGGTTTTGGCCACCTCGGACAGAAAGGCATTCTGGGTTTCCATATGCCGGCCCCAGGTCCAGCTCAGGCCGATCATCAACAGGCAGAAGCCGACCAGCAGGATGGCCAGTTTCCAGAACAATGAATGACGGTTCGGCACTTCAGTTGACCTCGGCGCCGCTAAGCACATAACCCTTGCCCCACACCGTACGCACCTCGCGTTCGAGGTAACCGATGGCCTTGAGCTTGCGGCGGATCTGGCTGACATGCATGTCCAGGCTGCGATCGTGGCGGGCATAGCCGCGCTGCAACACTTGCTGGTAAAGGAAGGCCTTGCTCAGCACCTCTTCATCGCTGCGGTGCAGGGTGTCGAGCAGGCGGTACTCGCTGAGGGTCAGCCCCGCCCACTGCTCGCCATAACAGACATCGCACGCCTCTTCATCGAAGCGCAGTTCCCCGGTCTGTACCTGTACGGGTTGTTGATGGCGCCGCTCCAGCGCCACCCGGCGCAGGATCGCCTCGATGCGCACCTGCAGCTCGATCATGCTGAAGGGCTTGGGCAGGTAGTCATCGGCACCGCGCTGGAAGCCGGTGATGCGGTCGGCCTCGGCGCCCAGCGCAGACATCAGGATCACCGGCGTCGAGCTGCTCTGGCGCAGCTGCGCCAGCACATCCAGGCCGTTGAGGCCGGGCAGCAGGATGTCCATCAGCACCACGTCAAAGCAGCTGTTTTGCGCGACCTGCAGGCCATCGCGGCCATTCTGGCACCAGGTGACCTTGAAGCCGCCGCGTTGCAGCTCCTCACGCAGGTACGCACCCAGGACCGGATCGTCCTCGATGGCAAGGATGTTGGAGGTGCTAATAGATACAGGAGTCATTGGCCGATGCTAGCAATTCTCAATCACGCGATTATTGGTTATTCACTGCGTGCAGGCAACCAGGGCTGGACCAAAGCCCCGGTTATAGTTGGCAATCGACAAAAGCAGATACAAATGAGTGCATTACGCGAGTAGGCGCGGTACTTTTCCGACTTGGTCCGTCAGCAGGAGCTGGCGGAGGCTTACAGCGCTTACCGGGCACAGGAGAGTGGCGTGCTGAATAGATTGGGCATCAGAAGCCGCGTGCTGTTGCTCGCCTTGTTACCAGCCGGCCTGATGGCGCTGGTACTGGGCGGCTACTTCACCTGGTTGCAGCAGAGCGAGCTGCAGACCCAACTGCTGCAACGCGGCAAGATGATTGCCGAGCAGCTGGCCCCGCTGGTGGCGCCAGCCCTGGCGCGGCACGACCCGGCGCAGCTGGAGCGTATCGCCGCCCAGGCCCTGGAGCAGTCCGACGTGCGTGCCGTGGCCTTCCTCGGCCCCGACCGCAACGCCCTGGCCCACGCCGGCCCGAGCATGCTCAACCAGGCGCCCACCGGCGGTGGCACGCAGTTGCTGCAACGCACCGGCAATGACGCCACCCGTTACCTGCTGCCGGTGTTCGGCCGCCACCGCGACCTGGCCGGCGAGCTGATCCCAGGTGAAGCCGACCGCCTGCTCGGCTGGGTGGAAATCGAGCTGTCCCACGACGGCACCCTGCTGCGCGGCTATCGCAGCCTGTTCACCAGCCTGCTGCTGATCCTGCTGGGGCTGGCCGCCACTGCCCTGCTGGCCTTGCGCATGAGCCGCACGATCAACGGCCCGATCGGCCAGATCAAATACGCCGTCACCCAGTTAAAAGATGGCAACCTGGAAGAACGCCTGCCGCAAATGGGCAGTTACGAACTGGACGAGCTGGCTGCGGGCATCAACCGCATGGCCGAAACCCTGCACAACGCCCATGAAGAACTGCAGCACAGTATCGACCAGGCCACCGAAGACGTACGCCAGAACCTGGAAACCATCGAGATCCAGAACATCGAGCTGGACATGGCGCGCAAGGAAGCCCTGGAGGCCAGCCGGATCAAGTCCGAGTTCCTCGCCAACATGAGCCACGAGATCCGTACGCCGCTAAACGGCATCCTCGGCTTCACTCATCTGCTGCAAAAAAGCGAACTGACCCCGCGCCAGCTCGACTACCTGGGCACCATCGAAAAGTCCGCCGGCAGCCTCCTGGGAATCATCAACGAGATCCTCGACTTCTCCAAGATCGAGGCCGGCAAGCTGGTGCTCGACAGTATCCCGTTCAACCTCCGCGACCTGATCCAGGACACCCTGACCATCCTCGCCCCGGCCGCCCATGCCAAACAGCTGGAGCTGGTCAGCCTGGTGTATCGCGATACGCCGCTGTCGCTGGTCGGCGACCCGCTGCGGCTCAAGCAGATCCTCACCAACCTGGTCAGCAACGCCATCAAGTTCACCCGCGAAGGCACCATCGTTGCCCGGGCCATGCTCGAAGAGGAACGTGAAGACAGCGTGCAACTGCGCATCAGCGTTCAGGACACCGGTATCGGCCTGTCCAGCCAGGATGTGCGGGCGCTGTTCCAGGCCTTCAGCCAGGCCGACAACTCGTTGTCGCGCCAGCCCGGCGGCACCGGTCTGGGCCTGGTAATTTCCAAGCGCCTGATCGAACAGATGGGCGGCGAGATCGGCGTCGACAGCACCCCCGGCGAAGGTTCGCAGTTCTGGGTCAGCCTGAGCCTGCCCAAGGCCCGCGACGATGCCGAAGACCTGCCCATGCAACCGCTGGTGGGCCGCCGGGTTGCGATTGTCGACAGCCACGAACTGGCACGTCAGGCCCTGGAGCATCAACTGGAAGACTGCGGCCTGAGCGTCAGCCTGTTCGCCACCGTCGAACAATTGCTGCACGCGGTCGAAGCCGCCACCCTGGCCGGGCAACCCTTCGAGCTGGCGGTGCTCGGGGTCAACCTCGACAGCGTCTCGCCGGAACGCCTCGGCCAGTACATCCAGCAACTGGAGCACCTGGCCTGCCAGGCTCTGGTGCTGTGCCCGACCACCGAACAGGCGCTCTATCATCCGTACCTGCCCAACGCCCACGGCCAATTGCAGGCCAAGCCTGCGTGCACGCGCAAGCTGCGCCGGGCGCTGGTCGAGATGGTCCAGCCGCGGCGTCCGGGCAGCGAGAGCAAGCCGGTGTCCGACCAGCCGTTGCCAAAGGTGCTGTGCGTCGACGACAATCCGGCCAACCTGCTGCTGGTACAAACCCTGCTGGAAGACCTCGGTGCCGAAGTGCTGGCGGTCGACAGCGGTTATGCGGCGGTTCAGGCGGTGCAGGACGAGCGTTTCGACCTGGTGCTGATGGACGTGCAGATGCCCGGCATGGACGGGCGCGAATGTACCGAACAGATCCGCCAGTGGGAAAGCAGCCAGAGCGGCGCGCCCCTGCCGATCGTCGCCCTCACCGCCCACGCCATGGCCAACGAAAAACGCGCCCTGCTGCACAGCGGCATGGATGACTACCTGACCAAGCCGATCAGCGAACGGCAACTGGCCCAGGTGGTGCTCAAATGGACCGGCCTGGCCCTGGGCGCACCGCGCCAGGAACGCTCGCTGGAATCCACGCCGGACAGCAGCGAACTCAAGGTGCTCGACCCGGAGGAAGGCTTGCGCCTGGCAGCCGGCAAGCCGGACCTGGCCGCCGACATGCTGGCCATGCTGCTGGCGTCGCTGGAGTCCGACCGCGAAGCGATTCGTGCGGCCCGCGAGGTCGCTGACCGCAATGGCATGATCGAGCGCGTGCACCGGCTCAATGGCGCCTCGCGCTATTGCGGGGTGCCACAATTGCGTGCTGCCTGCCAACGCAGTGAAACCTTGCTCAAGCAGGATGACCCGCAAGCGCCGCAAGCCCTCGACGAACTGGACCGGGCCATCACCCGGCTCACGGCCCAGGCGCGGATGAGCGCCTGAACCCTGGCTGACCTGGGGCAAGCCTTAATCCTTGCCCCTTGGTTAAACTTTCAGGCAAAGCCTTCAGGAAGATCCCATGCGCGTATTGTTTTTCAGCAGCCAGGCCTACGACCAGGACAGCTTCACCAGCACCACAGCCGTGCTGGGGCTTGAGCTGCACTTCCAGCCTGCACGCCTGACCGCAGACACCGCAGCGCTGGCCGCCGGCCATGAAGTGGTCTGCGCTTTCATCAACGACGACCTCGGTGCTGGCGTACTGGAACGCCTGGCGGCGGCCGGCACGCGCTTGATCGCCCTGCGTTCGGCCGGTTACAACCATGTCGACCTGGCCGCCGCCAAACGCCTGGGCCTGGCCGTGGTGCGGGTGCCCGCCTACTCGCCCCACGCCGTGGCCGAACATGCGGTGGCGCTGATCCTGGCGCTCAACCGGCGCCTGCACCGGGCCTACAACCGCACCCGCGAAGGCGACTTCACCCTGCACGGCCTGACCGGCTTCGACCTGCACGGCAAGACCGTCGGCGTGGTCGGCACCGGGCAGATAGGCGCGGCCTTTGCGCGGATCATGGCCGGTTTCGGTTGCCAGCTGCTGGCCTACGACCCCTACCCCAATCCCGAACTGCTGGCGCTGGGCGCGCGCTATCTGAGCCTGCCGGAGCTGCTACGCCAGGCGCAGGTCATCAGCCTGCACTGCCCGCTGACCGACGACACCCGTCACCTGATCAACGCCCAGAGCCTTGCCGACCTGCAACCCGGTGCCATGCTGATCAACACCGGCCGCGGCGCCCTGGTCGACACCCCGGCGCTGATCGAGGCGCTGAAAAGCGGCCAGCTCGGCTACCTGGGGCTGGATGTCTATGAAGAGGAAGCCCAGCTGTTCTTCGAAGACCGCTCCGACCTGCCATTGCAGGACGACGTGCTGGCGCGGCTGCTGACCTTCCCCAATGTGATCGTCACCGCCCACCAGGCCTTCCTCACCCGCGAGGCGCTGGCTGCCATTGCCGCCACCACCCTGGACAACATAACCCGCTGGGCGGCGGGCAATCCGCAGAACTTGGTCGAGGGTTGATGCTAGGATACGCGGCAGATTTGGAGGACCCATGGTCGAACACGATTTCCGCTACACCCTGTTTAACCCGCAACACACCCTGATCGAGTGCCGCGCCCTGGTGCCGGGCCGCTATCAAGTGACCGGCAACGGCGGCTCGATCCAGAAGAACGACGTTCTGCTGGTGACCCTCAAGGGCAGCAAGGATTTGTCCATGCGCCTGACCGTGGAATCCGTGCGCCACCTGATCAACCCGACCGGCCAATGGGTCGCGGTGGCCAGTGGCCCGGTGTTCGGCGAGCTGGCGATCCATACCTGGGACGTCAACTGCGATAGCTGCCAGGCAACCCTGAACTTCGAGTTCGCGGTCGACGCCAAACTGGGCAAAAAAGCCCAGCAACCGGCCGCCACTGCGCGCATCGCCGAACTCGGCTGGATCAGCCGCGGCGACAAACACCTGTGCCCGAAATGCAAGGAGACGGCCCAGTGAAAACGCTGTTGCTCTCAGCCCTGACCGGCACGGCCCTGCTGGGTTGCGCCGCCGAGCCGATGAAGCTGGAACAGGAACGCAGCTACCTGCTGGAGTGGATTGGCGAGCGTCCGCTAATGGACTACAGCCACCTGACCCTGACCCTGGCCACCGACGGCCGCGCCTATGGCAACGCCGGCTGCAACCACTGGTTCGCGCCTTACCAGCTGGACGGCGACAAGCTGACCTTCGGCAAGGTCGGCAGTACCCGCAAGCTGTGCGCGCCAGCGCTGATGGAGCAGGAAAAACGCTTCCTCCAGGCGCTGGAAACCGTGCAGCGTTGGGATATCTCGCCGATCGAGCAGGTGCGCTTCTGGCCGGCCGAGGGCAAGCCGCTGCGTTTCTGGCCTGAGGAAGGCTGACTTAAGCGGCAAGCCACAAGCTTCAAGCAGCAAGTAAAAGCAGACTGTGCGCGGTCTTGCTCTATCTTGCAGCTTGTCGCTTGTAGCTTGAATCTGCTGTCAAGCGCCCTTGAGCGCCTTGATCTTCTGGTTCAACCCCTCAAGCGTCTGCTCGCCCATCAACTGCTCCCTTACCTTGCCCTTGTCATCGATGATGTAGGTCACCGGCAAGGCTTCACTACGCGGCAGTTGGTAACGCTCGGCCGGGTCGCTGGCCAGCACCGTGAAGCCGATGCCCAGCGCTTCGCTGGCCTTTTTCAGGTCTTCTCCCTGCAGGCCGTCGAAGTTCACCCCGAGCACCTGCACGCCCTGCCCCTGCCATTGCTTGGCAGCAGCGTTGAGTTCGGGAATTTCTATGCGGCACGGGCCGCACCATTCCGCCCAGTAGTTGAGCACCAGCCAGTGCCCTTCAATCTGCTCGGCCTTCACTGCCTGGCCGTGCTGGTCCAGACCGTAATCTGCACCGCATCCGCCGAGCAACAGGCTCGCGGTGATGGCCAGTGCTGCTGCCAAACGCCTTGTCATGGGTCAATCCTTCTCGAAGATTCAAGCAAAATGCGAAGTCGCTGCGGTTAGAATAGCCGCCACACCCTGCTGGATGCGACCCGAACATGACTGACCTGACCCTCTATCACAATCCGCGCTGCTCCAAATCCCGTGGCGCCCTCGAGCTGCTCGAAGCCCGCGGCCTGGCCCCGACCGTGGTGCGCTACCTGGAAACCCCGCCGACTGCCAGCGAACTCAAGGCCCTGCTCGGCAAGCTGAACATCAGTGCACGCCAGCTGCTGCGCAGCGGTGAAGACGAATACAAAACGCTCAACCTGGCCGACGCCAGCCTCAGCGAGGCGCAGTTGATCGAAGCCATGGTCCAGCACCCCAAGCTGATCGAGCGGCCAATCCTGATTGCCGGCGATAAAGCCGTGATCGGCCGGCCACCGGAGAAGGTGCTGGAGATCCTGCCGTGAGCGCGCCGTACATCCTGATCCTGTTCTACAGCCGTCACGGCTCGACCAGCGAGATGGCCCGGCAAATTGCCCGCGGCGTCGAGATGGCCGGCCTGGAAGCGCGCATCCGCACCGTACCGGCGATTTCCACCGAGTGCGAAGCGGTAGCCCCGGACATCCCCGATACCGGCGCGCTGTACGCTACCCTGGACGACCTGCGCCATTGCTCGGGCCTGGCCCTGGGCAGCCCGACGCGCTTTGGCAACATGGCCGCGCCGCTCAAGTACTTCATCGACGGCACCAGCAGCCTGTGGCTGAGCGGCGGCCTGGTCGGCAAGCCGGCGGCGGCATTCACCTCCACCGCCAGCCTGCATGGCGGCCAGGAATCGACCCTGCTGTCGATGCTGCTGCCGCTGATGCACCACGGCATGCTGATCATGGGCCTGCCCTACAGCGAGTCGGCGCTGCTGGAAACCCGCGGCGGCGGCACCCCTTACGGCGCCAGCCACCATGCCGGTGCCGACGGCAAGCGCGATCTGGATGCCGACGAAATCGCCCTGTGCCGCGCCCTTGGCCAGCGCCTGGCGAGCACCGCCAACCTGCTGGAGAACGGCCGTGGCTAAAAAGCCCAAGGTGCTGCCCCCGATCGAATGGCTGACGCCGCGCCTGCGCCTGACCCGGGCGCTGAGCCTGGCGAGCTTTTTCGGCCTGATCGCCTTGCTGACCCTGAACAACCTGCTGTTCGCCGACCTGCACGGTGCGCGGGTCGGGGTGATCCTGGCGATTGAACTGGTGCCGCTGGTCCTGCTGTTGCCAGGCATGCTCCTGGGCAACGCCCGCGCCCACGCCTGGACCTGCTTTGTGGTCAACCTGTACTTCATCAAGGGCGTGCTGGCCGCGTTCGACCCGGCCCGGGCACTGTTCGGCTGGCTGGAAGTGGCGATCAGCCTGGCGCTGTTCGTCAGTGCCCTGCTGTATGTGCGCTGGCGCTTTCAGTATGAGCGGCGGCTGGCGGGGGAAGGTTCGAACTAAGAGTTGAATCCATCGCTGGCAAGCCAGCTCCCACAGGGTTTTGTGGGAGCTGGCTTGCCAGCGATGATGGCACCACCGATCTCAGTGGTTGACGGTATGCGCCAGCATCACCGACAGCTGGCACAACGGCCGCCCACTCTCGGCATGCCACTGATTGAAGGCATCCTGCACCAGGGCCAGATCGCGCTGGCTGGTCGGCGGCTTGTCGATGATGTCCTGGGCGATCAACGCCGCAGCCATGTCATTGGTGGGGATGAAGGTGTCCTTGCCGCACATGCGCAAGAAGCGCGGCGCCGACAGCCCGCCCAACTGGTTGCCATGCTTGGCCAGGTACTTCCACAGGCCGACGATATCGGTCACCGGCCAGTCGGCGATAAACGCACCGAAACTGCCGAATTCCTTCTCGATATCGAGGATCATCTGCGCATTGCGCGGCACGCTCTTGAGCTTGCCCAGGTGGCGGATGATCCGCGTGTCCTGCATCAGCCGCTCCAGGTGCTCGGCGCCCATCAGCACGACCTTTTCCGGGTCGAAGCCAAAGAACACCTGCTCGAAGGCCGGCCATTTGGCGTCCACCAGGCTGTGCTTCAAACCGGCGCGAAACACCCGCAGGGCCAGGGTCGACAGGTAACGGTCGGCGCCGATCGCGCGCAACTGCTCGGGGCTTTTCGCCTGGGGCAGGTGCGCTTCGAGGGCGGCGGCCGAGCCGAAGCGGTTCAGGCAGTACTCATGCAGCCAGTGGTAATCGCGCATGGCCGTCAGATGTTCAGCACGTCGACAAAGCGCGGGGTGGCGGTCTCGTCGATCTTCAGGCTGGTGAAGTCGAACAGGTTGCGGTCAGCCAGTTGCGACGGCACCACGTTCTGCAGGCCACGGAAGATGTTCTCGGTACGCCCCGGGGTCTTGCGCTCCCACTCCACCAGCATGTCCTTGACCACCTGACGCTGCAGGTTTTCCTGCGAGCCGCAGAGGTTGCACGGGATGATCGGGAATTCGCGCATGTCCGAGTAGGCCTGGATGTCCTTCTCGCTGCAGTAGGCCAGCGGGCGGATCACCACGTTGCGCCCGTCATCGGCACGCAGCTTGGGCGGCATGGCCTTGAGGGTGCCGTTGAAGAACATGTTGAGGAAGAAGGTCTCGACGATGTCGTCGCGGTGATGCCCCAGGGCCATCTTGGTCGCGCCGATCTCGTCGGCGAAGGTGTACAGGGTGCCGCGACGCAGGCGCGAGCACAGCGAGCAGGTGGTCTTGCCTTCCGGGATCAATTCCTTGACCACCGAGTAGGTGTCCTTCTCGACGATGTGGTACTCGACGCCAAGCGTCTCGAGGTAGGCCGGCAGCACGTGCTCGGGGAAGCCCGGCTGCTTCTGGTCCATGTTCACCGCAACGATGTCGAACTTGATCGGCGCCACTTTCTGCAGGTGCAGCAGAACATCGAGCATGGTGTAGCTGTCTTTGCCGCCGGACAGGCAGACCATGACCTTGTCACCGTCTTCGATCATGTTGAAGTCGGTGATGGCTTCGCCGGCGAGACGACGCAGGCGTTTTTGCAGTTTGTTCTGGTTGACCGAAAGGGTGCCCATAGCGCTTGGAATCCGCGAGGTGTGACAAAAGCCGAACATTTTACCCTTAAACCGCAGGTGGGCGTAGGCCAATCCGATAAAGACTGCATTGTGATTAAGCAGGCCCCTGACAGCGCGATTTGCTCTAAAAAGCCGGCTTTGTGCGGCGAACGCCTTTCTATACTGCGACATAAGGCCACACAAAGGTGACCTCCAACCTCTGGCCCAGACTTGGGGCCGCAAGCGCTCCACTGGGGGGCGATGGCAACAACGAAGGAGTGACCGGCATGATCCATCACGTTGTTGGGCTATTTACCCATCCCGATCAGGAATGGAAAGAAATACGCGGTGAAGAAGAAAGCATCAGCCACATGTACCTGACCCACACGCTGATCCTCGCCGCGATCCCGGCGATCTCGGCGTTTATCGGTACCACCCAGGTCGGCTGGGTCATTGGCGATCGCGCCCCGGTCATGCTGACCCAGGAAAGCGCACTGTGGATGACCATCATGTCCTACCTGGCCATGCTCGGCGGCGTGGCGGTGATGGGCGCGTTCATCCACTGGATGGCCCGCACCTACGACGCCAACCCCAGCCTGGCGCGCTGCATTGCCTTTGCCACCTACACCGCAACGCCGCTGTTCATTGGCGGCCTGGCGGCGCTGTACCCGCACCTGTGGCTGGGCATGATCGTCGGCACCGCCGCGGTGTGCTACACGGTTTATCTGCTGTATGTCGGCCTGCCGACTTTCATGAACATTCCTTCCGATGAGGGTTTTCTGTTCTCGAGTTCGGTACTGGCGGTAGGGCTGGTGGTGCTGGTCGCCATCATGGCCTTTACCGTGATTGTCTGGGGACTGGGCGTGGGGCCCGTCTACACCAACTAACCCAAACCATTAGAATCAACGGCAACATAGGTGCAACAACCTTCAGGCCGCCGCAAGGCGGCCTGATGCTGTGCGCTGACAGGTGGCTCGGCAGCGCCGCCGCGGTTGCGGCATAATTATCGGCCAGGAGTGTTCCCCGATATGCCCGAACTGCTCAAATCCCGCGTCGAAACCTGTTACCAGCAAGCCGAAACCTTTTTCAAACGCCCCTTCCCGCGCCCCGAAGTCAGCTTCAAGCTGCGCGGACAGAAGGCCGGCGTCGCGCACCTGCACGAGAACCTGCTGCGCTTCAACCTGCAGCTGTACCGCGAGAACAGCGACGACTTCCTCAAACAGACGGTGCCCCACGAGGTCGCCCACCTGGTTGCGCACCAGCTGTTTGGCGACCGCATCCAGCCCCATGGCGAGGAATGGCAATTGATCATGCGCGGCGTGTACGAGCTGCCGCCGCACCGTTGCCACAACTACGCGGTCAAGCGCCGCACGGTGACCCGCTATATCTACCGCTGCCCCTGTGCCGGCAGCGACTTCCCGTTTTCGGCCCAACGCCACAGCCTGGTGCGCCAGGGGCGGCGGTACCTGTGCCGGCGCTGCCGCAATACCCTGGTGTATAGCGGCGAGACCCGGGTGGAGTAAAAGCATCGCGGGGCAAGCCCGCTCCCACCCCATCTGTAGGAGCGGGCTTGCCCCGCGATGAAGCCCCCCCGCAGACACAAAAAAGCCCATCCGAAGATGGGCTTTTTGCGTTACGCAGCCTGCCTGTTAGCGAGCAGGACCTTCAGCCACGCCCAGGTCATCCATCGGACGGGTGTCAGTCAGTGGCGAACCACCGGAAGCCAGCTCGGCCTGCAGCTTGTCTTCGTCCAGCTCGTTGACCCACTTGGCCACGACCACAGTGGCCACGGCGTTACCGATCAGGTTGGTCAGGGCGCGGGCTTCGGACATGAAGCGGTCGATGCCGAGGATCAGCGCAAGGCCGGCAACCGGCAGATGGCCAACAGCCGACAAGGTCGCGGCGAGCACGATGAAACCACTACCGGTAACGCCCGCAGCACCTTTGGAAGCCACCAGCAATACCAGCAGCAGGGTGATCTGGTGGGTGATGTCCATGGTGGTGTCGGTCGCCTGGGCGATGAATACGGCGGCCATGGTCAGGTAGATCGAGGTACCGTCGAGGTTGAACGAGTAGCCGGTCGGGATCACCAGGCCTACCACGGATTTCTTCGCGCCCAGACGCTCCATCTTGGTCAGCATGCGTGGCAGCGCCGACTCCGAAGAGGAAGTACCCAGAACGATCATCAGCTCTTCACGGATGTAGCGGATCAGCTTGAGGATGCTGAAGCCGTGGGCGCGGGCGATGCTGCCGAGCACCACCAGGATGAACAGCACGCAGGTGACGTAGAAGCAGATCATCAGCTGGCCCAGTTGCACCAGCGAACCGACGCCGTACTGGCCGATGGTGAAGGCCATGGCACCGAAGGCACCGACTGGCGCCAGCTTCATGATCATGTTGATGATGTTGAACATGACATGGGCGAAGCGGTCGATCAGGTCCAGCAGCGGCTTGCCGTAGGCACCCAGGCGATGCAGGGCGAAGCCGAAGATCACCGAGAACATCAGCACTTGCAGGATATCGCCGTTGGCGAAGGCGCCGACCACGGTGTTGGGGATGATGTTGAGCAGGAAGCCCACGGTGGTCTGCTGCGCGCCGGCGGCGGCGTAAGCGGCCACACTGCTGGCGTTCAGGGTGCTGACGTCGATGTGCATGCCGGCGCCAGGCTTGACCACGTTGACCACGACCAGGCCGATGATCAGGGCGATGGTCGAGACGATTTCGAAGTAGAGCAGCGCGTAGCCACCGGTCTTGCCGACCGATTTCATGTTCTGCATGCCGGCGATGCCGCTGACCACGGTGCAGAAGATGATCGGGGCGATGACCATTTTGATCAGTTTGACGAACCCGTCACCCAGCGGCTTCAGGGCCACGCCGGTTTCAGGGTAGTAATGGCCCAGCAGGATACCGATGGTGATCGCTACTAACACCTGGATATACAGCGATTTGTACAGTGGCTGACGCGTCGTCATGGCTAATTCCTCAAGGGTACCGGCCCATCCTTCCCAGGATGCGGGGTACCTAAAGCGCGAACCCTCCTGCACTGGAGGGATTTGTTGTGTCGAGCTGCCTGGCAGAACTCTGATGAGTCCATAGCAAGCCCGATGCCAAAATGCGCTTTAACGGTGCAAGCCCCGGTTTTACGGGGCTGCAATGCACAACGAGGTTGCAGGTTGACGCGATGGGGTTGGCGGTTTTCCGCACGCCACGGAAAAGAATCCGACAATGATGGCGGTAATCCGCCTAGGTATTTCTTTCCAACTCGAAGCGAATGCGAAAGGCAGCACCGCCCAGTGGCGAGTCATCGAGGGTCAAGGTCGCGTCGTAGCTTTCGATGATGTCCTTGACCACCGCCAAGCCAATGCCCTGCCCCGGGTTCTGCCGGTCGAGACGCTCGCCACGCTGCAGGATGCGCTCGCGCTGATCGGGCGGCACACCCGGGCCGTCGTCCTCGATACACAGCACCACCTGCGTTTCGCCCGCCTGCAGACTGATGCGCACCTGGTTCAGGCACAGGCGGTAGGCGTTTTCCAGCAGGTTGCCAAGCAGTTCGAGCAAGGCGCCCTGCTCCACCGGCACCATCGCATTCGCCGGCACATCCACACTGATGTGCACGTGTTTGTCGCGATAGACCTTGGCCAGGGTGCTGCACAGGCTGTCGAGCAACGGCCGCAACTGTACCTGGTGGCGCACCAGGCCGCTCTTGCGCAGGCTGGCGCGTTGCAGCTGATAGTCGATCTGCTGGCTCATGCGTTCGATCTGGCTTTGCAGCACCCGCGCCTGTTCACGGTCTTCGCGGCGCTGGGCCATGCTTTCGCTGACCCCCTGGAGCACGGTCAGCGGGGTTTTCAGGCTGTGGGCCAGATCGCCCAGCGAATCGCGGTAGCGCCGGCGCTGCTCACGCTCGCTGCGCAGCAGGCGGTTGAGCGAGTCGGTCAGGCGCAGCAGTTCACGCGGATGCTCGCCGCTCAGGCCTTCGCGGGCACCTGATTCGACATCATCGAGTTCGCGGCTCATCTGCCGCAGTGAACGCAGGCCCCAGGTCAGACCGGCCCAGAGCAGCACCAGCAAAGCCAGCAACGCTGCGCCAAAGCCCAGGTAGAGCTTCTCACGCAGGCCATCGAGGGTGTGCTGGTATTCGCGCAGCGGCTGCAGGGCAACGATGCTGAAGGCGGCGGTCTTGCCGCCGAGCAGCTTGACCTCGACGTCATAGACGAAGAACTCCTCGCCATCGTCCTGGCGAATTCGCGCGAATTCGTTGCCACGGCCGTCGTAACGCGGGGTGTAGTTGATGTTCTCGTCCGCCGTGGCCCGCGAACGCCACACCAGGTTGCCCTGGCGGTCGTAGATGTAACCGAGCAGGCGGCTGTCGGGCAGGTTGAATTTCTCGTCGGGCAACAGCACCGGCATCTGCAGGTTGCCGCCCTCGATGCGCGCGGCGGAAATCAACGTGGTGACGTCCGACGCCAGGCGCTGCTCGATCGACTCCTGCAAGGCCAGGCTGAAGGCCTTCTGCAAGGCCGGCAGCAAGCCGAGCATGAACAGTAGCGCCAGCACCGCGGCCGCCAGCATCAGACGCAGGCGTAGCGAACGGATCATCGGCAACGCTCGGTGAACAGGTAGCCCAGGCCACGCACGGTATCGATCGGCTTGAAGCCGTTGCTGCCCTCAAGCTTGCGCCGCAAACGGCCGACCAGCACCTCGATGACGTTCGGATCGCGCTCGTCATCGTCCGGATACAGCTGCTCCATCAAGCGGTCCTTGGCCACCACCTGCTGGTGATGACGCATCAGGTATTCGAGGATGCGGTATTCATAGGCGGTCAGCGCCAGGGGCTGTTCGTCGAGGGTTGCCTGCTTGCGATTGAGGTCGAGCACCAGGGGGCCTGCGGCGATGGTCGACTGGGTAAAGCCGCTGGAGCGGCGCAGCAAGGCGTTGAGGCGGGCTTCGAGCTCTTCGAACTGGAAGGGTTTGACCACATAATCGTCGGCGCCGGCGGCCAGGCCTTCGACCTTGTCCTGCCAGTTGCCGCGGGCGGTGAGGATCAGGATCGGGAAGCTCTTGCCCTGGGACCGCAACTGGCGGATCAGGTCGAGCCCGCTCATGCCCGGCAGGCCCAGGTCGATCACCGCCAGGTCATGATTGAACTGCTCGGCCTGGTACAGGGCCTCCTCGGCATTGGCCACCGCTTCGACCACATGCCCGCTTTCCGTCAAGCGGCTGTACAAGTGATGACGCAAAAGTGCTTCATCCTCGACCACCAGCAGTTTCATACGCTCCTCCAGACCCGTGCCGGCCTTCATTGGCCAGTCAGTTTTGTAGACCGAATGCAGAATAACAGCGAACCGGCCGTGCGCATGCAGGCCGGTTCGGACATCGCCAGGCGACTTAGAACGCGTAGTTGGCCGACAGGTAGGTCTGGGCGCTGCTGTTCAGGCGCAGGCTGCCGACTTTCGGACCATCATGTTCGGACAGCTCGGTGCTGGCGTTGCTGCGCAGGTAACGGTAGCCCAGTTCCACCGAGGCATTGTCGCTGACTTGCTGCAACACGCCGGCTTGCAGGCCGATGGCGTAGCCGGTGTCGGTGTCGCGGCTGTAGCCGGAGGACTCCATGCTCATCTTGGTCAGGCCGGCGCTGGCGCCACCGAACAGCTTGGTGGTGCTGCCCAGCGGGTAGAACAGGTCGTAGCTGCCCAGCAGGTTTTCCTGGCGCACTTTCAGGCCGCTGTGGTCGTTGGAGACGTTGTCGTAGGTGAGGTAGTAGCGGCCCTGGTCGTTCATCTGGCCGACGCGGATGCCGTAGGTGCTGTCCTTGCTGATGATGCCGTCGGTGTTCAGGTGATCAGTGTTGCGGGTCAGCAGGCCGGACTTTTTCATCTTGTCGCTGGTCTGACCATAGGTGACGCCGGCGAAAGTGGTGTCAGCGGCCTGGGCGGCGGCGCTGGCGCCAAGGAAAGCAACGGTGAGCAGCAGGGTGTTGAGCTTTTTCATCGTGTGGTACTCCAGGTGATGCACTGTGTTGGTGTGGAAGCTAGAGTAAGCAAGCCGTCCTGAACCGCCGCTGAACCCAGGCTGAACCTCGGCTGAACAGCTGCACTGAGTGCAAAACCGACTGCAAGTAAGGAGTACGACCATGCGTTGTCTGCTCGCTCTGGCCCTGATCGGTGCCGCCAGCCTGGCCCAGGCGGCGGTGCAAACCCGTGAGATCCCCTACCAGGACGCCGACGGCAAGCGCCTGGTCGGCTACTACGCCTACGACGACGCCGCCGAGGGCAAGCGCCCGGGCGTGGTGGTGGTGCATGAATGGTGGGGGCTCAACGACTATGCCAAGCGCCGCGCCCGCGACCTTGCCGGGCTTGGCTACAGCGCCCTGGCCATCGACATGTATGGCGACGGCAAGACCACCGAGCACCCGGCCGATGCCCAGGCCTTCATGGCCGCCGCGCTTAAAGACCCGGATGCGGCGGCCGAGCGCTTTGATGCCGGGGTTGAGCTGCTGAAGATTCAGCCGCAGACCGATACCACGCAGATCGCCGCCATCGGCTACTGCTTCGGCGGCAAGGTGGTGCTCGACGCCGCGCGCCGCGGCGAAGCGCTGGCCGGTGTGGCCAGTTTCCATGGTGCGCTGGTGACCAACACGCCGGCGACGCCGGGCAGCGTCAAAGCCAAGGTGCTGGTCGAGCACGGCGCCAATGACAGCATGGTGACGCCGGAGCAGGTGGAGAAATTCAAGGAAGAAATGGACGCGTCCGGGGCGAGCTATGAGTTCGTCAGTATTCCCGGAGCCAGGCATGGTTTTACCAATCCGGATGCCGACCGCCTGAGCCATGGCGGGCATGGTGGGCCTGATATTGGCTACAACAAGTCGGCGGATGAGAGCTCCTGGGCGGATTTGCAGGCGTTCTTCAAGAAGATCTTCAAGTAAACCGAATACGGTGAAGCACTCTGTGGGAGCTGGCTTGCCAGCGATGTGGCCGGTGCAATCGACGCAGAATGCACTGCCTGAATCGCGAGCGCGTTGCGCTCGATCGCTGGCAAGCCAGCTCCCACAAGAACGGCCCGTGCAAGGTATCTGGTCAGCCCTCCCGCACCACGGCACAATAGCGGCCATGAATCGACTGCCCACCTGCTGCGCCCCGCTCCTGCACCACTGGCCCCTGCCGCGTCCGGTCCCCGGCGCGATTCTGGTCAGTTGCCCGTTCGACCCGGCCCTGCTCGCCAGCGACGACTTCAGCCGCGCCGGTATCGAACAGACCGCCAGCCTGCAACGCTCGGTGGCCAAGCGCCAGGCCGAGTACCTGGCTGGCCGGGTGTGCGCCCGCGCGGCCTTGATGCAGCTCGATGGCCGCGACTATGTCCCGGGCACTGACGAAGACCGCGCCCCCATCTGGCCGGCTGGTATCAGTGGCTCGATCACCCACGGCAAAGGCTGGGCCGCCGCGGTGGTGGCGCGCAACAGCGATTGCCAGGGCCTGGGCCTGGATCAGGAAAGCCTGCTCAGCGACGAACGCGCCGAGCGCCTGGCCCGGGAGATTCTCACCGAAGCCGAAATGCAGCGCATGAACCCCAGCCAGGTGGGCCTGAGCGTGACCCTGACCTTCTCGCTGAAAGAAAGCCTGTTCAAGGCGCTCTATCCGATCGTCAGGCAGCGCTTCTATTTCGAGCACGCCGAAGTGCTGGAGTGGTCCGCCGACGGCCATGCGCGCTTGCGTCTGCTGACCGACCTGTCGGCGCAGTGGCACCACGGCCGCGAGCTGGAAGGGCAGTTCTGCCTGCAGGATGATCAACTGTTGAGCCTGGTCAGCGTCTGAGCTTCAGGGCAGTAGCGGGCAGTGCTCGCAATGCCCGACCCAGTCGACCTTGTAACTCAGGCAGCAGGTACGGCGCCGACGCCGGCCCGCAGCATCCTGGCTGACAGCGGCATACAAGGGGCTGCCGGGCGTTTGCAGCAGCACCTGCAATCCTGAGCTGCCCCCCCTGCCTTGCAGCGCCTGATCCAGGCAATCGCCGGCATTGCCCCACAACACCGCCATCGAAACCGGTCCCAGCTCGGCCAGGCGCACAACCAACGGTTGCAGATGCTCAGCGAACAGGTCCTGGCACGGTGTTGCTTCGGCGACCAGCGTGACCGGCAAACCGCGCGCATCCACCTGCACCGCGGTATCGCTGAAAGCCGACAAGGGTTCGCCCTCGCCCAACATCCGCCAGACCAGTGCGAAGTAATACTTCGACCACTGCGACACCAGCACCGGCCGTTGCGCAGGCATCAACTGGGGGCCATAAAGCGCCAGCAGCAGAGGGTCGAACCGTGCTTGGTCGAGCAAAGCCTGCAGGGCAATCGGCGAACTCATGCGCCGTCCTGATTGCGTGGCCAGTTCAGGCTGAAGCAGGCGCCGCCCAGGCGCTCGCTGTGCCCCACTGACGCTCGCCCGCCATGCCAATAGATGATCCGCCGCACGATCGACAAGCCCAGGCCATGCCCGCCCGAAGCGCGGGTGCGGCTGTCATCGAGGCGGGTGAAGGGGGTGAAGATGCGCTCCCAGACGCTTTCCGGCACACCGGGGCCATCGTCCTCGACATCGATCCGGCAACGCTGCAGCCCCAACTGATAGCTGAGGCTGACCTGCGATTCGGCGTGGCGCATGGCGTTGCTGACCAGGTTCTGCAACGCCCGGTGCAGGTAGCGCGGCTCGGCCTCGACCCACGGTCCCTGCCCGTCCGGGCCTTTTTCACCGCCCTGGCACGGGCCACGCAGCACCCGCACCTCGCGGCGCAGCGGCGCCAGTTCAGCGATCACCTGGTCGAGCAAGGCATCCAGGTCGACCCGCTGGAAATGCAGGGCCGGCGCGCCCTGCTCCAGGCGCGCGTAGGTGAGCATCTCATCGACCAGCTTGTCCAGGTCCTGGATATCGCCATCCATGCCGGTCAGGTACTTGTCCCGGGCCTGGTCATTGCTGGCGCTGGCGATCATTTCCAGGCCAAAGCGCAGGCGCGCTACCGGCGTGCGCAGTTCGTGGGACACCGCCCGCACCAGCTCGCGCTGGATGGTCAGCGAGCGCTGCAGGTGTTCGGCCATGCCATTGAACGCCGCGGCCAGGCGCCCGACCGAATCGGCGTCGTCGGCGGCTACGCGGGTTTCCAGGCTGCCCTGGGCAATCAGCGTTGCGGCGGCTTCAAGCCCGGACAGGCGCCGTTCCAGCTGGCGCACCAGCAGGTAGACGATCAGGCCGATCAGGCACAGGCCCAACACCGCAATCAGCACCAGCAGTTGCGGCGGATAGGGGTTCATCTGGTACAGCGGGCCGATTTCCAGCACCCAGGGCGTACCGACCAGGCCGGCGAACACACGGATCGAGTTGCCGTCCTTGCCCAAGGCCATCACCGTGTCGCCTTCGTCGATGCGTCGGCGCTGGTCTTCGTCCATGTTGGTCTGGCTGACCCGCTGCAGGCGCAGGTCGAAGCCAAAACCCTTGCTCTGCTTGAGTGCGGCCAGGCGCTGGGGCTGCTCGGCCACCGGGTAGCGCACCAGCTCATCGGCCAACAGGTAGATAGTGGCACGGGCCAGTTGCTCGCTGATCTGCTGCACTTCGCCAACCAGCAGCAAATCCTGGTCACCGACCTGACGCAGCACCTTGGCCGCGTGCGGGCCGGTCTTCTCGACCAATACCTGGCCGCGCTGCAACTGGCTGCGCTGGCTGCCGTCGAGGGCAGTGCTGCTCAGCACCTGCAACTCCAGCGGAATCCCCAGCAGGCGCTCCCAGATCAGCAGGGCGCGCTTGCGCTCGACAGCGTCCAGTGGCGCCAGGTTGTCAGCCATCAGGGTAAAGGTGCCGTGGGCCAGGCGCTCGCGGTACTGGCCGGCGCGCACCTCGTTGAGCAGATGCAGGCTGAGCACGCCCAGCACCGCCACCAGCACCAGGGCGGCGAGCATGCCGCCATAGATGCGCAGGAAGATCGAGTTCATTGCACCTGGCCCATGGCTTCGGCCGCTTCGCGGACGAACAGGTAACCTTTGCTGCGGATGGTCTTGATCATCCGCGGGTGCTCCGGGTCGTCGCCTATTTTCGGACGGATGCGCGAAATACGCACATCAATGGAGCGGTCCTGGCCGTCATAGCCGACGCCGCGCAGGGAAGTGAAGATCTCTTCGCGCGACAAGGTGCGCCCGGCGTTGCTCACCAGCAGCCATAAAAGGTCGAATTCGGCGCTGGTCAGTTCGATACCGCTGTCGTACAGCCAGGCCTCGCGCAGGGTGTTGTCGACCCGCAGCGGGCCGAACTGCAGGGCTTGCAGCGCTTGCGCCTCAGCCGGCGCCTCGCTGCGGCGCAACAGGGCATTGATGCGCGCCAGCAGCAAGCGCGGGCGCACCGGCTTGCATACGTAGTCGTCGGCGCCCAGGTCCAGGCCCTGGATCTGATCAAGGTCGTCGCTGCGCGCGGTCAGCATCAGGATCGGCCCGGGGTACTGTTGGCGCACCTTGCGGCAGATGCTCAGGCCGTCCTCGCCGGGCAGCATCAGGTCGAGGATCACCAGGTCCGGCTGCTCGGCAATGATCCGCGCCGCCGCCCGGGCGCCATCGCCCTCCACTTCCACGGCAAAGCCATTGGCCTGCAGGTATTCACGGGTCAGGTCGGCCAGCCGCTGGTCATCCTCGACGATCAATACCCGACTGCTCTGCTCCACGGCTCACCTCAACAGCTTGTTGTTATAAAGAGTGCCCACTTCACCAAAAGGCAACATTGGCCCCGGATACTACGTCGGGCACCCGCGCCTGCCAACCGCCGTTGCAAGCGGTTAAAAACCTGCGGGAAAGCCGCTCGGACAAGCCGATTTTTTGTGATAGGGTTCGCGCCCGCAAAATCGGCCTGCGGCCTTAAGACCTGCGAAAAAATCGGTGACAGCCGGTCATGCCGCGCTAAGACGCGGCCTACAAGGGGTTGAGTGAAATCACTCACAAAATACGCACAAGTTATCCACAGACCCCGACCTTGCATTACCCCCAAGACCGCATTATCTTGTATCCCCAGCGAAACAAAACACTACATCTTGGGGTTTCCTGAAAATCCCAAGCACAAGTCAAGCAGAGAACTCAAGCCCTCAACGGGTAGATTTTTTGCTTGAACTTTAGAAGAGATCAGCAGCCAAACCGCTCCTGCGGAGGCGACCGGTGCAAACCCCTGGAGGGTGTTGTTTCGGGTACGGGTGAGGCCAACGGCACACCCGACAGCAACAGTTTTGAGTCGTAGATTCAAGACCTTTGACTTCGGCCAGGGAGCGGCAAGCATTTGCCCTAATTCCTGAACTGTCCCGAAGTGAGTATGCCCGACCTGTGCGGCATGCCGGAACTCTCGTTCCTGCGCGCCCTCGGGGTCGGTTGTTGAGCTTTCGGACGGAACGGTTGGCGCTCACCAAGCGCCTAAACATACTTAGAGAACGTGGAGACACCCATGCAAACCGACACAACTCGCGAGAACCCGCAGGCCAAGGCGCCGCAGGCCGCTGATTCGAACCAGGATCTGGCTGCCACCGCCCCGGGCCAACTGCGCGTGATCAAGCGTAACGGCACTGTCGTCGCCTACACCGATGACAAGATCACCGTGGCCATCACCAAAGCGTTCCTCGCAGTTGAAGGCGGCACCGCTGCCGCCTCGTCGCGCATCCACGACACCGTTGCCCGCCTGACCGAACAGGTCACCGCGACCTTCAAGCGTCGCATGCCTTCGGGCGGCACCATCCACATCGAAGAAATCCAGGACCAGGTCGAACTGGCCCTGATGCGTGCCGGCGAGCAGAAAGTCGCCCGTGACTACGTGATCTACCGCGACCAGCGTGCCAAGGAGCGTGCCACCCGTGGCCACGCCGAAGACGCCGGCGTCCAGCCGCACCCAAGCATCCGCATCACCCTGGCCGACGGCAGCCTGGCGCCGCTGGACATGAACCGCCTGAACACCATCATCAGCGAAGCCTGCGAAGGCCTGGCCGAAGTCGATGGCGAGCTGATCCAGCGCGAAACCCTGAAGAACCTCTACGACGGCGTGGCCATCACCGACGTCAACACCGCCCTGGTGATGACCGCCCGCACCCTGGTCGAGCGTGAGCCGAACTACTCGTTCGTCACCGCCCGCCTGCTGATGGACACCCTGCGCGCCGAAGGCCTGGGTTTCCTCGAAGTTGCCGACAGCGCCACCCACCACGAGATGGCCGACCTGTACGCCAAGGCCCTGCCTGCCTACATCGCCAAGGGTGTCGAGTTCGAACTGCTGAACCCTGCCCTGGCCGACTTCGACCTGGAAAAACTGGGCAAGGCGATCAACCACGAGCGTGACCAGCAATTCACCTACCTGGGCCTGCAGACCCTGTACGACCGCTACTTCATCCACAAGGATGGCGTACGCTTCGAGCTGCCTCAGGTGTTCTTCATGCGCGTGGCCATGGGCCTGGCGCTGGAAGAGAAAGAAAAAGAAGCCCGTGCCATCGAGTTCTACAACCTGTTGTCGTCGTTCGACTACATGGCTTCGACCCCGACCCTGTTCAACGCCGGTACCCTGCGTCCACAGCTGTCGAGCTGCTACCTGACCACCGTGCCGGACGACCTGTCGGGCATCTACCACGCGATCCACGACAACGCCATGCTGTCGAAATTCGCCGGTGGCCTGGGCAACGACTGGACCCCTGTGCGCGCACTGGGCTCCTACATCAAGGGCACCAACGGTAAATCCCAGGGCGTCGTACCTTTCCTGAAAGTGGTCAACGACACCGCCGTCGCCGTTAACCAGGGTGGCAAGCGCAAGGGCGCTGTCTGTGCCTACCTGGAAACCTGGCACCTGGACATCGAAGAATTCATCGAGCTGCGCAAGAACACCGGTGATGACCGTCGTCGTACCCACGACATGAACACCGCCAACTGGATCCCTGACCTGTTCATGAAGCGCGTCTTCGATGACGGCAAGTGGACCCTGTTCTCGCCATCGGAAGTGCCAGACCTGCACGACCTGACCGGCAAGGCCTTCGAAGAGCGCTACGAGTACTACGAAGCCCTGACCGAGTACAACAAGATCAAGGTGTTCAAGACCATCCAGGCCAAAGACCTGTGGCGCAAGATGCTCTCGATGCTGTTCGAGACCGGCCACCCATGGCTGACCTTCAAGGATCCGTGCAACCTGCGTTCGCCGCAGCAGCACGTGGGCGTGGTCCACAGCTCGAACCTGTGCACCGAGATCACCCTGAACACCAACAAGGACGAGATCGCGGTCTGCAACCTGGGCTCGATCAACCTGCCGAACCACATCGTCGATGGCAAGCTGGACACCACCAAGCTGCAACGCACCGTCAACACCGCCGTGCGCATGCTCGACAACGTGATCGACATCAACTACTACTCGGTGCCGCAAGCGCGTAACTCGAACTTCAAGCACCGTCCGGTCGGCCTGGGCATCATGGGCTTCCAGGACGCGCTGTACCTGCAGCACATCGCTTATGGCTCCGACGCTGCCGTCGAGTTCGCCGACAAGTCGATGGAAGCGGTCAGCTACTTCGCCATCCAGGCTTCCTGTGACCTGGCCGACGAGCGTGGCGCCTACGAGACCTTCCAGGGCTCGCTGTGGTCCAAAGGCATCCTGCCGCTGGATTCGCAACAGATCCTGATCGAAGCCCGTGGCCAGAAGTACATCGACGTCGACCTGAACGAGACCCTGGACTGGGCACCGGTGCGTGCCCGTGTACAAAAAGGTATTCGTAACTCGAACATCATGGCCATCGCGCCGACCGCGACCATCGCCAACATCACCGGCGTATCGCAGTCCATCGAGCCGACCTACCAGAACCTGTACGTGAAATCGAACCTCTCGGGCGAATTCACCGTGATCAACCCGTACCTGGTTCGCGACCTGAAAGCCCGCGGCCTGTGGGACTCGGTCATGATCAACGACCTGAAGTACTACGACGGTTCGGTGCAGCAGATCGAGCGCATCCCGCAAGAGCTCAAAGACCTCTACGCGACTGCCTTCGAAGTGGAAACCAAGTGGATCGTCGACGCCGCCAGCCGTCGTCAGAAGTGGATCGACCAGGCTCAATCGCTGAACCTGTACATCGCCGGCGCTTCGGGCAAGAAGCTCGACGTGACCTACCGCATGGCCTGGTACCGTGGTCTGAAAACCACCTACTACCTCCGTGCCCTGGCCGCGACCAGCACCGAGAAGTCGACCATCAACACCGGCAAGCTCAACGCCGTTTCCAGCGGTGGCGACAGCGCCCCGGTACAAGCAGCGCCAGCCGGCCCTGCTCCGGTACCGAAGGCTTGCGCGATCGACGAGCCGGATTGCGAAGCCTGCCAATAAGCGCCTGAAGGCTGGCCAGCTCTCCTGTGGGAGCTGGCTTTGCCAGCGATAGGGCCGGCCCTGCCGCCCTCTTCGCCAGGCCGAACAACAAGGTCGGGGCCACCCCGACCTCCCCCGAGGGCCTCAGCCCCGGGAAGCATTCCAAGTTTTTGCGTGCACCGCAGTACCAACCGCAAGCACCGCAACCAAGATCCACCGGCCATACTGATATGGCCCTCAAGCAGGAGACCCACCATGCTGAGCTGGGACGAATTCGATAAAGACGAAGGCGAAGAAGCCGCCAAAGGCACTACCGCCACTCAAGCTGCTGCCGCAGGCATCGACAAGCTCGACAACGCCGGCGGTGTTGCTGCCCTGGAAGCTCGCGCCGTAACTGCCGAAGACTCCGAAGCGGTCAAACGCGCCAAGGCTGCCCTGGACCAACTCGACATCGCCGAAGGCCTGGCTGAGCTGGAAGGTTCCGCTGCCCGTGTCGCGGTTGACGAAAAGCGCATGATCAACTGCCGCGCCGACCTCAACCAGCTGGTGCCTTTCAAGTACGACTGGGCCTGGCAGAAGTACCTGGACGGTTGCGCCAACCACTGGATGCCGCAAGAGGTCAACATGACCGCGGACATCGCCCTGTGGAAAAACCCGGAAGGCCTGACCGACGACGAGCGTCGTATCGTCATGCGCAACCTGGGCTTCTTCTCCACCGCCGACTCCCTGGTTGCCAACAACCTGGCCCTGGCCGTGTACCGCCTGATCACCAACCCCGAGTGCCGCCAGTACATCCTGCGCCAGGCGTTCGAAGAGGCGATCCACACCCACGCCTACCAGTACTGCATCGAATCGCTGGGCATGGATGAAGGCGAGATCTTCAACATGTACCACGAGATCCCGTCGGTCGCTAAAAAAGCCGCCTGGGGCCTGAGCTACACCCGCGCGATCTCCGACCCGGAATTCAACACCGGTACCGTCGAGACCGACAAAGAGCTGCTGCGCAACCTGATCGCCTACTACTGCGTCCTGGAAGGCATCTTCTTCTACTGCGGCTTCACCCAGATCCTGTCCATGGGTCGTCGCAACAAGATGACCGGCGTTGCCGAGCAGTTCCAGTACATCCTGCGTGACGAATCCATGCACCTGAACTTCGGTATCGACGTGATCAACCAGATCAAGATCGAAAACCCGCACCTGTGGGATGCCGAAATGAAGGAAGAAGCCTCGCAGATGATCCTGCAGGGCACCCAGCTGGAAATCGAATACGCCCGCGACACCATGCCTCGCGGCGTGCTGGGCATGAACGCAGCGATGATGGAGGACTACCTCAAGTTCATCGCCAACCGTCGCCTGTCGCAGATCGGCCTGAAGGAAGAGTACCCAGGTACCACCAACCCGTTCCCATGGATGAGCGAGATCATGGACTTGAAGAAAGAGAAGAACTTCTTCGAGACTCGGGTGATTGAGTATCAGACCGGTGGGGCGTTGAGCTGGGATTGATTTCCCCGTTCATGTTCTACAAGAAAAGGCTGCCGCTAGGCAGCCTTTTTTATTTGTCCTGCTCAAGCCTCAGCGAAACGCCCAAGTACAGTCTCGACAAAGCACCGAAGCTTGGCCGTGCGCTGACGGCTTGCCGTATAGAGCAAATGCATCTGCCGGCTCGGCGGCTGGTAGTCAGCCAGCACCCGCACCAGCTCGCCACTTTGCAGCGCCGGGCGCAGAAAGTCTTCCGGCCCCAGCACAATCCCGAAGCCATCCAGCGCCGCTGACATCAGCGCCCTGCTCTCGTTGACCTGCAAACGGCTGGCGACCTGCACCTTGTGCAGCGTATCGCCCTGGACGAATTGCCATTCACGGTCGGCTGGGCGCGACCAGTAGGCGTAGCCCAGGCATTCGTGCTGTTCGAGGTCGGCTGGCGTTCGTGGGGTGCCGTGGGCGGCCAGGTAGCGCGGCGATGCGCAGGTCACCAGCCGGTAGGGCGCAAGCGGCCTGGCGGTCAGGCTGGAGGTGCCCAGGGGGCCGATGCGAAATGCCACTTCGAAGCCCTCCTCTACCAGGTCGACGAAGCGGTCGGTCAGGTGCAGGTCGATCTCGACCTCGGGGTACTGGCGCAGAAAGTCGGTCACCAGCGGCATCAGGCTGTAGGAGCCGAAGGTGACCGGCGCACTGACCTTCAGCTTGCCACGGGGCGTTTCGTTCATGATCTGCGCCAGGGAGTCGGCCGCCTGCGCCTCGCTGAGGATGTGTTTGCAACGCTCGTAGTAGGCGCTGCCAAGCTCGGTCAGGCTCTGGCGGCGGGTTGTGCGGTTGAGCAGGCGCGCGCCCAGGCGTTGCTCCAGGGCAGCTACATGCTTGGCGACCATCTGTGGCGACATGCCCAGACGCAGCGCTGCACTGGCGTAGGAGCCCGCTTCGGCCGCCATCACAAAGGCGCCCATGCTAGTCAGGCGATCCATCATTCAACACTCCTGGTAACGATACTTGATCCAGACCGCTAATTTATCTCCATCCGGTTGCCAATCATCATAAACGCTCCTATCACGCAACGGAGCAAGGACATGCGTATCGGCATTATCGGGGCAGGTTTTATCGGTCGGGCAGTAGCGCAGCTGGCGCTGGCAGCCGGGCATGAGGTGATGCTCAGTAACTCACGTGGGCCGCAGACCATGAGCAGCGTGCGCAGCGGCATTCTGGGCTGCGAGGTGGGCAGTGCAGACGATGCGGCGCGGTTTGCTGAGCTGGTACTGGTGGCGATTCCCTTCGCGCACTACCGCAGCGTGCCCGCGCAGTGGCTGGAGGGCAAGATCGTCATGGACGCCAACAACTACTACCCGGACCGCGACGGTCAGTTTCCCCCGCTGGAGCGCTTCGAGACTACGACCAGTCGCCTGCTTGCCGAGCACCTGCCGGGTTCGCGGGTGGTGAAGGTGTTCAATGCAATCCTTGCCCAGGACCTGGAGAAAGACGCACGTGTCAGGGGTGCGGCAGATCGGCGTGCCCTGCCTATTGCCGGCGATGATGATGAAGCGAAGTCAGCGGTGAGCAAGTTGCTCGACGATCTGGGCTACGACGCCGTCGATGCCGGAGGCCTGGATGAAAGCTGGCGGTTCGAACGGGCCAAGCCGGCTTACTGCATCCCCTTTGATGTAGAGGGCTTGAAGCTGGCCCTGGCGCAAGCCGAGCGTGAGGTTGAAGTGCCCGAAGGTGCCTGGCGGCGTTGAATTGCAGCGCTCCAGCTGAATCTGATCCGTATTTTGCAGCGCCATCTGCATCTGTTTCGGTAACAGCGCCAGAGCGAAAATACGCCTGCGCCCCGCTCTACCGGGCGTATTTCGCGGGTGCGGCCTGGCGCTGCACCGCAAAACCTCTATCTGGAGCGCTCAATGGGTAAGCTTGCATTCTTCGTCGTAGGGTTTCTGGTGCTGGCCATTGCGATTGGCGCACTCGGTACCATTTCTCCCCTGTAAACAACGCTGTTCTCCAACCTTCTGACTCAAGCCTCCAGCATGACGTTGACGATGGCGCCGCATCCGCCGCCAACCTGTGCGAAAATAGGGGGCTTTTGTTCATATGTTTGGAGATGTACAGCTTGGTAATGCACTACTCAACCAGCGGCGACGCAGTCGCTTGCGGTCGCGCCGGTAACAACCTCACCAGCACCTCCACCCCTGACCAGGTTTCCTGCAAGTCGTGTCAGCGGTCCCTGGTCAAGACGGAATCGCCTGCGTCGGCCAAGAAATCCACCCCGTCCCTGGCAGAGCTGCGTAAACAACGCATGGCCAAGGCCAGCCCCAGCCCCAGCACGTTCTGCTTCAAGGCCAGCTGGCGTGCACGCCTGAGCGCCCTGCCCGGCAGCAACCGCCTGCCCCGCGGCGTAGTGCCTCAGCGGTTCGTCTAAGCGCCCTTGCGAGGACACGTGGGGCCGACACCCGGCCCCACGTGATCTTACCTTCACCGCGGCTGACGATACTCCGCCAGCCAGTGCTCCAGTTCATCATCCATCCCGCAGCCGATCAGCACCCACAACAATACCCGGCATTTGCGCGGGCACAAGAACCCCGCCATCAGCGCGCCCTTGCGTTGCAGGTCCATTTCCCCACCCTCGAAGCCATAGGTGTGGCGCGCCGTAGGACCGGAGCCGGTTCGCGAGGCGACAATGACCGGCATTCTCGTGACGATGTATCCCACGCATTTGGCCCATGCTGCCGGCACGTGCCCGGCGCCAAAGCCGGCGATCACCAGGCCTTCGTAACCCAGGCCGGCGACTTGCTCGAGCAGCAGGGTATCTGCGGCGAAATCAGCCTCCAGCAACGCCACACGCTGATCCAGGCGCCAGGGTTCGGGCAAGGGATGGCGAGGCCTGGCGGGCTTCAGATAGCAGGCGCGCCCCTCGATCACCAACCCTTCGCAGCCGAAGTGCGGTGAGCTGAATGCGGCCATAGCCAGGCTCTCGGTTTTGCGCACATGTTCAGCGGCGTGGATCTGATCATTGATCACCACCAGCACGCCTCGTCCACGACTCTGCGAATCCAGCGCCACCTGCACCGCCGCCAGCAGATTGGCCGGGCCATCGGCGCCGGGCTCGCTGGCCGCACGCATGGCGCCGGTCAGGATCAATGGCGCGTCAAAGGGCCAGAGCAGTTCGAGAAAGTACGCCACTTCCTCCAGGGTATCTGTGCCCTGGGTCAGCACCACAGCGTGTGCGCCCTCTTCCACCTGGGCTTTGGCCCAGTACAAGACATCGATCAGTTGAATGAACGACAACGATGCACTGGGCAGCATCTGCAGGGTTTTCGCCGAGATGCGCGCAAGGCTTGCAAGCTGCGGCGCGTCGGCCAGCATCTGCGTGCTGTCCAGGCCCGGAGTGACACCTTCGCCAGCTGCTGCCTGGAGCATGCTGAGGGTACCGCCGAGGGTTCCTATGGCTAGTGTGGGCAGGGTCATGCGTCACCTCCTGCAACCAGGCTGATGAAGGGGAGAACTAGCAAAGTGGAAATAGCCATAGACAGCACATTACCGATGAAACCATGCATATGACTTGGCAGGCGCTGGCTGATAGAGGCCGCCAACGGTGGAGCCACAAGGGCTCCCAAGACCGCACTGAGCCCGATCACCTGCCAGTTGCCGCCGAAGGTCAGCACGGCGGCCGGGACAACTGAGACGATCGGGATATAGGTTGGATACCAGCCCTGGCGCATCCACTGCCTACGCCAGATCAGCACGCCGACAAAGGATGCCAGTGCTTGCCCTGCCACTATTTCCACTACCAGCTGTGAGCCGTACGCAGGGCCAGTGGGTGACAGGATGTAGGCCAGCAATACGCCCAGCAACAAGCCGAGGCTCGCCAGTTCATTGCCGAAGAACGGTGCTTCACTGAAGTCGGCCAGCACCCGGCGCAACGTCCAGGTGATGCCGTAATCGGTTTGGATCTGGCCGAGCGCTTGTGGGGTGTAGCCCGACGCGGTTGACCTCACCAGCAGCGGAAATCGGCGGATCAAGATGAACGCCAGGACACTGGCAACCGCCATGCCGCCGACATTGCCGACTACCACTGGCAGCTTCAAGGGATAGCACAGGTAGTTGACCAATAGCAGGCTGGCTGGCGTTACCAGCAAAGCGCCCATCAGCGCGCCATTGAAAGCCACCTTCCAGCCCGCACCGAACACCAGCACCATGGCCGCCGGCAGCGAAACGAAAGCCACGAAGGTTGGTTGCCAGATGCCACTGTTCAAGGTCCAGCCCCATAGCGTATGGCTGAACCACAACCCCAGCAGCGAACTGGTCACCAGCCACGGCCACAAGCCCGTGCCGTAACAGATGGCGAAGCCTTGCCAACGCTTGCCGTTGCGGTTGGCCCAATGAGCCAGGGCCGCGCCCGCCAGCAAGCCCAGTGCCGGCAACTCATGCTTGTAGAAGGCCGCTTCACTGATATCACCGATGACCCAGCGCAAACGCGCCAAGGGCTCGCCAAGATTGGCCATCATGTGCGCATAGTCTGGCCACTGGCCAATCCAGGCGTCGGCGCGGCCGCTGATAACTTCAAGCAGCACCGTGGTGACCAACGACACCGTCAGGCACAACAACAGCAAAGGCCAGAAGGTGGAACGGGAGGTTTCGATTGAGTTGTCCATCCCCCCTCCTTAGCGCGGCAAGGCTGGGTGCAGGTCATAACCGAGCATCGAGCCGTAGAGGTCGGTCCGTCCCCAGTTGTTCAGGCTAGGGCCGTCCGCCAGAGCTTCGGCGTGAGCCCAGGCTTCGGCGCGGGTATTGAAGCTGTAGCCGGTGTTGGTCAGTTCAGGCAGGACTATCAGATTGGCGCCCTCACGAACCGCTTGTTCGGCGAGCTGCAGGCCATGGCAGAGGTTGTTGTCGCAGTGTTCAAGACCCACCTGCGGGTCGAACTGGATGACTGCGACGCGGGCGGGACTGATCGGGGCGGCATTTGCAGACATGGGCGTTGGCCTTCTTATCGTTATGGGAGGGACGCCAGTTAAGCGGACACTCGGCTAGATAAGACAGTCAGGCGGGTCTGAAGCTACTGTGGGAGCGGGCTTGCCCCGCGATGCGATGTGGCTGACAGAAGGGGATCGCGGGACAAGTCGAGGCATCGCACCGCCGCTCCCACAGTGGCAAATGCCAGAAAGACAAAACCCCTACCTGCATACGCAGATAGGGGTTTCGGAATT